>JBIIKD010000142.1:0-3831 GCA_044233345.1 Chlamydiia bacterium
CTAGCAAGCGCACAAAATGCCCCAATGGATCTTCCTCTGAATCTTTTTTCATCTTCAACAACATAAGAAGTACCTATAATCGGCGCATTAGAAAAAGGAGCAAGTTTCATTTTTGCCTCTTGAAAGGCCTCTTCTGTATCTACGCCATGAACGACAATATAATCTGCTTTTTCAAGGCGCCTTGGCGTGTCCCTTAATCTTCCCATTGGAAGATAGGCTTTTTTTTCAGATAGATCTTTTAGATGCATCATTACTACTTCGATATCCCTATATAATTTTCTATGCTGCATCCCATCATCAAGAATGATATAGCGCGCTCCTAATTTTTTTGCTAAAGCAGCACCATTTCTCCGATTTTTCCCTACAATAACGTGGGCTTTGGGAAGATTAGATGCTAAGAGATAGGCTTCATCACCTTGTTTAGAGTTTTCAACAACTCCTCGATGTTTTTCTAAAGCCCTATATCCACGATTTAATATGGCTACCCCATCCCCAAGTGCACTGGCTAAAAGATAGACGAATGACGTTTTCCCTGTTCCTCCTACCGCAATATTTCCTACACTAATGGTAAAAAGAGGAGATTTTTTTATAGAAAAAAGTCCTATTTCAAAAAAGCAATGACGCCAAAATATTCCAAATCTATAAATTTGACTAAAAAACCAAAGAAGCGATGAAAGTTTTTTTTTATTTTGATCCCAAGAGACTATGTGCTCTATGCTCACTTTCCTCCTCCATCATTACTTGTTCTAATAAACCGATAAGAATGTGTAAGCTTGCCATGTGTGCTTCTTGTATTCGATCTGAAAAAGGAAACCCCTCTACAATCCAGTATAAATCACATAAATCTCTTAAAGCCCCCCCGCTTTTTCCAAGAAATCCAATCACAGGTATTTTTTTTTCTTTAGCAACGATTGCAGCACGTACTAAATTTTCTGAGTTCCCGCTTGTTGTCAAAGCAACAAAAAGATCTTCTTCTCTGCCTAAAGATTCAATTAACCTTGCATAAACTTCAGAAAAGCCTATGTCATTTGCAACGCAAGTGATATGTCCTGGATCTGTCAATGCTAAAGCTGCAAAGGGGCGTCGTTTTTTGCGAAAAAGCCCCGTTAACTCTTCTGCAAAATGCATTGCATCACAAAGAGAACCGCCATTTCCTGCGATGAGAATTTTTCCACCTTTTTGTAAAGAGCGCTTCATTTCCATGCAAACATCTATTAAAAACTGGACAGCTCTTGGCTTTGCTATTTCTGCAATAGCGCGAATCGCCTCTTCAACATTTAGTAAAATTTCTTTTTCCATGCTCAAGTGATTTTAAATATTTCATTCATTAATCTCCACTACTATACTTGGTTTCTATGACTAAGATTACTGTTATTGGATCTTCTGGACTTGTAGGTAAAGAGCTAACCTCTCTTCTAGAAAAAAACCATTATAATTTCTCCACTCTTGATAGAGTGACCCTTCCTTTTCATACATTTGAAAAAAATGAAGTGGTATTTCTTTGCGTTCCTTGTGATGTTGCAAAATCCATTTCTTTTCTAGCTCTGGAAAAGGGTGCTTTTGTGATAGATCTCGGCTCAACTTTTAGATTAGATCCTGACGTTCCCCTCATCATTCCTGAACTCAATAAAGAATTACTCTCCCTCTCTACAAAGCTCATTGCCTCTCCAAACTGCGTTGCAACGCTACTTAATCTTCTTCTTTTTCCTCTTCATAAAGCCTACCAAGTCACAAGTGCTTTAATATGCACCTATCAAGCAGCAAGTGGTGCAGGAAAGCTTGGTTTAGATGCATTATTAAATCCCGGTTCCCCATCCCCTTTTCCCCACCCCTATAAACACAATCTATTCCTTCATGAATCAGAAAAAGATAGCGATCTTTATAGCTTAGAAGAAAGAAAAATTATCGATGAAACAAAGAAGATCCTAAACGCACGAGATATTCAGATCAATGCACGCTCTGTACGTGTACCTGTGATTCGCTCACATAGCATCTATGCAAATGTCACCTTTGCTTGTTTTCCGAAAAATCCAGATGAAATACTAAAAAACTGTAGTGGGATCCTCTTTCACGAAGACCCCACTCCAGAACTTGCGACAGGGCGCCACGAAGTGCTCTACGGGCCGATCCGACGAGATCTATCTAAAGAAAATAGCCTCGATCTTTGGATAACTGGCGACCAACTTTTGAAAGGCGCAGCTCTAAATGGGCTCCAAATCATGCAATCTATTTTTGCACTCTCTCTAAAAGATAGATCCCTTCAATCTCTGTAATATCTACCTTTACACCTAGAACTTCTGATATGTTGCTAAAGAACTCTTCCGTACCCTCAATTGGGTAAAATGTAAATGGATAAACTAAAAACTCATCTCCTACAGCATATGAGCCACATTCAAAAGCGTCTGCTAATTCAGACCCTGCCAAGAACTCTACATTTACATCAAGTTCTTCATTTAAATCCTTTAAGAGTATTTGCCCTCTAAATTAATTATCCGTAGAAAGCTTAACAATAATCGACTCCCCTTCTTTTCCTTTAACTTCTATCTGACAAATCACGGGATTGAAAGAGGAAATATTTACTTCAAAGCTTTCTATAGGACATTCTTCTATTTCTTCAAATATCGATTTAAGGACATCTCCATTGAAATCTGGATTAAAATCAATACGCGTTTCTTCTCGAACTGCACTTCCATCTTCTAAAATGACCACATTTTCAAAAATAACTCGATCTTTTTCAACAGAGATCACTTTACGTAGCATGGGATCTTTAACTTTTGCAATTCGATGAAAGGGTAGTATCCACTCTCCGTTTGCTGTATGGAGAACTTTGTTTTCCCCTTTTTTACTTTTAATAAAAGTGATCTCTTTTCCTTTAGAAAGATTTTCTTCAACAAGGCCTTCTGCGATCCATAGAAGAATTTCATTTTCAGAAGTTCTCACAAACTGCCCTCCTAAAAACCCTTCATTTACTTCTCCTTCTGAATCTATACGTATTTTTAATTGAAATGGATATGATTTCTCCACACCTGTTTTTTCTATTTTTACAAAAGAATCAAGAGTGCAAAAAACTGTCTTTCCATTTATTGTGAACTTACGATCAACTTCTTCTTTTCCATTTCCTTGAACATACCATCCTTCAATATCTACTAGATCCCCTTTATTCAGAAATACACTTCCTTCCGGCATCCAAACAGATCCATCCTCTAAAATGATTTGTTCTGCATCTGCATAAAGACACTCTAATGTCTGATGCTTTACCATTTCTCCTGGAAATCCGTTTGAAGCAGCATAAAGGCCACTAAAAAAAACACTCGCTGCCATTAAAAAATTTATGACGCCCATCTTTACCCCTAAGTTTTAAAAAGTTGAGATAGTATCTGACAAATTAAAATTTTGGAAGAGAGAAGATGGAAAGGAGCTCTTTTGTAACAGGATGAAAAAATTCAACATGCGTGTGATGTAAATCAATACCAAGAGATTTTCCTTTTTCTTTAGCGCCATATTTTATATCACCACAAATCGGAGCGCCTATATGAGAAAATTGAGCGCGGATTTGATGATAGCGTCCGGTAAGAAGCTCCACTTCAGCTCGTCCATCCCCTACACTTTTGTAACGAAGATGAGCTATTTTACTTGGAACAACTTCATTGTCAAAGACTGCAGTTTTAAAGTCCCCTTTTACAAGATAATGAATTAGCTCCCCTGCGATAGAAGGAAGAATTCCTTCATGGCGCAAAATATAGGTTTTTTTCCATCTATCCCCTTTGATTTGCTCGTTGAGTCTAGATAAAGCTTTACTCGTTCTCGCACAAACCACAATTCCACTTGCGA
>JBIIKD010000143.1:0-3777 GCA_044233345.1 Chlamydiia bacterium
ATGAGTTCAAAGCGATCTTTTGGTAAAACAATAGTAATTTTAACTCCAGCTTGTTTTGCTAAGCTTTGGACTATTGGAATATGGGCTTCAAAGCTTAATGCTACACAAATCTCTGCTTCTGGAATAGACCTAGCAGATCTAAGCTGGGGGGGGAGATTGATTTGGATATCTTTTTTTCGAGATCCAGGGAAAAGAGAGATTATTTTTTTTCCTTTAAGGAGCTCAAGAGCGTCTGAAGGGGGATGGTTGAAAATTTTTTTTGCTGCGGGGTGACCAATATAGACAATGTGTAAAGGGGAGTCTTTGAAAAGGTCTTTTTCGAAAGGAAACAAGGTGAAAAGAGCATCATGGTATTTTTCGATTCCCTTTTTGCGATATTTTCTCCACGCCCAAATTTGGGGGCAAACGATTTTAATAATCTTCCCTTTATAGCCTAATTTTTTGAGTTTTTTTGCTAAAAGGGTGTTAAATCCAGAAAAATCAATTAAAAGCACCCCCTTAGGATTTTCTTTTAAAATGAAGGATATTAATTTATTGCGAAGTTTTAAAAGCGAAAGAATAGAGGTGAATATTGGAAAAAATCCAGTGATTTGAAGAGATTCCATGGGATCGATTTCGATTACATTAAGAGCTCTAAGTTCAGGTCCTATCACCCCAGCTATCTGCAGGTGTTGAAGGTTTTTGACAATCTCTGCTCCAATTTGATCGCCGCTGAGTTCGCCACAGCAAATAAAAAGATCTAAAGGTTTGCTTCGATCCATAGAGCCCCTTCTTTAAATGTGGAATCTAATGTTCCATGGCCGTCGCGGCCTACAGAGGGTTTTACAACGCAATCTATAAAAGGGGATTCGATTTTATTTTTTTTGGCAGCATCAATAAAGTTTGTGAATGTTGTAAGAACTAAATCTGTTTGCACAAGGGTGTCTTTGTGGCCAATATAAAAGCGGAGTTGTTTTTTCGTTAGCTTGGAAGCTAAATTCGATAGATCAAGAGACTCATCTCCTTCAAGGTGGCAAAGAGGTGCAAATCCAAGTGCCGTGGTTACTTGGGGAATACTTGCTGCTAAGTGGGATGCAATAAACGCTCCTCTAGAAAGCCCCATAACACCGATTTTTTCTGGAATTAGTCCTTTAAGCTCCAAAAGAGAAAGTTCTATTTCATCAAGATATTTTTTGATTAGATCTGTATGAGCGCCCCAAAGAGATTTAATGTTATCAGGTTTTGCATTTTTCTCATGAAAAGGAAGTGTTGCAGAAAGAACTCTGACCCCAAGTGCAACGAGCATTTCTACCGGGTTACAAAAAGGCTTTGTTTGTAGAGAGTCCTCTTTGGATAAAGAGAAATAGAGGACAGTTTTGCAAGGAATCGATAAATCAGGGCCGACAAAAGAGAGGGGAAGGTAAGAGGTTTGTATTGTCTTCATCGATGAGGGGTAGTGCGTTTTCTTTGGAGCTTACGAAAGTAGTAGTCCCATTCTTCATAGATTTTTTGTAGGCCTGGCTCAACGGATGCACGCAATTTAAAAAACTCTAGAGCTTCTGGAAAGTCGGGGCTAGAGGGGATTCGATAGGGTGTTTTTTTCTTTTCCTGCATAGGAGTAAAGCGAAATTGTGAAGTGATGATTGAGGCTAAGCTCGCGGATATTTTTTTAGGGATTTGTAAAAATGGCCCAAAGATTTCTTGAATAATAAATTGCGCTTCCATGTGGATTTCTCCAAGATGTAAAGGGCGATTATGAGAGGATTGAAGGATCCGAACGTGTCTATGTAAAATTGGAAAGGCAATTGAGCTTAAAAGAACGGCTCGGGAAATTTCTATAGATTCAAATGATTTAATCGTTCGATCGATTTCTTCAAAGAAAGAGAAAATTTCCCCCCTTTCTTTATGTTCAAAAAAATCAGATAGTTTAGGAAGGAGTATAGAAAGAATACCTGAGTCTGCCATCAAGCGGAAGAAAGCTGTAGAAGAACCAGATTCAAGCATTCGCAAAATTTCTTCTAAAATACGAGGTTTGGCGCTTTTTAAAATCTCTCTACGGCATTCGATCAAAGCATGCTTGGCTTCTGGATCAATTTCTAACCCGAATCGAGCTTTAAATTTGATCAAACGGATCATTCTAACAGGATCTTGCTTAAATCGAATGTGGGGATTGCCAATAGAGCGAAGATACTGTTTTTTTGCATCTATGTAGCCATCTACATAATCGATGATTGTTTCATTTTCGGGTGAATAGTAGAGTCCATTAATAGTAAAATCTCTTCTTAAAACATCTTCTACTTCTGATCCCCAATCATTGTCTTGAAGGATTAAAGAGGCATCTTCATTATCCCCTTTTCTAAAGGTTGAGACTTCCAATACCTTTTTTCCAACCCGTACATGAGCTAATCTAAATCGACGGCCGATCAAAAAACAGGAGCGAAAAAGCCCTTTTATTTCTTCTGGAAGGGCGGAAGTTGATATATCAAAATCTTTTGGCTTATGATTTAGAAGAAGGTCTCTAACGCAGCCTCCGACTAAATAGGCTAAATGACCGGCACTAATAAGCCTATCTATCACAAACGCCGCATCTGGATCAATCCGGCTCTTATCAATACCATGTTCTGTTACTGTGTAAATTTTTGGCTGCACGCGTAAAAGCCCCTTCAAGAGTTAGCTGCTAGAGAATGCCAGATCATAAGATAAAAATCTATTGAGTTTCTAATGCTCAAATCAGTATCTTGATCAAGTTGTTATTAAGGATGGATCATTAGAGATGAAAAAAGAGGGCGCTGGATCTACTGTTAAGACCTGTATAGGCGCTCTTTTGCTTGGCGGAACAGCTACTGGAGCTGGAATGTTGGCTCTTCCTTTAGTAACTTCCATGGCAGGGTTGATTTCTGCATGGTGTATTTATTTTGTTTGTTGGATGTTTAGTATTGCAACGGGGTTTCTCTTTGTAGAGCTAGGCCTTTGGCTTCCGCAAAATGCAAATCTTTCTTCTATGGCCACCCATTTTTTAGGGAAATGGGGAAAATTTTCTGTTTGGGCTTTATATATATTTCTTTTTTATTCGTTGATTATTGCTTACGTAGCAGGTGGAGGCCACCTAGTTTCTTTGTTTTTAGGGGTAGGATCTTCTGATTGGGTTGGCACTTTCATATTTCTCCTATTTTTTTCTGTTTTTATCTATTTTGGCACAAAAGTCGCAGGAAAAATCAATGTTATGTTGATGGCTGGCTTGATCGTGACTTACTTTCTTTTTACTGCTTGGGGAAGTCTTCATGTAGATCCAAAGATGATTGAGTTTTGGGGTTGGAAAGGAGCTTTGCTTGGTTTGCCTGTCATTTTTACCTCATTTAGTTATCAAGGAACGATTCCAAGTGTCTTTGAATACCTTGATCGGGATCCGAAAAAGACAAAATTTGCGATTGTAACAGGGACAACGATCCCTTTTGTCGCTTACATCGTATGGGATTATTTGATTAAAGGAATAGTGCCCGTTCAAGGAGAGCATGGCCTTCTTGCAGCTGCTTCAAAAGGGGTAACTGCTGTTGAGCCTTTACGCTATTTTATACAAAGTCCTGCAATCTATTTTATAGGAAATTTTTTTGCCTTTTTTGCCCTTACGACATCATTTATTGGAGTTTCGTTAGGGCTTATTGATTTTCTTTCCGATGGAATGAAAATAGAGCAAACAAAGAAAAACAAATTCTATCTTTGCGCTTTTATTTACATTCCTGCTTTTTTTATCACTTTAACGAATCCAGCTATCTTCCTAAAAGCTCTGGGTCTTGGGGG
>JBIIKD010000144.1:0-3741 GCA_044233345.1 Chlamydiia bacterium
GCGCTGTATTAACGCTCTCTTATCTTGCAGCAGAAAGAGTAATTCCAGGTTATGGCGGAGGAATGAGCTCAGCAAAGGCAGCACTTGAAAGTGACACCAAAGTTCTAGCCTTTGAAGCAGGAAGAAAATGGGGTATTCGAGTAAATGCAATCTCAGCCGGCGCCCTAGCAAGTAGAGCAGCAAAAGCAATTGGATTTATTGAAAAAATGATTGCTTATGCAAAAGTCAATGCCCCCCTACAAAAAGACCTCTCTTCTGAAGAAGTTGCTGCAGCAGCCGTTTTTCTTCTCTCAGAAAACGCCTCAGCGATTACTGGAGTCACCCTCTACGTAGACAATGGAATTCACGCTATGGGAGTCTCCCTAGACAGCCCCTCTTTTTCTACTGAAGAACCCTCAACTAGTCCATAAAGTTAGTAAAGATTGCGTTTTTTGCCCCCAAGGCCTAAAATACTTTATAAAACTTAGTTTAATTATCTATTTACGGGGGAATTTTTGAGTATTTCTAATAATTGCAATCACACCTTAATTCAAGAAAGCCAAATTTGCGCTTCATGTAACACTTATATTAATATTGACGTATTAGACGGTTACAAAAAAAGTCCCCCAAAAACCTTTTCATATCAAAATTTTATTTCAGCCTCTTTCAAATTAGATCAATCTGAAAAAAATATTAATCAGTCTGTTACTGCACCCCCATCTTTAATACACAAGAAAAATCATTCTCGAACGCCAACATTAACAGCTCAAGAAATCCAAGTTTTTCAAAATCTTAAATTAGAAAAATTTCCTAAAGCTAAAAATTCTGATGTTTTTATAGAAATACCCATAGAAAATCACCCTAATACTAACCCCTCTTCTAACAAATACCCTCTTTCCGATAGTCGAACGCTTATAATTATTGCTACGATTCTAACTGTATTGTTTATAAAAAAAATACATGACCAAATTACTGCAAGCGAATATTATAATACAGAGCAGCAATCATAAGAAATTGATTGAAATTTGAAGAGAGAATTTCTCCGATCTAGAAAGAGTTCTAAAAGCAATTTGCCAATCAAAGGCCTCCCACTCTTTTTTTACTTTTTCACTCGTTTGAGCTGGACGGTTTCCCCTAACAAAGTGCGCCACCACATTTCCATCTCCCTCTTTTATTTGAAAGGTCAGAGAAAACGGAATCTCATCTATAATTAAGACCGCTTCATCTTCTGGGTACATCAAATTAGCTTTTTTTCCATTTACTAAAAATTCAATTTTAGGTTGATGGTTAACAAAAATAGAACATTCAAGATCTTGTTTTTCGTCACTAAACGCTTCTTCTTTATACGTAACGAGAACATCTATTCCATTTTCTCTTTCTATTGCCTTAAAACAACCGATTTTCTGTTGCAAAACAAGTGTGTGATGCTTTGTAGAAAGACGAAGGTGGTGAAATTCAGAAGAATTTAAATCTACATCTTGAGATAGATAAGAAAGAAAATAGGAACCTTTATCTATATTTTTCCAAGGAAGCGGCTCAAGAGGAAAATAAAGTTCAATTTGAGGAATATCAAAAAGCACTGGATAAAGATGGATTGGACTTTTAGCCTCTATTTTTTTTCCGATAAAAAGATCAAGAAAAGTTTCTACGGGATCAAAGAGATATTGTTTTTCCTGATGAAGAGGACCTGCATATTGATTCACTCCCAAGTGCCAAGGAATATGAGTTTCTTTTTTAAGAAGATCATTAGCCAAAAGAACATCTGAAATTTCTCCAGTCGATTGAATCTCATAAGAAGAAGGAAATTCCCCCTCCTTCATAACGTGAAGTAAACTTTCTCGTAAATAGTCTGTAGACTTCCCAAGCTTCATTCCCTTGATATGCGGTGGAACTAAACTAAGGGCAATTTCTACTTTCTTAGAAAGCTCTTTTCCTAAAATATGGCCATATACTTGGAAGATTTTATATAGCGCAACAGCTGATCTTAAACTGTATCCTGAATGATAACTAAATGGATATTGATGAAGGTAATAAGGAAATCCCCCCTCCTGATTTTGAAAAGGAAGAAGTTTTGCAAGAAGGTGCCTTGCCTCTAACATCATCTCTGTTTGATGACTTCTTAAAAGAGCCATCACTAAACATATGTTTTCAAAAAAAGGGATCGTATCTCTAGAATCTCTATTTTCAAAGCAATAATGATAAAGCCCACTTTCTTCGCTTGTATTCTCTTTCCCAAATTTTAATGCATTCGCATACAAAAGCTTTACAGATTCAGCAACAATCATAACTACATCCCCTCTATGGCTTTATCAATGGCTTCAATAATCCCATTTTCAAACGAAGATTTGCCAATAAAATCTGCAATTTCAACGAGTTTTGGACATTTACTTCCCATAGAAATAGCAAAATCAGATCTCTCTAAAAGAGTAATATCATTTTCATCATCGCCAGCCCCAATCACATAAACCCCTTCCCATCCATTCTCACGAATAATTTTATCGAGTGTATCTCCCTTTGAAACCCCTTTTGCGTTAATGAGCAAAATCGAGTGCTTAGGATCAACAGAATCTTCTATAATCGTGATATTTAGGGGGTATTTATCTCCAATTCTCTTTCTTACTTCTTCAAGTTTAGATCTCTCACCCACACACTTAATTAAAGGAAAACTTTTTTGCTCGATTTCATCAAGTGATTCATAAGCAACCCAAGGATGAGTTGCAGTAAGCATTAAGAGCTCTAAATATTCTAACATTTTTTCGCTAAAACGACTTGGCGCATAATAGCAAAAATCTCCTCTTTCCATTCCAGAATAAGCGAGAAAATGACTTTCTTCCCCATCTAAAATTTCTTCTAGTATCCGCAAAACTTCTTTAGGAACAAATTCTCTTGTAATTAGCTTTTTCGAAGGCATGCTAAATACTTCAGCTCCGTTTTGCACTCCTAAATGGTAAGGCATAACAAATTTTCCAATGCTCATTTTAGCAAAGGAGTAACTCCTTCCGGTTAAAAAAACAATCTCCCATCCATTTTGATGCAAAGACTTTAAGTAGTCTTCCACAACATCTGGGATCAAATGTCTTCTATTGGTAAGGGTGTTGTCTATATCTGATGCAAAGATTCCTTTAGGCTTCATGCGGGCAATTATAGCTAGACTGGAAAAGAAAAAAAAGGGATAAAAGAGGGCATGAAGAAAAAAACTTTACTATTCGCCCTTTTAGGCATCCCTTTTTTCCTTTTTGCTACCCCAGAAGCCCCCTCTTCTTCTGATAAAAACACAACCATCGAAGAAAGCCTTAACATTTCTGATGTAAAACCAGAAGCACCTCCTCAAAAACCTGGAGGAGATCCATACCATATAGAAAGCGATGGATATAAAACCCAGTTTATCAAAACATTAGCTGCGATTCTTGTAGTTTTAATCTTAGTTGCCCTTGCTGTTTTATTGTTTCGCCGTTTATCAGGAACAAGACCACTACAAATGAATAGCCGAAAGCATATTAAAGTGATTGAAAGACGCCCCTTAAGCCCAAATACCTATCTTTACTATATTGAAGTAGGAAATAAGCAATTTGTAATCGCTGAATCAAAATTAGATGTAAAAACTGTTGCTAATCTTGATTGGACCGAAACAGAACAAGATTCTTAAAAAATTTCTGAAATAGATTCTTTTTTCCACCACCCAAATTTTCAAAAGCATCCAAAAGCCCTCCATAATGAGGAATACCAAGACCTCTATTGGCACTCCAAAGAGCAAATGAATCA
>JBIIKD010000103.1:0-5250 GCA_044233345.1 Chlamydiia bacterium
CTTCTAAAAGCTTTTGGATCTCCTCATGTGAAAGAACACGATCTCTCCTTGAGCTTTCTTTCAATTTAATCATATTAAGGCAGGGATTTTCCCCGATCCACTTAAGCTGCTTGGTCGCGTAGGTCAAAAGGGAGGATAAGGTAGCCATGTATCTATTCGTAGTGGCAGGACTACGCTTGGTTCCCTTCCATGTAGGAGTTTCAACTAACAGCTTCCTCTCTTTACCGATCAGCTCTGAAGAAACATGTACCAAAGCATAGGCTCCGATCCGTTCCTTCCAATAATCAAAATGGCGTAGTGTATCCCTTTTAGAACGGTGATGCTCTAGACCTCCATCGGAGAGGAAGCGGTCGATGAGATTCCCAATAGTATACTGTTCTTTGTGGCGATCGAAGTTGTACTGGCCAGCGCGGATTTTGCGCTCGGTGTCTTGGCTCCAATCTTCTGCTTCTTGTTTGCGTTCGAAGGAGTCACAAACTACTGGATAGCCTTTTATGCGGACGACAGCGCGCCAGGTGAATCCTTTTCCATCTTTGAGTTTTCTTTTAAAAATAGATGCCATATTCCCAACCTTTTGTTCATGTTAGTGTTGGTTGGATGGCGCTTACCGGTTAAGATTGTTTTTTACTGCACCGTTATTGCAACGTTGGCAGATAAAATACATTCTTGATGGTGTTATTGGCAAGATGGATCGAACGGGATATCACTGGCAGTGGCTTGTTTGAGTGATAGCGGCTACCGGACTCGAACCAGTGACCTGCGGATTATGATTCCGTCCGCTTCCTTTACTTCCCAGCAGTCATCAACTGCCAGCACGACAATTGTAGCGCTTTGGCACCAATTTCTTCAAACAAGAAGTGATGATGAGAGATGTAGAAAAATGAGGTTTATAGGAGGGGAGTGTGCCACGGTTGTGCCACGGCACATCAAACAAAAAAGTTGAATTTTAGACGTTATGGTCGGGTGAGAATAAAAGACTTGTGTTTTTTTGTAGCTTAAATACTACAATTTTGGTACATGAAAGATGTAATCGATATTCAAATTTACGAAACCGATGAAGGAAAGTGTCCCTATCTTCAGTGGGAAGATCGATTAGGGTTAAAAACGCGTTCGATCATCACAGCTCGTTTAGCTAGAATTAGATTGGGAAATTTTGGCGACTGTAAATCTATTCAGGGAGCGAGGGCTCTATATGAATTACGGATTCATTATGAATCGGGATATCGAATATATTTTACAAAGCGAGGAAAAAAAGTGGTTTTGTTACTCGTTGGAGGTGATAAAAGTAGTCAGAAAAGTGATATTCGGAAAGCATCTGAATACCTACATGATTATTTAAGTACATGCAAGGATGATGAAAATGGCAAGAACACGAAGCTATAAACAAACTTTAGAAGAGAGACTAGCGAATCCCAAGGAAGCTGCTGCGTATCTCAATGCAGCATTAGAAGATGCGGATATTCGTGTTTTTCTTGTGGCCTTAAGAGATGTTGTAGATGCTTATGGGGGAATTTCTGCCCTTGCTGAAGAAACAGACCTTAATAGGGAAAGTCTTTATAGGACGTTGTCTCGTCAAGGCAATCCTACTATCGTTACCTTGTTTGAAATTTTTCATACGCTTGGATTACAGTTTAAAGTGCAAAAGGCTGTATAAATTAAGCAAATTGATCTGAGAATTATAAAGCATGTGCGAAATAAGCCCTGTATCGGCTATTGTTTGCTAAAATCTTTGAATAAAAGCGGTTTATATGGAGCTCTCTAGGTATACGGGATGGTTTCACGATGGGAGTCTAAGGGGGATTTATCATGATTTAGAACAACAAAAAATATCGATTGCTATGACAAGTGCACAAATTATTGGAATGGGAGAAGAATTCGATGGTCAAATTGAGCTTTCAGAGGAGCGCAAAATTACAGGGGTATTAGATATAAAAACATGTACAAGTATCCACGTCAATGATTCTCTATTTGTACAAGCTCTTGATATGTTTTATCCAGAAGGTGAAATTTTAGGATTTAGCTTGCTGGGCGAAAATTCGGTCAAACTTGAAATTTCATGGAATCGATTGGAAATAACTGGGATTGATTTTACAACGATTCTCATCGAAGCACGAGAAATCAGCTGGAGAAATATTTCAGATTTAGAAAAAAGATACAATTTCCCACCTATTCCAAAACGCTATCTAAATAAAGATGGAAAGCCTACACAGCTTGGCAATGCTGATTCTTATTTATATCCAAGTTCTTAAAAGGTGCAAAAGGCTATCTAAGTATTCTACGAACCTCTTCTACTTGAGATAGAGTCGTATGCGTTTACGTAATTGAATTTGTTCGTAGACAGTAAGCAAGGTAGCCACAAAAAACCAAAACCAATACCAAATAAAGCGAAACTCAAGAGAGGGGGCTTTATGTACATGGATCGGAAAGAAAAGAATAAAAATGAAAAGGGAACTCTTTCCAAGATAGAAGAAACCCTGTCTTATTCCATTTTTGAATGCTTTGGGAACAATCCCTTCTGCCATATACGTTAATGCTGATCCAAGAAACGATAGCCCAAATATTGCAGCAAAGGACTGTAAGCAAAAAAGTAAAGAAGGGTCTTTGGTAAAATCTCGAGCAAGAAATCCACCTACTATGAAAAAAAGCATGCTTCCTAAATTTGTTAAAAAATAGGGAAAAAGAAGCAGAAGATTTTTTGCAGTTAAAGGAAGACTTGCTTTGATAGGAGTGCTTTCTATTGCTCTTTCTTGCCTGAAGAAAATTTCGTAAATTGTCTGTAGAAGCATACATCCGGCATATATCTGATAAAAAAGTATGTTAGTATCAGGAGGGTGGTTAATGGACAATACACCACAGCTAATAATAGAAGAAAAGAAAGATTGTCCTATTCGCCAAAAATGGCGTGGGGGATAATTGGGAAAAGATTGAGAGCTTGGATATTTTTTAAGATAACGAAAGGAAAAAATAGCGATTACAGCAAGCAGTAATCCAAGGCTTTGATAAAAAGAAGAAAGAAATAATGGATTAGACTGGGCACGAAAGCCCAGAAATACTGATAAGGTCAAGCATCCCACTATTGTAAAATCACCCAAAAGATAAAATAAAAGAGAGATAAATTGTTTCATGATTTGTTACTCAATTAAACACTTCTTGTCCCTGTTCATTGAGTTCCATTGGATCAACAACAGAGTCTATAAACATACTTTTCTTTCCAACTAGGTTCTTTTTTGCTTGTTCTAGGGCATTTATCTTCTAGGATTTTGAGAGATTTTTATTCATGGATTGCAAGACAATATTTTTGGCTTCTTTTAAAGCGTTCAGAAAGTCCTCTATAAGAAAAACGGGGTGCTTTTTCATGGTTTTATACGGACAAAATACAATTTTAAGTTCATTTGCTTCTTTACTCCATTCAATCAAACAGAGCACCTGATCTTGAAAATGAATATCGACTGCATGATCTATCTTGTCGTTTTTTGTTATGACAAATTTATTGGCCAAGCTCTTCCTCCATTTTTTTGATCTCTTCATCTTCTTTAGCACATTTGAGAGCAGTTTTTTTTCCTTTTTCTAAGGCGCTAATGAAGTCTTCTAGAGGAAGAGATATGTTTTTCGTCTTAATGTTATTGGGAAAAAACTCTCCTTCCATTTGATCGATCCCTTTCTCATAATTCATTGAAACAATGGTTTGCATGTCGTGATTTACATAAATCAACATGCCTTCTAAGTCAACATCCCCACATATTTCTATTGTGAATTTATCTTTCATATTGTGCCTCAATAAAACCCTTAAAACTTCCGTCAGTTCTAAATTCTACACCTCTTCCATTTGAGCTATAAACCTTCATACCACCGTTTTCAAGCAGATATACCTTTTTATTTGCATCGTATAAAATTTCTTCCAAGACTTTTTGTCCATGTTCGTTGATTTGTTTTACAGTTCCAACAGGTTTAGGAAAAACACTATCTGGTCTATATCCATCCTTCATTGACCCTCTTCCAGCTTTGGTATAACCTGCTCTGTCAATCGCTTTACCAGTATCAAGTCGCTTTTTGAGTTCCTTTGGGCCCATTTCTATGAGTTTTCCAGGTAGGGGTAGCATGCCCATAGTATATTCGCTGTCTCGCTGCGATCTGGCGCCTGTTGTATAGTAGTCAGCGTGATCAGTAGAAAAAGTTTGATCAATCTTTTCGTGACCTTGGGCAATCCACTCATCAAAATTGTCTTTTGCGCATTTTGATCCTTCGGGGATTATTCCCGGTGGTAAAAACTGCCCGCTTAGATCTACTAATTCTTGTTGCAACTCTGGTAGAACAGATGTTAACTCAGAAACACCATGTAATGCTTCATGAGTTAAATAGGAGCCAAATTCCCTTGCCTTTTCTCGGAATCTTGGATCTGTATTTTCATAAGCCAAGTCTTTAATGGGCTCAAGGTGCTCATAAATGATCTCTTTAATAACAGATGGTTGATGGATCTCAATAGGCTTTGAAGGAACCGTTAAAGCCGGTGTTTCTTCTTCAGTTTCTTGTAGAGGAGAATTTTTTATAGGGGGCTCATTTATATTAGCTGCGCCTGCGGCTGTAGCAGCGGTGGCTGTGGCTGCTGCAGAGCTAGCAACTACTGCAATGGTGACCACAGCAACGACGGCAACCACAATAACTACGCAAATAATAATCGCTGTTTTATGCTTGTTACAAAAATCCTTCGTGTTTTGCCAACCGCTTGACCAAGAGGCTTTAGAATAAAACATCCCGCCATCACCGTAATAGACGGCATGACTGATGATATAGCTTTGATCATTTGCCAAAGCGTATATTTGCTCATATTCAGCTGTGTCAACTTCCACACCCTGAGCTAAGAGCCCCTCATTAGCAAGAGTGAACAAAAATTGATTGATTTTTTCCCATTCTGCAAAGCTGCATCTTTTCTCCAATTCTCCCGATTCAAGTTCATCCAAAAGAGACAAAATTTCATCATATGTCAAAAGATGAAGGTTGTCTGCTAGATTGGCCTCTGGCGACCATTCACAGGAGTGTATAGAAAAATCAGCATATCCTTGGAGAGAACTTGCAGGAATCGCAAACATTAATAACAGACAAATAAGAGATCGAAAACATTGCATTTTGGGGCTCTTTTGATAGGTCTGGGAATCATAGTGCCTTTGTGGCATTTCTTTCAAATGAGAAGCGATGTTAAACGATGTAGAAAGATGGGATTTATAGATAGTGTTGTTGGTGCCGTTGTTTTTT
>JBIIKD010000047.1:0-9266 GCA_044233345.1 Chlamydiia bacterium
GCCTTGATATTTTGAGGGCTGTGGTGTGTTCTCTGTTGCTGTCCACGTACTAGCAAGGGATTAGCATTTTAGCGGCTACTGGACTCGAACCAGTGACCTGCGGATTATGATTCCCCTATCACGTACACTCCTGAACACATCTGAATATGCCAGAGCCCGTCCTTATTGACAAGAGGGGAGGTGAGGTTGTTCAGCATTATGCCGAAAAATTCCAGAAAGTTCAGGTCAGTTGCGTAAAAAATGCGTAAAAAGATGGGGAATATTATGCACAAAAGCCACTAAAATAAGAGAATCATTATGGTGTGTTCTCCCACCAAATCTTTTCTGCTTTGATCTTAATTGTAGAAAAATCATTCACATTTGGACGGGGAGGGTAATTTCCCCAATTGATGCCTAGTAAAATGGTATGATCATTATCCATTTCAAAATCTAAAATTTCTGCAGAGTCATAATCTTTCGTTAAAATGCCTAAAAAAGGTTGTTCGTCAACTTCAATATTTTTTACGTTAGTGATATGGAGTTTTCCTTTAATGCGATCATCGGAAGATAGAACAATATTGCCTGGTAATTCCTCTGGATCAACTTCAGCGCTTTTCATAGAAAAAACAATTGTTTTTCCTTGGTGTTCAATAGCAAGCAAGGAACCATCATGAAAAAAGTCTTTGTATATAGAAATGCCCATAAAATTTAACTCCTAATTCATATCAGGAATGTTTTCCCAATATACGTCCTCTACATTAATAGTAATAGTAGAGCAATCGTTAACTCTATTCTTAGGAGGATAATTATTCCAAATGATGTGCATTTGAATTTCATTATCTTTGATATCAAGACGAAAAATTTCTCCATCATCGTAATTCATTTTTAGTGGAGTAGAAAGTACTTCATTATCAATATAAATATTCTTTATGCCCTTTAAATGAAGTTTTCCTCTTAGGGTATCTTCACTAGAACGAGGAATAGGATCCTTTAAATCTTCTTCATCTATATAACAACTTTCCATCGAAAGAGTAAGATCTACGGGTGTTTTGCCATATTGAATATTCAATAAAGAGCCATCATGAAAATAGGATGTATATTTAGAAATTGTTGCTTTGTCAATGTACATAAACTTTCTCCGTAAATTTATTTCCACCAAACCCATTCAGGGGGATAAAGATGGGATTCTTCACTATTCCTTCCCACAGGATTAAAATTTTTATCTAAATATTCATCATGTCTATCAATTGAATTGGGATTTAATCGATGGTAGTGATCATGCGCTCCGTGGCCAGTTTTTTCTGGAGTTCCTTTATCTAACCTAATTTCTTCCCCAGTTTTTTTGTTTTTAAATGTAGTATGACCGGCATTTTTTTCTTTTGGATGACTAATATCTTCCCAGTTTTTATCATTTTCTGGATTGGTTGGCAATGAAGGATCGATTTCACCTTTTTTGCTTCTTTCCATTTTTTACATCCATTGTGGATTAACGAGATCAGGCATATTTTCCCAATAAATTTCATTTGCTTCAATTTTAAGGATATCTAAGTCTGTTCTTTCATAAGGTTTTGTCCACATAACTTTTAATAGAACAGTATTGTTAGTAATTTCAAATGACGATATATCACCGCTTTCATATATCTCCGTTTGATTCAATTTGCCAATGTAAGTTACTCCATTTACTTCAATGTTTTTGATCTTTTTTATATGTAAAATTCCTTTGAGTGTGTAGTGAGCAGAAAGGGTAAGAAAATCTTCTTTTTTTATAGATTCCTCGTCAATTTCTGCGCTCTCCATTGAAATTTTTATTTCTGTAGGTTCATGGGAGATTTTAATAATATATCCGTCATGAAATTCATAATTTGAAATATGCATAAGCTTACTTCCATTTTGTATTTACCAGAATTTCCAAGAAGATGGATATAGATGAGAGGCATCGCTTCCTTTGGGGACAATATTGCCATTTTGATCTAAATATACTTCTCTTCCTTTTTCATCACGTTCTATTCGGTGATAATGATCATGGCCTTCATGGCCTGGCTTTCCTGGTGTACCCTTATCTAAACGGATAACTTCATTCGTTTCTTTATTTTTAAATGTAGTCTTGCCATCCGCTTTAGCTTTTGGATGACTAACGTCTTCCCAGTTTTTATCATTTTCTGGATTGGTTGGCAATGAAGGATCGATGCCACCTTTTTTGCTTCTTTCCATTTTCCAAATGATCTGGTCCCCATTCCAATAATCCTGTGAGGTTTGATGAGTATCTAACCCTTTAAAATATTGAATACCCTCATATACTCCATAACCTATTAAAGCTCCAGCGGCAGCGGCTGCTGCATAAGGTGCCCAAACTGGGGCAGTGATTGTAACTCCAGCTCCCCAAGCTAAACCTACAAGGGGGATAGCAAATCGACCATCTGGATCTATATAGGAAATGGGGTTGTTTAAGCAATATTGATACGGATCATCTGTTTGGTGATCTGGATCTGGAGTCGTCCATTGGTGAATTTCAGGGCAATAATATCGATCCCCAAAATAGACAAGACCTGCCTCTTTATCATAATGCTTACCTGCAAAAATCCATGCTGTTGGTGCATTTTTAGAAAGCCCTTTTCCAAAAGGATCTGTCTTTTCAAGATTGATCACTGCTTTTGTAGCGATATTGATGAGCTTAACGATGTTGCCTTGCACGTTATGAATAGGCGCATAAATAGTATCCTTAGTTTCAATAGCAATAGGTCTTAAGATATCCCGATGAGAGGAAAGTCCAGGAACGCGAAGTTCTTTGACTCTGTCGTTATTATCTAATACTGCTATTTCATTGTTATCAAAATAGATATAACTTTCTGTAGATCCATTTGCCGTTCTAGAAGTTCTGTTGCCAGAGCAATCATAGGTATAGGTGATGAAATGCTCATCCGCAAGCACAGCTGTTAGATGCCCCTCTTCATCATATTCAAACAAGGTATCTCCTTTCTGAACGAGATGGCCATTTTCATCATAAATGCAGGGGACGTCTACCTTCTCTAGAATGAGTTCATTTTTTTCAGTGTATTCATATTTGCTTTCTTCATTATCAGAGAAGTATGCAATAAGGTTTTGATTTTCATCGAAGTCGCAAATTTCTGTATTGTAGGGGCTTTTGATTATGAAGTCGCCCTCATATTCCACAGTACCTAGATCGCCAATCAAACTTTCAGAAACTAAATGCCCCTCATGATCCCAAGAATAGGAATGTGTGTATAGAATTTTTCCAGAAGGGGAGAGGCGATCTACTTGGTTAAGATGTAGATCATCATATGTGTATCGGACACTTCCAAGGCTTCCTAAGGGAAGGATGCGTTCATCTGCACAAAGAACTACGGAAACAATAGCAAGGATGTTCAGTGAGTATTTCATAAGCCTTTCCTATTTAGTTTGAAAGGTGGAGAATATGGAGAGATAAATATTTCGTAAAGGGGAAGTATGGTTTTGTTATGGAAAAATGAATTTTCATATTTAAGTGCACACTTAAATGCGAACCATTGTATCGAAAGGGGCACTTGATGATGCGTTGTGTATATTGAGTTTTCCATTAAATACGCCTTCAGGGCATTGATCGACCAATGGGAGTCGGGGAATATGGGAATCTTCCTTATCTCGGGAGATTTGCATGTTTGAGAGCTTTCACTTATGTCGCTTTGGTATGATTGCCCTAGGGGGCTTACGTGGCCGCCATCCCTCATTTTGTGTCTGCTGTTCCCTTAGCTCTTCTTGCTGTGCAAGCCGTTTATCGTAAGCGTTAATATATTCATGAACCGGATCAGGGAGTAACCGAGACTGTTTCGTTGCCGTTGTGCCACGGCACACTAAATATTATTTGGGTTACTGTTTAGTATCTATGAGGTGTCTTTATACTGAATTGAGTTTATCAAAAAGCGCTCTTGCAAATTCTTCCGTTTTGATTTTATTTCCTTCCAGTCCAAACTCTTTTGTTTCAAGAATCCACAAATATTCAAAAAGGGTAATGTGCGAGCTAGATGATTTAATGATTTCGTTTATTTTACCGCAAATAATATCATAACCATCTTGATTTTCAGGGCCATTGATAAGAATAGGTTCCCATTTTTCTAAAAGCATTCTGTTTATTTTATCTACATCACTTATGGGGCCCATCTTTAAGAGTCTCTCTTTTGCCATTTGGAGTGCTTCTAGTGCTTCATCAAATGGAAATACCCATGGTTCTTTTTGAGGATGAGAATAAAATTGTACTACTAATTTTTCTTCACCCTCTTCTTGTGAAATTTCTACCCAATAATCATTTTTGTAGTAAAGTTCTGCGACCACCTCTTCTCGATCAGGAAGACTTGCTACTACAATTCGAAAGTTTTTTAAAAACACTATAACCTTTAATTTTCAGGTTCAATTTTTTTCATTTTTTTTAAGGAAGTCTCTGCTTTTTTCAAGGTTTCGAAAAATTCTGCATATATAAATGTCCATTTTTCTAAGTTGGGATGAGGATAAAGCTCTATAACTGCTTGGTCTATCCCTTTTTCTTGAGTAATGATTGCAACAAATTGACCATCAAAATAAATTTCAGCACATAATTCTTCATATTCGATATCACTTGAAATCAATATATCAAATCCTTTTTCTCTCATATCTCATTACCTTGGTGGTTGTAAAAATCCCATAAAATTATCATCGCTATCAAATCTAACTCCTCTTCCTGAAGAAGCAAATATATCTTCTCCGCCAAATCTATTAGCATAACTTTTTGCCTTTGGATCAGATAAAATTTCTTCCAAGATCTTTTGTCCATGCTCATTTATTTTTTCTGGAGTCCCACTTGCTTTAGGAAAAACGGTTTCTTCTCTAGAACCATGTTTCATTGACCCTCTTCCAGCTTTGCTATAACCTGCTCTGTCAATCGCTTTACCAGCATCAAGCTTCCTTTTGAGTTCCTTTGAGCTAGGTTTGAAGAGTTTGCCTGGTGGGGGTAGCATGCCCATAGTACATTCGCTATCTCGCTGCGATCTGGCGCCTGTTGTATAGTAATCAGCGTGATCAGTAGAAAAAGTTTGATCAATCTTTTCGTGACCTTGGGCAATCCACTCATCAAAATTGTCTTTTGAGTGTCTCGAGTCTTCGGGAACCAACCCTTGTGGCAAAAACCTATCACTTAAATCGGCTAGTTCTTGTTGCAGCTCCGGTAGAACAGAGGTTAATTCAGAGACACCATGTAAGGCTTCATGGGTTAAATAGGAGCCAAATTCTCTTGCCTTTTCTCTGAAAGTAGAAGAATCCACATTTTCTTGAGCAAGATCTTTAATGGGTTCAAGATGCTCATAAATGATCTCTTTAATGGCAGATGGTTGATTGATTTCAATAGGCTTTGAAGGAGCCATTAAAGTCGGTGTTTCTTCTTCAGTTTCTAGTGGAGGAGGGTTTTTTATAGAGGGCTCATTTATATTAGCTGCGCCTGCGGCTGATCCTGCAGCTGTAGCAGCGGCGGCTGTGGCTGCTGCAGAGCTAGCAACTACTGCAATGGTGACCACAGCAACGACAGCAACCACAATAACTACGCCAATAATAATCGCTGTTTTATGCTTATTACAAAAATCCTTTGTATTTTGCCAAGCGCTCGACCAAGAGGTTTTAGAGTAAAACATCTCACCATCACCATAATAGACGGCATGACTGATGATATAGCTTTGATCACTTGCTAAAGCGTATATTTGCTGATAATCAGCTGCTTCAAATTCTGCACCTTGAGCTTGTAATCCCTCATTAGCAAGGGTGAACAAAAAATGGTTAATTTTTTCCCAGTTAGCGAAACTACATCTTTTTTCTAATTCTCCCGATTCGATTTCATCTAAAAGATGTAAAATTTCATCATATGTCAAAAGATGAAGATTGTCTGCCCATTGGTCCTCGGTCATCCATTCATGAGAGCCTATAGAAAAATCAGCATATCCCTGAAGATGCGTTGTAGGCATTGCAAACATTAACAACAAACAAACAAGAGATCGGAAACACTGCATTTTGGACTCTTTTGATAGGTCTGAGAATCATAGTGCCTTTACGGCATTTCTTTCAAATGAGAAGTGGTGGCAAAAGATGTAGAAAGATGAGATTTATAGAGAATATTATGGATGTTGTTATTTTTTTGTAATGCTTTGATATTTTGAGAGCTGTGGTGTATTCTCTGTTGTTATCGACAGATGAACAGGAAGAAAAAGTGGCTCTCACTAAGCATGAAAATCTCTCCCGCTCGATTCGGCAAGTTTTTTTTGATCTGGATGCCTTTTCTGAAAAAGTGGCAGCGCAGCTGAATGTGCTTCAATTTTACCTCTCGGAAACGCATCTAATTGTTGGGCGACCGTTGATGTTAGAGAGAGGTCTAAAGGAGATGATGAATACTCATCGTTGTAGGATGTCTATTCTTTCTATCAATGCGGAGCTGAAGTCAGCATGTTTAGAAAAACCTCTCATTGCATGGGTCACTACACCGCCTTATTATCCAGAGTCGAGGGTGTTGTATTTTTCACCGGATAAGCCCAAGAATGAAAAGAGGTGCATTCCTTGGAGAGTACAAACGATGCTTCCAAGTGAATGTATAGCAAAGCTTCAAGAGTCGCGATTGCAAGCATTGCTTTACTGTCCCTCTGAAGATGAAATGGCTGACTGGATCGATTGGTTTGAGCATGAGGATAGAGCATCTACACTTACCAATCAGATGAGATCTATTGAAGAAATTCTACATAATGAGGCAATTCTTAGGCGAAATCTCCTTACGCCGGCTCTTCCATTTTTTAAAGAAGTAGTCAATGAGTTTTATACACAACCAAAGAGAGAAAAAGCATTTGTGACGCTTTCCAAAACGTCTATCATGCCTAAAGAAGAGACATCAATGGCGCAAGCTTATGATCTTGTAAATTGGTCCATGTCGTCTTTTAGCTTCTTCTTGGAGAGACCAATCTTTTGTTTCTTGTAGGGTGGGGAGGGTTTTGTAGATAGGGGGAAGGCCGTCTTTGTGACGAATCATTACTTTATAGGAATAGGTGCCATTTTTATTTTTACGCTTTTGAATAGTTGCCATCGCTTACGTTCCTTTTTTAGGGTTAGAGCGCAAGGCAATTGATGGGATATGCTGAGAAGTGTTGTGGTCTATAGGGGCTTGGTGTGCCGCCATTGTGCCACGGAGGTAGCGTATGCAAAATTTTGTTTTGTTTACATACTCATGAACCACTGTACTATCAAGGGATTAGCGTTTTAGCGGCTACCGGACTCGAACCAGTGACCTGCGGATTATGATTCCGTTGCTCTACCGACTGAGCTAAGCCGCCAATACAAAAGATTAGCGGGGGACGGACTCGAACCGCCGACCTTTGGGTTATGAGCCCAACGAGCTTCCAACTGCTCCACCCCGCGATAATTAATCTGAGAAAATCTTAACAAACAGAATCTTTTATCGCAAATGATTTTTTGTTTTAAGGATAATTCTTTTAAAAAAAGGGTTTGTTTGTGTAGGGTGGGGGTTATACACAAGCAAGTTGAAGCATTCGATTTTTTGATAAGCAGCGCTTCAGGTTTTTAGGCGCTAACCCAAATGAGAAGCAGTCCCATATTGAAGATGCGGGCTACCTAGTGGGGGAAGCGTCAAGCTGTTGACGCAAAAAAAAAGTTGATTTTTCAAGTTGTTTGTTTATGTATTTAATAAAATTTCGTGAGGAAAAAAGCTTGCTTAAATTCGCATGGGAAATGTTACATAGCAAACGGAAAAAGCTTTTTATTTCCGTAATCGTTATTGCTTTATCTGTATTTTTGATTTTATATGAGTTGACGACATTTCATAGGGTGATGACGCGGGTCTATTCTGTTGTGAAAGAAATGAGCGATGTAGACATTTGGGTAATGGATCCAGAGGTACATTCTTTGAATACGGACAGATTTATTCAAAGTGATCGATCTGGTCAGGGCGTATTTGATTGTTTAAGAAAAGTGCGCTCTCTTCCAGAGGTTGAGGTTGCTTCTCCATTTTCAACGGGGGTGGTAGCAATTCGTCTTTTTGGTGGGAAGATATTAGAATGTTTATTGATGGGGGTTGATCAGTCTTCTTATTTAGGTGCTCCCAAAGTTATGAAAAAAGGAAAGATTAGTAATCTTGGCCACGAAAATGGAATTGTTATAGATGAGGTGAGTAGTCGAACCCTTTTTTCTGGAAAGCAGCTTCGAATAGGTGAGTATAATGCAAGTATCGTCGCAATCGCAGCGGCCCGTAAAAAGATGCACGCCTATCCATTAATTTACACAACGATTGATAGAGCAGCAGAAATTAGAGGATATGCTGCAGAGGAATTGCCTTTTATTTTAGTTAAAGCGAAAGAGGGGGCCCATCTTTCCGCTCTTTGTAAAAAAATAGAAGAAGCTACAAATTTAAAAGCGTTTACAAGAAGAGATTTCTCCTATTTGGTTCTTTCTAGCTACCTTAAAGATCATCAAGTTCCTTATCATTTTGCTTGGGTTGTTCTTTTTGGATTGATTCTAACGCTTGGGGTTCTTGCTGGAAGTATAATGAATGCAATCGACCAATTTCATAAGGACATTCAAATTTTTAAGGCGATTGGTGCTACAAAAAACAATATCAATATGATTCTTTTGGTGATTTCTCAAGTAACTTCCGGGCTTGGCTGGGTGATGGGGGTTGCTTTATATCTACTTTTTTATTCGGTGTTTTCATCATTTGATTTGATCTTTTCTGTTTCTTTTGAAGCGTTACTGATTAGTTTTGGTATGCTATTTTTTATTAGCGGTTTGATTGCATTTTCTAAAGGCTTTTTTATTAAAGAGATCTGTGAAGAGGTGTCATGGTAACGATACGTTGTGATGAAGTAAAAAAAGAATCGAGACTCAATGGGATTTCTTGTGAAATTTATGAAGGGGAATGCATTATCCTCACAGGACCACCTGGGTCTGGAAAAAGCACATTACTATCTATTCTTGGTGGGGTTTTAGGTCCAAGTGAGGGTGACGTAGAGATTTTAGGGAAAAATCTTTTTGCGATTTCTGACAAAGAAAGAAGTCTTTTTCGACTCAAAAATATCGGCTACGTATTTCAATCGCAAGGACTCATAGACTCTCTTTCTGTGTTTGAAAACGTAATGATTCCCCTACGGTTTATTGGGGTTTCTGACAAACAAGCTAAAGAGATGGCAACTGATAGATTAACTCAAATGGGAATGTTAAGAAAAAAAGATTTTTTTCCGCCGCAACTCTCTCAAGGGGAAAAACAATTAACTGCATTA
>JBIIKD010000146.1:0-3701 GCA_044233345.1 Chlamydiia bacterium
GATTGTGTATTCCCCATGAACTTCTTTCATTGCTTTGAAAGCGGCTATGCTTACAGAGTGATCTCCCCCTAAAAGAACTGGGAATTTCTCTTGTTTTATTGTCTCTAGCAACACGCGCTCTAATTCTTTCGGCAAAAGAGGATCCATTGTGTGGATTCCCTCTTTAATCACCTGTTTATCTGTATTGATCTCATAATCTTCTAACTCATGTGATGCATGTAAAATTGCAGCGCTACCCTTTGTAGAAGCCACCCCTTCTTCCCCTGCAACAGGAAGGATAACAAATGCCGCTTCTTCGTAGGAACTTCGGCTATTAATAAAATTTGGATGTCCTTGGTAATGAGAGAGAAGTTGATCCTCGTAGGCAATGAAATAAACAGAAACAATCGCCGTTCCAAATTCTTTTTCTACTATATGACTTTCAATCTCAATTTTCTCTTCTCCAAGGATATATTCTCCCGCATAGATTGACTCCATTTTTTCCTTAAGAAGCTCTTTCAGCATCTTTTTGACTTTTTCAGCAGACTCATGTGCACTAAATCGACAAATAATGGATCCTTCTTTTTTTCCATTTGTTCGCTTTTTAAGCTCCCCTATAATCATTCCTGCAGTAACAATCTCTCCCTTTTTTCCGTCACACCTAGCCAAAATCACATCGACAACCCCGCCCCTTGGAATAGGGCCTGGATTTTCAGTGAATATTGCTTTAGCTGGAATGATGTGCCCTCCATCTAAAAGATTATATTCGTGAAGTCCAGCTGAAAATAGCGCTTTATAATAAGATCCTGAATCGCAACTTAAATCGCTTTCCCCAAAACCAATCGCTGTCGCAAATTTGGTGGGCATTCTATTTGCATGAATAAACATTATTTTCTTTTTATTTTATTATTATTTAATTATTAAACTATAATTTATTTCATCCGCAATTCTATATCAACAAATAGTCAGTTTAACGGAATAATTACTAAAATATATAGAGAAAGCAACTCAATATTTTGAGCTTTTCACTAATTGGGATCAACCGATAAAAGCATGCTGTTTTTTTTACTAGTCTTTTTCCCATATCTTTTCTAAAATCTCCCCATGGACTTTTTCAAAAGATTAAAAAACTGGACTATTCCCTTAGCTTTTATTTTGGGAGGGCTTTCTGCCACACTTCAAATTCAGGTTATACTTTCTTTAGCTGAAGTTTTTTCTACGATCATGATTAAATCTCTTAAGTTGATCAGTCTTCCTGTAATATTTTTTTCTATCATTGCCACCTTAAGTGGAATGGAAAGTTTTCGAAGCGTAAAAAAACTTGGGCTCTCTGTATTCAAATACACTCTATTAACGACTCTAATTGCTGCTTTTACAGCTCTTTTTTTATATAGAGTAATTACCCCTTCGGCGATTTCTAATTTTGTTGGAAGTGAGGCTCCAGCTCACCCGAAGCTTCTTTCTGTTCTTCTCGACCTCTATCCCTCCAATATTGTTGGCATTTTTTTAGAAGGAAATGTCCTTGGAGTCGTCTTCTTGGCAGGACTTTTAGGCTTATCCATTTTATCCCTCGAAGAAAAACAAAAAAACTCTTTGCATAAATTTTTTGATAGCTTTTTTTCTGCGTTCTTAAAAATAGCGTCTCTTATTATTCAAACCCTTCCTTTTGGAGTTTGGGCTTTTGTCACGCTCTTTGTAAGCGATTTAATAAAAACAGGATTTAATAGTTACAAGCCTCTTTTTCTCTATTTTATCACCATTGTTTTAGCAAATTTCATACAAGGATTGCTGGTGCTTCCAGTTCTTTTAAAAATAAAGGGCATCTCCCCTAAAGAAACATTCCAAGGGGTTTCAAAAGCCCTTGCTATAGCTTTTTTCTCTAAATCCTCAAATGCCACACTGCCTATTGCTATGAAATGCATGGAAAACAATCTACAAATCCCTAAAAAAATCAGCTCTTTTTCTCTTCCCCTTTGCGCCACAATCAATATGAATGCGTGCGCTGCATTTATTTTTACTACAGTAGTATTTGTCAGCGGAAGCTTTGGCCTTTCCTTTTCTTTCCTTGAAATGATTCTTTGGGCTTTTATAGCTACACTTGCAGCTATTGGAAACGCAGGTGTTCCTATGGGGTGTTATTTTCTGGCTGGCGCCCTCCTTTCAGGAATTGGCGTCCCTTTAAATCTTTTGGGTTTGATCCTTCCTATTTACACAATACTTGATATGTTAGAGACAGCTTTGAACGTGTGGTCAGACTGTTGTGTAACAGCTATTGTAGCTAAGGAAGAAGGGTCTGAGGCGATTATTTTAACAAATGCTGAAAAAAAAGATAATTCTCCTTGCTGCTGAAATCACAGATTCATACTATTGTAGCTACTTAGTATAGAAAGTACCTTTATTCCTTAATTCCAGTAAGGAGAAGAATAAGAAAGCGATATGAGTGAAGACCTACGCCATAAAGTAATCGGCTTTTTTCAAATTATCATGATCAACGTGATTGCTTTGGATACAGTGCGTACCCTTACATTCTCTGCTGAGTATGGATTCTCTCTTGTATTTTACTACTTACTTGCAGCTCTTCTCTTTTTTATCCCTAGCGCCTTGGTTTCAGCGGAACTTGGAACTGGCTGGCCTGAAAAAGGAGGATTATACGTATGGATCAGAGAAGCCTTCGGCTTTAAAACTGCCCTTGTTGCTATTTGGTTAAACTGGGTTTATAATTTAGCCTGGTATCCGACAGTAATGGCTTTTATTGCTGGTACCTCAGCCTACCTTTTTGACCCTGACTTAGCCTACAATAAAGTTTATATGATCGTAACGATTTTGGGACTTTTTTGGCTTGCAACATACATTAATTGCCATGGAATGCGTTTATCTAGCGTGGTAAGTACAGTAGGAGCTATTGTAGGAATTCTTTTTCCAATGCTTTTGATTATTACTTTAGGTGTTGTTTGGTTAGCGATGGGAAATGCCTCTCAAGTGGAACTTTCTTTTAAGGCCCTACTCCCCTCCTCGCCAATTATCGGAAGGCTTCCTTATTTTAGTAATCTTCTTTTCGGCTTACTTGGGCTTGAAATGGTGGCAACTCATGCAGGAGAAATGAAGAACCCGAAAAAAGACTATCCACGAGCGCTCTTTTTTTCCGTTATTTTAGTTTTATTTCTTCTCATCCTTTCTTCTCTTTCAATCGCTATTGTAGTGCCTAGGGGAGAACTTAATTTAGTCGTTGGAGCCCTTCAAGCATTTACTATTTTCTTTGAAGCATTCAACATGCCCTGGATGACCCCTGTTATTGCTGTTTGTATTATTTTAGGCGGTCTTAGCGGTGTTTCTGCTTGGATTATTGGCCCAACAAAAGGGATACAAGTTGCAGGACAAGATGGTCAGTTACCGAAAATTTTTACAAAAAAGAACGGGCACGGAGTTCCAACAGGAGCTCTTTTTCTACAAGCTGCTATTGTAACCTTTCTATCATTGCTCTTTATCTATATGCCAACCATTAACTCTTCGTTCTTCCTTCTTTCTGTGATTACATCGCAACTTGCCCTTATCGTGTATTCTATACTATTTGCAGCATCTATTAAATTGCATCATTGTAAACGTGAAGTAGCAAGAAGCTTTAAAATACCAGGTGAGCATATTGGAATTTGGACAGTAGCCGTTTCTGGAATTGCGATCTCTCTTGCAGCAATTGGCGCTGGATTTATTCTGCCAACGAATAT
>JBIIKD010000149.1:0-3686 GCA_044233345.1 Chlamydiia bacterium
AGTAAGGCAAAGATTGAACGCTTTCATGTTTGTTGGTGAGGAAAAGGGAATGCTCATGATATGGGAATTTGACGAAAGAGGGGGAATCCCTTGAGTGGTGAAAAGAGAGCGGAGCTTTTTTGCTTGGCTTAAGATATGGGCTCTTTCCATATCCATGCATGGGATGAGATCAAGAGATGCATCAACCATTCCATATAAAAAGGGGGAAAGGATCATTTGTTGATAAAGAAAGGGATTTTTTTTTAGAAGAAGGTCTTTTAGCGCTTTAGTAGAGGCAAAATAAGAAGCAAAAGAACCAAACTTTTTGCCAAAGTTTCCGATAAGGAGATCAATGCCCTCTTTTCCATGAGCAAGGCCCATCCCGTAACGGCCCAGCACTTGTATACTATTAGAGTCATCTACGATAAGAAAAGCGTTTTTAGAGATCGCTATTTCTATGATAGCATCAAGGTCTTCTGTCATTCCTGTTTTTGAGTCTATAGATTCAATAAGAAAAAGAATGGGCTCTTGATTAATCTTAGAAAGAATGGATTGAAGTTGAGTGAAATTTCCCGTATCAAAAATTTTTGTTTGATTGCCCTGATGTATGGGATAGGGGAAATGTCTATGTTGAATAATTTGCATTTTTGGAGTGATAAAAGAGTGTAATATCTGGGAAAAAAGCCCCTCAAGAGGTTCTAATAAGGTTGCTGATTCGTAAGCCAAAAGAGAGGCGAATTTTTTTTCAGTTCTTTGTAGCTCTTTTAAAAATTCTCCTAAAGGTCTTGAGGGATGGTTTCCAGATGCAAAGAGCAGGGCAGAGGAAATTCCTCTCTCTTTTAGGTAAGGGTGCTGAGTTAAATTAAGAAAATCAAAAGAGGAAAAATTTAAAAATTTAGACTGTGTTTGTTGAAAAATTGTTCTAATTTGCCTTCGATGACGGTCTATAAGGCGCTTTTCAAGTCCACTTTGATAGTCCAAAAATTTTTGCCCTTTTTGGTTTTATGAATCAATGGTAGACAAATGGAAAATCAGTAGATTTCAATCGATCTCCAAATACATATCCAAGTTTTTTTAACTGATGCGTATGGGGATCTCGCTCATTAAAAATGTAAATAGATTCAGCTTTCCCATAAATAGCAAGAAATGTCGGTTTTGTAATGGCGCTAATTTTATCTTTTTGGACAAAGGTTACATTCCCAGTTTCAATACAAATCAGAATGTAGAAGAGTATCCCTTGTACGCAAAATTTAGAAAGATCCACTTCTCCTTTATCCATTCGCGCATCAAATAAAAGGCGTATTTGAGGGGCTTGTGTTAATTCATGAATAATTTCTGCTATGGATCGATTTGAAAGAATTTTTTTTATTGAGGAGTTTTTCATCCATAGATTATGACCTGTTGTAAAGCGAGCTAGAGTAAGTCGGTCTTCTTCCGTTAAAAGATCGCCAAAAGAAATTTCTAGATTCGCTGTAAACTGTGCATGTTGCTTTGCGGTTATATCGATTCGCATAGATTCCCCTCTGTAGGTATAAGCTTAAGCCTTTCTGCAATGAGCTCAAGTTTGTTTTCCGTTTGAAATCCTGATAGGCGAATAAAACCTTCGCCTTGTGAGCCAAACCCCACACCAGGTATGCAGATAATATGGAATGTATGCAAAAGAAAGTCAAAGAATTCCCAAGAAGAATGAGGATCTATTTTCCACCAAACATAAGGAGAGTCTATTCCGCCATAGCAAGAAAGTCCTTTTGTGCGTAGAATTTTTTTTATCTCAGTACAGCAATTTTTATAAACACTAATCTGTTGTTGTGTTTCTATTTGTCCATTTTCTGAAAGGGCCGCAAGACCTGCCATTTGAGAGATAAAAGAGACTCCATTGGTTTTGATATCAAGATGTCTAAGCCAAAGATTTCCAATCGGAAGCTCTTTGGGGATAACCGTATATCCAAGTCGAAGGCTTGTAAATCCCGCACTTTTAGAAAAACTGCGAAGTTCAATTGCAACTTCTTTAGCCCCTTCAATTTCATAGATGCTTTTAGGAATATCTGGGCTTGAAATAAACGCTGCATAAGCGGCATCGAAAAAAAGGATCGCTCGATGCTCTAAAGCCCATGAAACCCAGCGACTTAAAAGCGTCCTGTTCATTGCAGTCCCTGTTGGATTAGATGGAGAGCAAAGATAGACTAAATCTAAGGCAAAATCAGGTGGTAAAGGTTGAAAATCATTTTCCTCTAATGTGGGAAGATAGGTAATATCTGTTCTTCCGGCAAGTAGATTAAGATCTTTATAAACTGGATAGGTAGGGTCACAAATCCCTACTTTGAGATTTTTTGAAAAGAGCTCTTGTAAACGGCAAATATCAGAATTAATTCCATCAGAAATATAGATTTCACTTGGGGATATCTGATATTTATGATACTCAACTTCGGTGATTCGTTCTCGTAATACAAGGTGACCTTGACTTGGTCCATAGCCATGTGGCTGATTCCCCATCAAATCTGCCGCTTTTTTTATTCCTTCAATAATCGTTGGTGCTAAAGGGAGGGCTACGTCGCCAATTCCTAAATTAAGTAAATCGGTGCAAGACTTTTGCTCTTTTAATTTCGTTACTTTTTCCTCAATGAGTGGAAAAAGATAGCGAGAGGAAAATTTTTTTACGTTTTTGTCGATCAAATACATAGAATCAGGAGTTTACAAAACATAAACAATTTTTCAAAGACAAATGTGAAACTTAATTTTTTGATTTGTCAAAGGGAAATTTTGGCTAAAGCCAGTTTTAAAACCCATCTGCCTCGATGACGTCTGGAGATGAAATAGGTATCCAATTGGGTTTAAAAGAGCTCTATTCTTCCCCAAATAGAAGGTTGATTGCACTAGAAGTATAGACAAGATGACATTTCATGTCTGAATAGATCGATACTTTTTGAAAGGTTCCTTGGATTGATTGAGCTTTAATTAATGGAACTTGATCCCCCTCTCTATAGGATATTTCATGACATTCGATAAAAAGGTGGCCTCCTAAGTAAGCGGGGCCTTCTACTTCGATTTTTGCAACATCAAGGCCATTTTGAGAAAGTTTTAATGATCCAGAGGAGATCTCTAATTTACTAGTAGATAGTGGTCTTAGGAGCTCAAGATAGGCATCTTTGTGATCTATTTTTAAGAAATCAATTGTATGGGGTTTCTCCATACGTAAAAAAACAGGGCTTTTTAAAAGTATTTCATAAAATTCAAAACGGTTGTTTTGGGGAATGATTTCTCCGAGCCATGTTTGAGGGTCATCCCAATCATTGCTATTGCCGCTTGGAAATCCATGTTTTGTAAATCGATTGGTTTCTATCCACTCTTTATAGTCGGCAATTGGAATGAGAAGATTTTTCGCGCCATATGATTTATCTAAAGTAAGCATCGAGATAACACCGATTAATTGTTTTTTGTTCTCAATGTCGATAAAAATAGGAGCTCCGCTATCTCCAAATGCGCCAACACCTTCAAGCGAGGTTGTATGAAGATTTTGGGGAGAATCAAAAGAGATTTGAAGGTAGCGAGAGGGGCCATTCCATGGATATTCTCCCTCTAGGATGTTTGTAAAACCTCTTTTTTGACCGTCGTCTTTAAAATCACAATTAAGACCTGTGCCAGTAAAGCCAAACCCTGCGCCATAACAAAGTATATAATCCTTAACAGGAGAGTAGGATATTTCTCCA
>JBIIKD010000025.1:0-14234 GCA_044233345.1 Chlamydiia bacterium
GCGCTCCATGAATGAACAGTAATTTTTCTGATGATTTTTGAAGTTTTTTGATAAATTAAACTGCTTAAATGCCCCATGGAAGGAAGGGGGATGCAGGCCGGCTGCTCGTTCATTTACTCTCCACAATTTTTCTAATTTTATTCATCCAATAAGTATGTGTAATTTTTTCCCTATAACTTGGATGAGTAAAAGCATCTCCATATTTTTCAAGCCACAGATCTAGATTTTCTTCAGTAATTTCTGACCAATCATTTACAATTACAACGGGTAATCCCTCATACATTCGATCTAAGGAAGATGTTTTTACAATCACAATATTGCCAAGGGTAAGCCCCTCCCATGTCCTATGACAATCAAGTCCAAAACCATGAGGACTTACAGCAAATGCATATTCTCCTTTTTCTAACCAAGATGCATGCCTAGGCATCCCCGGGAGATGATCGATAAAAGGAAGAGACAAAAGTTTTTTTATAATATCTGTGCGGCTCTCGCCAAAACCTCGAAAATCATTATAGCCAAAATCAATAGCTACTCTTTTTTTCCTCTGATTCGTTGGCAATAATCCTGATAAAATATCAGAAAGGATCAGCTCTTGTTCAATAACAGAGTACTGCTGTTCTCCAAAAAATCCATTTTCCCTTGCAATAGAGTGAAAATCAATTCCTATAGGGAGGTGATGGATTTTTGGATGACAAAAGGTGTCAGCTACGTTTTGGGAAAAAACAGCAATCAATCGAGAATCTTCAACCAGTCGTCTACAATCCTGTTGATTGAATGAAAATGATTCATCACCATCGTTCACTATAAGAACAAACCGATACTTTAAATAGGGTAAGATCTCTTTACAAAAACGACCTATTTGTACACTTTGAACCCAAATAATATCGCCATCTTTTCCATTTCTAATATATTTTTTCGGCTCAACAAAAAAAGCATGACTGATTGTCCCATAATTTTCTGGTAATCCATCCTTAAATGGTGATTGATCAGCAGCTATAGCGAAGCCAAGATTCCACACATATTCTGGAATATATGGATCTGCAAAAATAAATAGTGATGAGAAAAAAAGAAAAATATACTTAAGATGCCCCACCACTTTCTAACCGGGTTAAAATAATAAAAAACATCATAGGCATCAAAAATGATTTTTTCAATATCAGTTTTATATATATTCATGCGATAGTTAGCATTTAGTATAAGGGAACTGCGGCAATGGCTTCGGTGCAAGTCTTTACAAAACCTAAAACGCTCAAAGGCGCAAAAAGATGTCTTCTGTTAACAAATACAGGGGGCAATGGTCATGTGCAAGCAGCAAAAAGCATAGCTTCTTCCTATGAAAAGAACCATCCTGGGACTGTTCTTTTTTTAAAAGACACCTTTGAGGATTTTTTTGGAAAACACCTCGGTCGCTTTTTCGCCAACTGCTGGAATTCTTCTCAAATAACGGGGAGTTTACCTCTATTAGAATTTTGGTCGAGTGCACTTAGATTTGCCCACGCATTTCTATTGCCTCCTATCTTTTTTGGTGTGTTGAAGACTTTGATAAAAGAAGAAGTTGATTTTGTTATTGATACCCAACCTTTAAGTCTTTCTGGCATCTTAAAAGCAATTCGATTCTATAATTTTTGGTACAAAAAAAATCTCTTCTTACAAAAAATGCTTACTGATTTACCAACAATTGATAACTCTCTTTATTTTCTTCCAATTAAAAGACTATCGAAAAAAGATAAAGCTTTAATTCAGATCAAAACTACCGACCCTCTTTTAAGCCCTGGAGAAACAGCCGCTTCCTTTTGGGAAAAAAACTGCGGCATCCCTATCGAGCAAGTAGAATACACTTCCCTTCCTATCAGAAAAAGCTTTCTTAAATTCACCACCAATCCCTTTGAAGAGCGAGAGCCCTTATCTTTCACAGTGAAATTATCCAATCAAGCAGAAGTAAATTTACTTGCTAATACAGGATCCTTTGGAAATCTCCCCTTAAAAAAATCTCTCCTTTCCCTTTCTTTTACTATTGAACCTACTGATAAGCTAGCTGTTTTAATGATGGGGGCATACCCTCACCAAGAGTCCATTTTAGAATATGTGCAATCATTTATCGATCTTTCTTTAAACACCTCTGATAGAAACCGAAAAGATCTATTAATCATATTTTGCGCAAAATCAACCAAGCAGCATTCTCTACAAAATAAAATCGCCCAAATGCTTTTAAATACAAAAAATTACCCCTCAACACTTACTATTCTTCCCCTTCCATACCAAGAAGATACTATCGTAGCCCCTCTCTTTCATAGAAGTGATTTAACCCTAACAAGATCAGGAGGAATCACAGCTATGGAACTTCTTACTACATGCTCAAAAACGATTTTAATTCATAAAGGGGCCTCCCCTAAATGGCTTCCAAATTTTCTTAAACAGCTTCCTACAGTCAAAGAAGGGATGCCTCGTTGGGAACGAGGAAATGCTCGCTATTTAGAAGTAAAAAAAGGTGCAAAAATTGTCACCCCAGAAACATTTAAATCGGTAGTTAAGAATTACTTTGCAGCAGATTTAAAAGAAGTTGTTTGTTGCTCTGATTTAACATGAATAATCACTGTAACAAAGTCTTCCCAATTTCTTGCCTTTGCAGGACTTTCTAGCTCTTGATACTCAACTTGAACAACTTTAGCAAATCCCGGAAGATCTATATAGAGCTTATTTGAATCGGCCTCTTTAGTAAGGCCCGTTTTAAGACCATCAATAAAACCATTCCATTTAAATGAGCTTTTTCGAATATTTTTCATGTGATCAGTTAGCTCCTCACTTGAAAAAATATAGGCTAAAAACTGTAATGGACCTACACCATTGAGTTGTTTTCCAAGCGCTTTGAGATGACCTTGTTTAAAGCCTAAACTAATCACACTTGTTTTTCCTATTGTGCTTACAATTTCCTCAATGATTTTCCCTTTTTCTTCACTCACAGAAAGAGTAAAAGAAGGTTCTGGCACAATCACACCCTCAGCAAATAAATTTCCAAATATAGGAAATAAACAGATAAGAAAAAAAACAGCCCTTTTCACCACACACCTATATAGTATTTTAAATTGCTTTTGATCCTTTGGCATCAATCTCATCTTTATTTGCATTACGCCTCTGTCCTAAATTAGCCTGCTTTGATATTGCTATTACTGAAATAGATCTAAAGCAAGCTTTCAGCAAAAGGGTCAAAAGTAATTTAAAATACTATATTAAACACTCAATAAATCCCTTCCAATTCTCTGCATATACAAATCTTAACAATATCTGATAATCTTTTCCGATAAAAGGAGCGAATTTTTCTAACTCAGGATAGAGTGTTTGATTCATTAATTCTCTTTCCATTCCTCCAGCAAATCCATCTACAAACGCCGACCACTTAAAATAATTCTCATGTATATTCTGTAGACATTTCTTTAAAAAGGGGTCTGATAAAATAAACCCCATAAATTGAAGTGGATGCACATGATCAATTCGATTTCCAAGCTCTGTTAAATGTCCGCTATTTAAAATAAGAAAAGCAAAGTTTTTTTGTCCCATAGAAGAGATAATATCTCGAATGGCATTCTTTTCTTGTTCATTTAGTTTAAGTTCAAATGAACTTGCAGTGAGCCCTGAAAACAAGAGACAAAAAAAGATCAAAATAGATGCAAAAAATGACTTCTTTTTCATGTTTTTAGAGATTGTTAGGTTTCTATGCTTTTTAAAAGAGTGCTAATAAAATTCCCCCACTCTTTTTTTTCAATATATCCTTTTAGATTGTTTCCTTCCAATGAAAGATAACATAAAAAACTTTCCATTTTCTCTTCGAATCCAATAGATAAAACTTCTTGATTCATACGCATCGAAAATCCTTTCACAATCATACTCCACTTAAATGGACTTTCACTTGCTTTAAGAAAATTTTCTCTAAGAGATCGATCTAAAGCAATCTCAGCTATGATTTGTAGTGGAGGGACAGCCATCATTTTCATAATTTTTGGAACGATTTGATCTGTCATCTTCATCAATTCCGCATCTTCAACTTCGCCCACTAATGTCACAATTTCTTCTATGACATCTTTTTCCATTTGAGACAAAGCCAATTCAAACTCTCCACTCATTAAACAAGAGCCTAATAATACACACGCAATCACTAGTTGTTTATACACCTTCGCACTCCTCTCTTAAAAAACACAAATAGAATGTTTTAATGAAAAAAAGATATTGTCATTACAGACAAATTTTTTCCACAAGAAAAGAAATAATAAAAAATTTATCTTTCAGATTCGTATGTTAACCCACATTTCATTACGCGATCTTGTGTAACATAGGAAAAAAATTTTATTTTTTTTGATTCTATTGTAGTGAAAGAAGTCTCTTTAAATACTATATTTTGGCGCTCTTGCCAAATACTTATTGGGAAAACAACTCTATCATGGAATCCATCTTGAACAACCCCACTTTCAATAAGCACGATTTTATGGCAACCTGAAAGAGGGCAAGTCATCGGAAACCATGAATTTGGCTCTTTATCTATTCCCCATTCCCCTAATGCAAGTTTCGTTACTTTTCTAGCTGCCTCGACACAGTTTTCACACAAATAACAGCCGATATGCTCATTTTCTATATATTGATCACGTTGAACAAAATGTCCATAACCTACCTTCAAAATAATATTTTGACATTCATAACACTCCATATTTCTCCTCCAAAAAAAGTGTAATCCCTTATATTATACACAGATATGAATTGAAGATTTAAAGTTTTTTACAGCGGGCGCTTAAGATTTAAAGCAAAAATAGCTGACGATAAAGCACTCTTCTAATAACTCAATCAACAATAGCCCCTTTTCTTTCAAGGGTTGAGACTAATTCTTGACTAAGGCCATTCGCTGTTCGAAAATCTGCCCCTTGTACTTTTACTCCAATGAGTGAAGCACCCGCAAAAAAAGCTCCTTGTAAATTAGCTCCTTCCAAATTTGCATCTAAAAGATTTGCTTCTTGAAAATTAGCAAAGCGTAAGTTTGCGTAGGAGAAATTTGCCTCTTTCAAATTCGCTTTCGTAAAATCTGCATACTCTAAATTTTCTTGATGAAAATCTACTTGAGTTAAATTTGTATTTCTATAAATTTTCTTTTGTATCGGGATAGGCCTTGAACATGCATAAAAAAGAAGCATTGTAGACAAGAGGAAGAGGAGTCTGGTAGAATAACGTAACATATGCCTCTTTATACCATAGCTCGAAAAGTTGTACAGAAATTTGTCGATCACGGCTACACCGCACTATTCGCAGGCGGTTGGGTGCGCGATTATCTCATGAAGCACCCCTCTGATGATATCGATATCGTAACCAACGCTCCAATCGAAGTAACCCAAACGATTTTTCAAAAAACAATCCCCGTTGGAATTAATTTTGGCATCGTGATCGTTGTAGAAGAGGGGCATCAATTTGAAGTTGCCACTTTTCGTAAAGAAAGTGAATATGTAGATGGAAGAAGACCTGAAAAAATAGAAACGGCAACCCCTGAAGAAGATGCGCTACGTAGAGACTTTACGATCAATGGAATGTTTTTTGATCCTCTGAAAGAAATCCTCTTCGACTTTGTACAGGGGAAAGAAGGAATACAAAAAGAGTGGATTCAAGCTATTGGAAATCCTCACCATCGCTTCCTAGAAGACCGCCTTAGAATGATCCGAGCTGCTCGTTACGCTGCTCGTTTTGGCTTTATTATCGAACCAGAAACAAAAAAAGCGATCCTTTATCATGCAAGTGAACTATTTCCTGCAGTTGCGATTGAACGAATCGCTCAAGAATTTAAAAAAATGTCTAATTTTGATCATTTCGACCAAGCGCTTCTCCTCCTTTACGAACTTTCTTTACTCCAAGTAATCTTCCCCACATTGAAAAATGTTTCCCTAGAAGAACTTAAAGAGAGAATACAAAAGATCCCCTTCTTTCCCAAAGAGGCCCCTTTCATCGCAAAACTCTATGAACTTTTCCCCTCTTCCTCTCTTACAGAGCGCTTAGAACTTTGTGATCATCTAAAACTTTCTAACAAAGAAAAAGAATTTACAGAAGAACTAGACACTTGGCGCTATGGAGAAAATTTAGACCTTGTTGCCTGGGCAAATCTCTATGCAAAACCCACCTCTTATATCTCTGAGGCAATTACAGCCCTACACACCCACGACTCATCTTTTTCTCACACCCACAGCCGTCGAAGAAGAAAACTCCATCCAGCGATTCTTCGCATTCAGCAAAACACCTCCATTATTAGCGCCAAGCACCTCCTCTCCCTTGGCATACCCCCCGGCCCTGAACTAGGTCGCCTAATCAAAGAAGGGGAACGGATCGCCATCCTTCATTCTTTGACCACCCCCGAAGAGGTCCTCTCCCACCTTTTACCCAACCAGAACTCTCTTTCATAACCTCAATACCTTGGTAATAAAAAAATTTAATAAATTAGCTCCATGAATTTTTTTATTAGATATGCTTGCGAAATAAGCGATTTTATTTTTTCACAAGGCCCTTATTTTATGGGCCTGTTTTGAACTGAGCCGTATTTGAAAGTTATTGAAGTAAGGACTGTTGGATTAAACAAAAAAATGACTTTCAGATGATTTTTGATGTGGTTTTTTGGTCTTCAGGCGTTCTAAACTGAGATTTTGTCTTCTTTAAACACACCTCTACCTATGAAAGATGCACATTTGCGAGATTTAACACGGTAAGTCTTCACAAATTAAAGCAGATGGATTGCATGAAAAGTGCAAATTGGTTTTTTGAATTGCTACATTCAGATCCTCCTTAAAAAGGATTGCAGCATACACAATTCTTAAAAATAATTTCAGATCTCAACAGGCCCTTTATCGAGGAAGAATGCGGAAAATGACAAGGGTCATATCGTCATATTGATCAGCACCATCAACGAATGTTTCAACTGCTTTAAGGATCGATTGAACGATCTGCCCTGGGTTGTCATAAGGGGCATTTTTGATCACTTCTTCGAGCCGTTTTTCGCCAAAGAGTTCCCCTTTTTTATTTTGCGCTTCTGAAACTCCATCGGTAAAGAAAACTACAAGATCTCCAGGAACGAGAAGGATATGGCCAACAGCAACTGTTTCAAAGTCTTGAACTCCAAATGCAATCCCTTTGGCTTCTAACCGAGCGATTTCTCCATTTGGATGTTTTAGAATTGGGTGATTGTGTCCACAATTTGCAAAATTTAGGGTGCTTTTAGTGCTATCAAAAACAGCAACAAAGGCAGTAACAAAACTTCCTGTGTCTTTAGTGTCATGCATAAAAAGACGATTTGTCTCGACAACCACCTTCCCTATATCTTCTTCCGTTACCGCAAAAGCTCTTAAAATACTTCGTAAATCAAATGAATAGAGTGCACTTGAAACTCCTTTTCCAACACCATCTGCAATAGTCAAAATCACCTTATCTCCACGAATCATCCAGTCATAAAAATCTCCTGCCACCTCTTTTGCAGGATTAAAATAGACCTCCATTTCGATTCCTGGAAACACCCCCTCTTTTTTAGGAAGAATCGACTTTTGGATTTCATGTCCAATTTGCAATTCTTTAGCATAAGTTTCTTTCGAAGCTCTTTCTCTATTGGCAGTTTCTATATACTCTATAAGGGAAATCACCATATCATTAAATTTTTCCCCAAGATAATTGATTTCAAAACCTAAAGGATCTTTAGCAAATCGTGTTTCTAATTTTCCTTCCCCAACACAAACCATTACATTACGAAGTTGATTCATTGGCTTTGCAATTCTTAATGTAAAAAGATAAGAAGCAATACCGCCTACAACCAATATGAAAAAAAGAAAAGAAACTAGCTGGCCTATGTATTCATACATTTGGTATAAAATAACATCTGATGGAACACTTAAAATAATTAACGCATCTGTATAAGGAAATGGATCAATTACAGAAAATCTTGCTTTCCCCTGAAAAAAATAACTAAATCCATTGACTACCCCGTCCATTTTTTTTAGGGTTATAAGACTTTTCCCCTCTTGAACAACAAGTTCTTTATTCGTTTCATTTTTTATTTTAAATTGGAGTCCTATTTTGTGAGGATCTGTGGTCGCAATAACTTCTCCACCACTTGAAAGGATCGACACATTTGTATCATAAACACTTCTAACTTTATCTAACTGCTCAACAACGCGATCTAAGGCAATCGAAGCTGCCAAAACACCACGTAAATTTCCTTCCCCATCTTTGACTTTATAAATCAAATAGAGACTACGAATAAATAATGGATCTTTTGCAATAAAGACGTTATCTTGAACATTTTTTAAAAAATCCTCATTAAAGTAAGAAGTAAAATCTACCCCTTCATATAAAGGAAGAGTGCTATGCATACAGAAAACCTTACCCCCCTCTACTTGAAAAAAAGAAATTCCTGAAAGATTCTCATATCTAGAAAATTTACTCAGGATCGATTCTATTTTTTTTGTTTGATCCCCCTCAATTTCATCAATAAAACTTTTTACTGTATCTAAAAAGTTTAAGTTAAGCGCTTCAAATTCTTTAACTAAGCTTATTTGATCTTGTTGGACTAAATAAAGTTCCTCGAAAACGGCTCGAAGATTTTTTTCATAATTTCGTCCGTAAATCAAGAAGGAATAGATGATCAGAGGGACGACGACAAATATAAAATTAACAACTAAAACCCGAAAAGCGAGGGTTCCTAAAATTCGTCCTTTGGAATTTTTTCTCTTTTTTTGTACTATCTCTGTCATTATGGTTCAAATCCTTGCAAGTCTTCAAAATCCGCTTGTTAAACATCTTTCAAAACTCAAAGGATCAAAAGCCTATAGAGAAGAAAAGAGACGGGTTCTTATTTCTGGCTTTACTATGATCCAAGAGCTCTCTCAAATAATCCCTATCAGGACCCTGATCGTAGAGCAAGAGATTTCCATCCCCGCTGAAAAAATGTTTATTGCCCCTCCCCCTATTTTTAAAAAAATCACAGGGCTTCCCCAACCTGAAGGGGCACTTGCAGAAGTCGATCTTCCACAGTACCAAGACGTTTCCCATCTTTCTCCTATAGTCATTCTAGATCATGTAACAGATCCTGGAAACCTTGGAACCATTTTAAGAACAGCGCTTGCACTTGGATATAAAGGAGCCTATATCGTGGAGGGGTCAGTAGACCCATTTAATGATAAAGCCCTTAGATCTGCAAAAGGAGCCACTTTTAGACTTCCTATTGCATTTGGTCCCATAGAAAAGCTAAATTTCCCAGGAACTATTTATGCGGCTGATGCCAAAGGAATCAACATAGAACAATGCCTTTTTACCCCCCCTTTTGCAATCGCTTTTGGAAATGAGTCTAATGGCTTTATTTCTCCCCTTCTTCAAAACTCTAATAAGATTGCAATTCCTCTGCCAGGTGGGGTAGAATCTCTTAACGTAAGCGCTGCGGCGGCAATTTCCCTATACATAGCCAAAAAAATACTATGACAGACCATTATCAAATTGAAGAAGAATTCCACTCGAAAGACAATAAATCGATCAAACGAGAGCGTAAACGTCTTCAAGATAAAGACCGATCGAAATATAAAGCGTCAGATCGAATAAAACCTCTATCTATTCTCCCCTCTGAAGGGCGCCGTGGTCGAGTCCTTTCTATCGCTCCTTCTTCTATTGAAGTAGACATTAATGATGTTTCTACCTTTTGTAAGATACGAGGGACTCTTAAACAAGAAAAAACAGATCAAAAAAACCTAGTCGCTGTAGGTGATTTTGTCATCATTGATGAAGAAAACCAAATCACTCTTATCGAAGAGCGTCGTTCTTTTTTATCGCGTAAAGAAAACCTCTCTAGAAGAAAAGAGCATCTTATCGCAACCAACATTGATCAAGTACTAATTACCGCTTCTGTCGAAGATCCCCCTCTAAAACCCTCTCTTATCGATCGCTATATCATTGCAACGATCAAAGGAAATATGAGTCCTGTTGTAGTGATTAATAAAATTGATCTAAATCCAAACTGCCCAATTGTTGCTGAACTTGAAAAAACCTACACAGATTTAGGGATTCCTTTTATCAAAGTAAGCGCTATCGATAAAACAGGATTCGATGCCCTTGAAAAAATCATGGAAGGAAAATCCTCTGTCTTTTCTGGTCAATCAGGGGTTGGAAAAACTTCCTTAATCAATGATTTAACTGGAAGTTCTTATAGAACAGCCGATGTTGTTGAAAAAACACGTAAAGGCTCCCACACAACAACAAAAGCTCATCTCATTAAAATTAGGAAAGGAAGCTTTTGCGTTGATACCCCTGGAATTAAAAGTTTCTCCCTTTGGGATATCAGCTCATCAGAGCTTCTTTCTTATTTTCATGACTTGCAAAGTTTTTCAGATCGATGTAAGTTCGTAAATTGTACACATAGACATGAGCCCGACTGCGCCGTTAGAGAAGCGGCAGCAGAAGGAAAGGTCTCAAAATTACGATACAATTCCTACTTAACGATTTGGGAAAACAATGACAAAGATCAAAAAAATCCGTGGGATTGAGATCCTCGACTCTCGTGGCAATCCAACTATTTATGTATCGATCACACTTTCCAATGGAATCATTGGATCTGCATCTGTTCCCTCTGGTGCATCAACAGGAGAACATGAAGCAATCGAGCTTCGAGACAACGACAAAAAACGCTACCATGGAAAAGGCGTTTTAAAAGCGATCCAAAATATTGAAGGTCCTATTTTTAAAGCGCTTGAAGGAAAAGAAATTCAAGACCAAAAAGGAATCGATCAAACCCTGATCGATCTCGATGGGACAGAAAATAAATCAACTCTCGGAGCAAACGCTATTTTAGGCGTATCCCTAGCTGTTGCCCAATCAATTGCTCTTGTCCAAAATAAGCCCCTTTTTGAAACGATTAGTCAACCACCCTACTCTCTTCCAATCCCCATGATGAATATCATAAATGGAGGCGCCCATGCAAATAATACAATCGATTTTCAAGAATTCATGATCCGTCCTGTAGGACTTTCTTCCTTTCACGAACAAATACAAGCTGGCGCTGAAATCTTTCATACACTGAAAAAACTTCTATCTGAGAGGGGCTTTCCTACAACTGTTGGAGATGAAGGCGGATTTGCACCAAATCTTGCATCTAACGAAGAAGCACTTGAATACATATCTCTTTCGATTGAAAAAGCCGGTTATAAATTAGGGACAGAAATTACTATTGCGCTCGACTGCGCCGCCTCTTTTTTCTATAAAAAACCTCATTATGTTGTAGATAAAACATCAAGAAATGTCGACGAACAAATTGCTTATCTCAAAAAATTGACTCAATCTTTCCCCATCGATTCAATTGAAGATGGCCTAGATGAAAATGATTGGGAAGGGTGGCAAAAACTCACTTTAGCCCTTGGAGAAAAAATACAACTCGTTGGTGATGATATTTTTGTAACCAACCCCAAGTACCTTCAGCGAGGAATCAATCAAAAGATTGCAAACGCAATTTTGATTAAACCCAATCAAATTGGCACCCTAACAGAAACCCTTGAAACGATCTCCCTCGCTAAAAAACAGGGGTACAAAGCCATCATCTCGCACCGATCAGGGGAGACAGAAAGTACTTTCATTGCAGACCTTGCTGTTGCAACTAATGCTGGCCAAATTAAAACAGGCTCTCTTTCACGCTCTGAACGCACCGCAAAATATAACCGCCTCCTAAGTATCGAAAAAATGTTATAGCATTTTAAAACTACCAGCTGTAAAAAACTGTAAATTTTGAATCGCTCTTTGCATATAACTAATTGATTATTATCTTTTTAATATGCATAATCTCTATTTTAAAGCTGGAGCTTCAAATAGATGCGTTTCCTCTTTTTTACCCTTCTTTTCTCCCCTCTTTTTGCTATATCTGGATCTCTTCAGGAAGTTCTACTCTCTTATAACCGCCCTTTTTCTATTTTAGAAATAGGAGGACGAGGGGGAGATCTTGGACTCGAAATAGCTCGCGAATTTCCCCTAGCAGTTGTAACGATAGTTCAACGTGATATTGGACTTGAAGGGAAAAAAGCAACCCTTCTTTTAGAGCACCTAAAAAAAGAAAATCCCACTAACATTCTTTTACTCAATAAGACCTTTACATTTTCTGATTTTAAGAATCTTTCTAAAACAGAACACTTTGATATCGTAATTGCACACGACCTTTTAACGAAAATTCACATCCCCAAAAAATTTACTGGAGAGGATCTTCTTCAGATTGCCCTTACTCTAGGCGATCATCTTTTTATTGAATCTCAAGACGCTCTTTTACATCACCACTCGAACCAACCGATATTTCTACAAGAGAATTGGTTTTCAAAAACTCCACTTCCTCCCCTTATTCGAGAAAATCAGCATTCCTTTCATCTACAGCGCCTAGAAATCCCCCCCTTTTATAGAGCAATTACACACATTCCAGGCCTCTCTTTAATCAACTTTCTAGCACTACGCGGCACTTGGCCGACAAAAGAGTGGATAAAAAAGGAGCTCTCCTCCCACTTCACCAAAGAATTTTCTCCCTCCCACCTTGTCCTTATGGGAAGCTCTATCTACCTCTACCCCGCTCCACTAAAAGAAGCAAAACCGCTAAAGTACACCCTCGACCTCCTAGACTGCACGAGCCAACATGAGCTTAGAGAGCATCTATTTTCCCAATAAAGAGGTCAATTATATACCTCGTGATTGAAGATTTGATTTTTTTCACAGCTCCCGCTTCCAATTTAAAAAAATTTGTTAGTTTTTCAAGAAAATAGAAAAATGTTAATATAATTGAAAATTTCATATAAAAGGAATAAAAATGTCGATTTATATTAATAATTTTTTTGTGAAAAATTATGAAAAACTTGATTATATACCAATTGCTAGCACATTAAAGAGCACAAAAGAATTATTTGAAAAGTATGTGGCTCTTCCATTCAGAAACTCTCAAGCTACTTCTGAACACAATTATAGCTATTTAAATAATAAGCCTCTTTTACGTTGCATAACTCTTTTAATCCCTGTAATTGGTAATATCCTTGTCGGTATTTATGACTTTGCAAATAGAACGTGCGAGCAGAAAGAACCCGAAACGTCACAAGAGGAATTACTTCTTATAGTTAAGAAAAATCCCGACGCACTTAAAGATGCTCCAGAGCATTTAAAAAAAGACGAAATCTTTATGTGTCGGGCTTTTAAAGAAAATATTGACTCAATTTTCCATGCTGATAACGATCTAAAAAACAACGAAGATTTTATCCTTGAAGCTTTTAAAACAAACCCCTCGACACTTTGGTGCGCTAGTCCCAATTTAAAAAACAGCGTAAAATTTATGTTTAAGGCATGTAAAATAAATCCCGAGCATGCATTTTATTATGCTAGTGAAGACCTACAGAAAGAATTAATAAAGAGAGATCATTCGCTACTTGAATATGCTAGTAAACAGGTCCAGAAAGAATTAAGGACTAGTCAATAAAGTTATTCGGAACTCCTTTTTAGCAAATTTTAATTAGGCACCTTAAATTTTAAACCTAATTGGCTACCTATTTCATCTCCAGAGATCATCGAGGCAGATGGGTTTAAAGCGTTTTAAGATTCTATCTGATCGTTATCGAAATAGGGGTAAAAGATTCACTCTTCGATTCAACTTGATCGCTGGGATTTACAATTTGGAGTTGGCAAGATGAATTTCGAAAGAAGTCTAATAAATTAGAGTCCTCCAACATTCATTACCGGAATAAACATGTATATAAAAATTAAAATAATAATAAAAACTCGAATTGATTGCATTTTAAAGACAAAAAAAATTAAAATTTTTTAAAAATTTAATCAACAAATTAATGAGGTTAAGATGGAAAATATTAAAAATTATTTAGATTATCAAATATTAGATTATGTTCCAATTATTAACTCTGCGAAAAGCGCAATAGATTTGATAGGATTATTTAAACATTACGCATCTAACGAATCAAGAACCGATGCGCCTACTATTGAACACAACTATACACCTTCAAAAAATAAAAATCTTTTGCGTTGCATAACTCTTTTAATCCCTGTAATTGGCAATATCCTTGTCGGTATTTACGACTTTGCACATAGAACTGAGGAAGAGGCCAGTGATAATACCGACGTCCAAGAGACCTATCTTGCACCAGGCCAGAAAACCAGAGAATTAATTAATTTAGTTACGGAAGAATGCATATTTAAAGATCCAAATTTATACGCAAAAG
>JBIIKD010000151.1:0-3546 GCA_044233345.1 Chlamydiia bacterium
ATTGAAAAAAATGCATTTAGGCGGTATCGATGTCCTTCTCACCTTCGTACGTTTTATTCATGGTTGTTTAAAAAAATAGAGATTGAAGATCTTTTGGATGGAGATGAATTTTTCTCTATGACGTGGGATTTTGCAATTATGTTTCCAATGATTGAAATGGCAGGAAATCGTCATGCATTTATTTCTGATATTGTCTATGTATACAACACAGCGAATCAAATTAATGATAATAAGGTAAATGCACAGCTTCAAAGAGATTTAGATATTGTTTTGCGTAATATGCCCTGTTATCAAAGATTAGATCATGCTTTCCCCATAAGCAAGTTTGACTAAATCAAAAAAATCCAGTAGTGTCTTAATTCTATTTAAATAAGTATGGTTGTCCCTGATGAAGTCCATCAATTCATATTGATTTTCAAGAGTCCAGCTTTTCATTTTTTCTTTAGCGTCATGAAACAATTGCTCTGTATTTTGGTTATATACGATCTTTTTATTAAAAAGTTCATGGACTCTATAGGAATTTGTGATGCCCATTTGGCCGGCGCAAATGTTAATAAAAATTCTACAAGGAATATATCCTTTTTCCATTTGCCACTGACCTACAATTGCGGGCGCTAAATAAGCTGAAATATGCGTTTCTAGGAATTCTTTTTTATTAAGTGAGCCTTTTTTAATAAAAGGAATTTCTTCTTGTTCACACGCTTTTATAAAGGGACTAACTTGATCAATGTTTCCAAAAACACCTCCTCCAAGAGAGCCTACCCATAAGCACCGGTTATTTTTTGTTACGTAAGGTAGAAGATTTTTTATCTCTTCAATTTCATAGGGCAATAAATCAGAAGCCCAGGGCATATAAACAATTTTATTTCTAACATCATAATAAATACAGGGGGCAATTTTTTCACAACTTGGACGAGTTAAAACAGCGTCTGTGTATACTTGTAAGAGTATGTACTGAGATGGGTCTAGAGCATCCCTATATTTTTTTTGATCACAATTATGAAGAATATACAGGCAATCTTTTCTTAGGGGGAGATTTTGATCTACTTGTCCTTCTGTAATAAATAAAGTGTTAGAAAGATCCAAATCACTTAAATCATCTATGTTGTCTAACCAGTAAGTTGTAAAGTTTAGATATTTGAATGCTTCAAAGAATCTTTGGTGAATATAAGAGTGAGTATGAGTATGAATTTTATGGCCCCAAATAACAACTTTTTCAAACGCCCCGATAGGGCTTATGCTTATCGATATAAGGATTAGCATAAAAGGTCTTATAATTTTTTGTAGATTCATTTTATGAGCCTTTTTCTTCATATAAGATTTTTTTTAACACCATTTCCCACTGTTTTAGCGTTTTATTTTGATGTTTTTTAGCAAAAGCTTTTATTTTTTCTCTTGTTTTAGGGTAATCACAATTTTCTAATTTTTCTTTTAGATCAGCCCATGAATCAAAATAAGTGATGATTTCTCTATATTCTGGATTGTACCAATCAGATAAATGGTAGAGTTTTTTTTCTAGAAGATATCCAATATTAGGATGAAAGTAGTCTCCTTGGAGGGCTAAATTCTCGAAAAAAGAGATGCTTGGAACAAAATAGGGAATTCCTAATTGCATGTTTTCGTAAAATGAAAGGACAGCCCAACTATAGGGCAAATGAATGATTCCTTTAAAATCTTCTAGATCTTTTCGGCCATTATACCTTCCGCAATAATTCGGTATATTTAACGTGTTTAAAAAAGAGGAGAGATTCATGTATATTGTTTCATTGTGGTAAGGGGGGAGAAAATAGGTGTTTTTTTTATCTACTTCATTGGGAATAGTTGATTTGACAGATTCTTGTTCATAAGATGCACAAGGTTTTATCACTAAAGAGCCGATATCAATCTCTTTTTCTAGTGTGTAGTAAGTATCAAAATTCATATAAGTCATGATCGTTACATTAGAATAAGTGCTAGCTTTTTTAAATAGCTCATAGTACTCCTTGTCTGGAAAATCGCAATCAAGAGATGCACTATCAAAGTAGTCAAATCGATTGCAGATCCAAATAATTAAAGGGATTCTACAGTTGTTTTGTAAAAATATTCGTGCAAGCGGTGCTGTATCAGAGGTAATAATTACATCAAACTGGCAAAAGAAATTTTTGTGTAATTCCCAAATATTTTTTGCTCGATCATGGCCTATATTATAAAGAGCAGAACCTTTTGTTTTTCCATCAAACATTAACAAAGGCAAGTCATGTATATACCATGTAGTTAGGTCAAGGTTTAAGCTTTGCTACACCCTCAAACTCATTTGCGCATCCTTTGTGAAAGGTTAGGTGTAATACTTTCAGGTTAGAAAAAATAAGATTGGGAAAAATAAAAAAAAATAAAATCAGTTTATGCATTATGATTATTTTTTTTGTAGAAGAACTTGATACTCATCCATTATTAAATCAAAGCCATGATCGATTAAGAAGGGGAGCGAATATTTAGATTTGCCGAGTCCTGTTGTATCTCCAAATTGTTTTGGAGTTTGATTTCTGACGTCATCAATAAGGATAAATCCACCGTCAGCGATTAAATTGCGAGCAATAATCACTTTGGCTTCTTCTAATTGCAATTTTGCAGTAGGCTCTATGGGAGTCATATCTCCTGTGTCAAGATAGAGTAAATGAATACCTTCGGGAAAATGACAATTTTTAAGAAAAGAAACGGAATCTGCGATGTGGTAGTGCATGCGATTGGAAAAATCATAGGTCATTATTTGGCAACGATGGATATGATTTGAGGAGATGTCTACAGTATGAATGGTGGCATTTGTATGATTTAGTGCAATGGCTGCCATTCGAGTAAAAAATCCTGCCCCCCAGTCCCATCCTTCAGGATTTTCAGGAATCCAGTAGGAAATATCATCGAGATTACACCCGGCAAGACCCCCATGAGTAAAGCTACGTGAAGTGCCAAGCTCTACTACAATTGGATTATTTATATTTTCTATAGATTCAAAGGCTTGTTTGAATGTGTCATATCTTGATTTAGGTATTTTTGTGAAAGAAGACCAGTCTTGATGGTTGTAGGTTCCTTGTTCTAATAGATCTTTGTAAGGAGACAATTTACACTCAATTACACTGTCTGCGTGTAAAAACAAATACATGCTAGCTAGCAAAAATGATGTGATTTTCATGATCTCCTAATTTTTTTTAAATGGTGATTGATCTAATCTTGAATAAGGGGGCATTTCGCGTATAAATACATCGAGGTTTCTTTGAAGTTCTGCATCTACCTTGTGATCGTTAAGTTCATTCGACATATTGTAGACATAGAGAATGTCAGAAATAAATGCGTGGCGCTCTCCTGCCATTTCAATCATCGGAAACATCGTTGCAAAATCTGATGTCATCGGAAAAAATTGGCCTTCATACAAAAGATCGCTAAGGTGTATTTTTTTAAATAGCCAAGAATAAAATGTTCTTGGGTGGGAGGGACACCGAAATTTTCTAAAGGCATTTAGATAAATTATATCTTCAGGAATTGGAATGCTCCAACCAGTGTTCTCTAACGGGT
>JBIIKD010000001.1:0-45483 GCA_044233345.1 Chlamydiia bacterium
AAATACTTTTTTTTATTATTATAATTCTTGGCGTTCGTAAGTAATTTCGTAAGTTATAACCTCATCTCCAGCTTGAGCAGTTTTAAATCCGTTGAATACAATTCCGCACTCAAGATCTTTTTTTACTTCTTTTGCATCATCTTGGTGACGTTTTAAAGAAGAAATAGAGCCTTCCCAGACCTGCTCTCCATTTCTAAAAATTTTAGCATGATGGGAGCGTTTTATAACGCCATCTGTTACTTGACATCCAGCAATGATACCAAGCTGAGAAGACTTAAAGGTAGCTAAAACTTTAGCAGAGCCTATTTGATGTTCTTTTCGTACTTTATCAAGAAGGGCTAGCATATGTTCTTTTACTTTGTCTACTAGGTGATAAATCACATTCTCAATCAATATATTGACCTTCTTTTTCTTTAGAAGTGTCTCAGCATGACTTTCGATACTAGTATGGAATCCTAAAATAAGAGCTTTAGAAGCTTCTGCACGTTCGATATCTGATTCATTAATCTGTCCAACGTTTGCGGAAATAAAATTAATTTCTACTTTATCCGTCGGAATTGCTAAGATCATATCTTTTACAGCTTCCATTGAACCGCCCACATCTGCTTTAAGAATGATGTTAAGAAGTTTTTTCTGCTGTCTATCCACCTTCTGTTGCATCAGGTGTTCGATATCTTTCCCGCGACTTTTTCTAAGAAGAGTGTGAGCTGAGGTTGTTTTTCTCTCTTCTGCAATTTTTCTAGCTTCTCTTTCGCTACCCAATACAATAAATTCATTGCCAGCGCCAGGAACGCCTGAAAGACCTGTGATTTTTACTGCGGAAGAGGGGAGAGCTTCAGTAACATTTTTCCCGAACTCATCTTGCATCGTTTTAACGCGGCCATACTCATATTCAAAAATAATAGGATCTCCAATACGAAGTGTTCCATTTTGAACAAGAAGGGTAGCGCTTGAGCCAAGCCCTCTATGCATTTCTGACTCTAGAACTGTTCCGCGAGCTCGTATATTTGGATTTGCTTTTAACTCTAAAACATCAGATTGAAGAGCAATCATTTCAGCTAGGTGATCAATTCCTTCTCCAGTTTTTGCAGAACAGTTAACAGTAATTATTTCACCACCCCAAGCTTCAGGAAGGAGATTATGATCAGCAAGTTGACGATAAATCTCATCTTGATTAAAGCCAGGCTTGTCCATTTTATTGATCGCGACAATAATCGGAACATTTGCGTCTTGTGCTTTATTTATAGCTTCTTCCGTTTGAGGTTTAATCCCTTCGTCACCAGCTACTACTAAAACTATGATATCTGTTACATGGGCGCCGCGAGCTCGAATTGCGCTAAAGGCTTCATGACCTGGAGTATCTAAAACTGTGAATCCTCCATGCTTAGTCGTGCAGCTAAACGCTCCGATATGTTGCGTAATAGCTCCCGCTTCACCTGCCGCTAAATTACTTTTTCTAAACGAGTCGATAATGCTTGTTTTCCCATGGTCAACATGCCCCATAATCGTTACAACAGGGGGTCTTAAAATAAGATCTTCTGCTTTTGATTCAGATACTTCTTTTTGGATCGAGCTTTCTGTAATTTGCAAACGATCTTCTTTCGAGGTGTCGATTGTTACTTTGCAATCAAACTCTACTCCAATCAATTCTACAATGGTCGGGTCTTCTAAAAAGTCATTAATTGTTACAGGAATGCCTTGAAAGAAAAGTTTTTGAATAACATCTGAACTTTTAAGCTTCATAATAGCAGCTAAATCTTTAACGCTAACAGGAAGTTTAACAGAAACTTCAGAAGGACGAACAATCGGCTCAGGGGCTTTTTTCCCTTTTTGCTTTAAGTGTCTTCGTCTTTGCCAGCTATCATCATCACGAGATGCGGCATTTCTGGAGTCAAAAACTCGGGAAAAAGCTTGTCTACGAAAACTCGTTGGGCCTTTTTTTCCTTTTTGACTATCTACAGTTTCTGGATGAGTGGACTTCTTTTTATCCCCTTTCTTTTTTGATTTCTCTTCTTCAGATTCAACTTCTGCTTCAGCTTCTGCGGCATCTGGCTTTTTATTTCGTTTTTTTGCAGAAAGAGCGATTTCTTCTTTTTTTGCAATTTCTTCAGCAGTTTCTTTTTCCGGTGTTTTTTCAGGTGGGGTAGCAACGACTCGAGAAGTAGTTGTTGTTTGAGTAATTTCCACGCGAGTTTCTACTGGAGCAGGTTCTTTTTCAAGAATAGGGGGAGAGAGGACTTCTGCTTCCTCTTCTTCAATTTTTGGCTTTTCGCTAGGCGATAAAGTCATTCCTGAAGGGAGTTTCTTTGCACGCACCTGTTTTTTATCAGATTTTAGCCCGCCATCTTCTCCATCCCGAATGTCTAAGGACTCTTCAGGTTTTGAGCAAGCAGCATCACTCTCTTCTTTTGATTTACTAAGAGTGTTTTTTTTAAGAACCGCAGCAAGCTGCGTATTCTTTATATTAATTTTTAAATTTTTTGCCAAATATCAGCTTCCTTGCTTCTCTTTCGTGAATTCTTTTCGTACTTGCTCAAGCAGATCATCCGCCATTTGTAGGCTTATATCTGCAAGTTTGGCAAGATCCTGAGGAGATGTTGTTAAAAGTTTTCTTGGAGTGTCTAGCCCAGCAGAAACAATGCTATTGACGATCAACTGATTAATAGATTCAATTCGTTCAATAGGATGATCGAGAGCTGGAGCATCAGATAAAGCTATTTGTTTTCTCTCGAGTACCATTTCTTTTTGGTGCTCACTCATTTTGTGAACTTCCACCTTAACGCCAATCAGTTCAGAAGTTAACCGAATGTTATTTCCTTTTTTTCCAAGAACAGAAGGATAATCTTCATCTGCAATGATTAAGCGAATGCTGTCCTCATCCTCATCGTACTCTGCCTTTTTAATTTCACTAGGTGAAAGGGCATTCTTCAATAGAAGGAAAGGATCTTCAGAATAAGGCAAAACGTCGATTTTTTCATTGTTTACTTCGCGAATAATATTTTTTACCCGCGTTCCTCGAACCCCTACGCAAGCGCCAACAGGATCTACTTTAGGGTCTCTAGAAGAAACAGCCATTTTTGTTCTAAAACCTGCATCACGTACAATTCGTTCAATTGTTACTACGCCATCATGGATTTCAGGAACTTCTTGCGCAAAAAGAGCTGCAACAAATTCACCATGACTTCTAGACAGAACTACTTCAGCTCCACCGTTTTCTGTGTCTTGTACCTCATAAAGGAGAGCTAATACTTTCTCTCCAATATGATATTTTTCTGTTTTAGGGTAAAACCGTCCAGGAAGAATCCCTTCTACTTTTCCAAGATCAATAATAAGAGTATGTCCCTTGGTTACTCTTCGAACTGTTCCAGAAATGAGTTCTCCTACACGATGCCTATACTCTTCATAAATCACATCTCGCTCAGCGCCACGTAGTTTTTGTGAGATGAGCTGTCTTGCTACCTGGGCTGCAATTCTGCCGAATGTGGTTGGATCGACATCTATGTCTATCCAGTCCCCAATTTGGCAAGTTGGATCCATCTCTCTAGCTTCTTCCAACGAAATCTCTTCAGAAGGATATTCAACTTTTTCGACGATTTCTTTTTCCGCTAAAGCTACAATTTCTGCACTTCGCGGGTCTACAGTCACGACAACGTTGTTCATTCCTTGCTGCCCTTTTCTTGCGGCAACGGTAAGGGCTTCTTCAATCGCGCTGACAATCAGCTCTCGTTTAATGCCCTTCTCTCTTTCAAGATATTCAAAAATAGCCAGTAGGTCTTTATTCATTATATAGGCTCTCTTAATCCCTAGTTTTTAGATTCATCTTCTTCGTAAGAATCGACTACGATATCGTCTCGGTTGAGGTTATTCGTCTCGATCAAAAATTCTTTAATAGAAAGAGAGATTCGTTTGTGCTCTCTGTCAATTTTTAAAACTTTTGCTTGCACTTCTACCCCAATTGACACCACGTCTTCTACTTTTCCAAAGGCTTGATCTGAAAGTTCTGTTACATGAACTAGCCCCTCAATCCCATTGTCTAACTCTACAAAGGCCCCGAACGCAGTGATCTTTGTTACAATTCCTTTTACAACAGATCCAACAGGCATTGTTTTTTCAATTGTGTCCCATGGGTTTGTTGTAAGCTGCTTGACTCCAAGAGTAATTTTCTTACTTTCTTTGTCAACAGAAAGGATCACAGCTTCTACTCGATCTCCTTTATTAAGGACTTCAGAAGGATGGCTTACTTTTTTAATCCAACTTAAATCAGAGATGTGAATAAGTCCATCTACCCCTGGTTCTAGCTCTACAAAAGCACCATAGTTTGTTAGATTGCGGATTTCAACAGTAACTTTTGCGCCTTCTGGGTATTTTGCATCAACACCTTCCCAAGGATTGCGCTCCATTTGCTTAATTCCAAGAGAAATTTTTCCCTCTTCTTTTTGCACAGAAAGAACAATAGCTTCAACTTCATCACCTTTATTAACGATCTGACTTGGATCAGTAACGTTTTTCACCCAAGACATTTCTGAAACGTGAATTAGCCCTTCGATGCCTGGTTCAATTTCAATGAAAGCGCCATAAGCAACTAGGTTAACAATTTTTCCTTTTACGTGGGTTCCTGGCGGGTAGCGCTGCTCAATTTCATCCCAAGGGTTATTGTCTTTTTGTTTAAGACCTAGTGCTACGCGTCCTTTTTCTTTATCAACGTGAAGGATAATTACTTCTATTTCATCGCCTAAAGAAACGATTTCGCTTGGATGCTTAATGCGCTTCCAAGTCATATCTGTGATATGAAGAAGACCGTCGATGCCATCTAGATCTAAGAATACTCCGAAATCTGTAATGTTTTTAACAACACCTTTACGTAGATCTCCAGCCTTAATGTCTTCTAGCATTTCAGCTTTTCGATAGACGCGCTCATCTTCAAGAATTTCTCTACGAGAAACCACAATATTTTTTCTTTCAAGATTGATTTTTAGGATCTTCACATCAAAAGTCTTGCCGATGTACTCATCAATGCTCTTAATACGTTTATTGTCGATTTGTGAGCCTGGCAAGAATGCGTCCATCCCACCGATATCCACCATTAAGCCGCCTTTAACTTTGCGAAGAACAGTTCCTTTAATAATCGATCCTTCTTCACAGTGACCGACAATATATTCCCATTGACGTTGCTTTCTTGCTTTTTCTCTTGAAAGGGCGATTTGTCCACTTGCAGCTTCTGCTTCATCGAGATATACCTCAACATCAGTGCCTAAACGTATTTCGCTGATATCCCCAAATTCTCCGATAGGGATTAGTCCCTCTGATTTTAAGCCTACATCGACAACGACGAAATCTTTCGTGATTTCAACAACGCAGCCTGAAAGGATTTGGCCTGGAGAAAGAGAATCAAGACTTCCTGGTTCAGAGCCTTTAACTCGACCATTTAAAAGATTTTGAAACTCCTGAGTTTCTGAGGAAAGAGTGTTATCTTCCTCTAGAATTTTGCTTTCGTGTTCGTTCCAATCGATTGTTTGACGTTTAGACATGTTTTAAGGTTTCTCCTAGTTTCTTGATAATGCAAAGAGCTTAACAAAGGGTTAAAAATAAAATCAACTCCGAAGTTCGCTATGGCTCTAAAAGGAAGAGTTTCTTCTTCCTATCAGGGTTTCTTAGTGGGTTAAATTTTAAATAAAAAATTTATCATCAACAATTTTAATTATAAAAAATCTATAAAAATATTGTAATAAAAAACTGTTGTTTTATATTATTGTTAGTAACTTAATGGGGTTTTTAAAATGAAGATAGGTGCCGTAGCATTAATTACAAATATTAGTTTAGCGACAGTTGCTATTGGAACAGCTTTTGCTGCAGCTAATGCAGTCACTGGTGTTGGTATGATTGCCCTTGGAGGAATTGCGGCACTTTATGCAGGATTAACTGCTAGCGCAGCAACTGCGTATTTTAGTTCTAAGAGCGATTCTGTAGACGAATATTTTTACAACGTGATGGGCCACCTGTGCCTTTGCATTGCAGCAATCTTCCAATTAGCGGTACAGTCTATAACGCACCCTGCTATTCAAGGTGCGGCAGAAGGGCTTAAAAATAAAATTAGAGACAAATTAAACAACAATAAAAATTCATAGATCAATCGATTTTTTAAAGTTATTTATTGAAGGTCATTTTTCTTCGGGAAAATGGCCTTTTTTATTACTCTTTGTTTTATGAAAAATAAAACAATTGTTTTGAAGTTTGGGGGGGCAGCATTGCGTGATCTGCCCCACTTTCAAAGGGTTGCTGAGATTACTCTTCAAAAGAGGTCTGAGTATGCACAAGTGCTCGTCGTCGTAAGCGCAATGTATGAGATGACAGATATGCTTCTTGGGCTTGCAAAAGAAGTCGCTCAAAATCCTCCGAAAAGAGAACAAGATATGTTGATCTCTGTTGGCGAAAGAATAAGTATGGCGCTTTTGGCGATGGTCTTTATTGAGAAAGGGATCGACGCGATCAGTTTTACAGGAAGTCAATCAGGAATTATTACTACAGAAGATCATACAGATGCTAAGATTATCGATGTTCGTCCTAAAAGATTAGTAAAATCCCTTAAAGAGGGAAAAATTGTGATTGTTGCTGGATTTCAGGGGGTAAGTGCGATTGGCGAGGTAACAACGCTTGGGCGTGGGGGGTCGGATACAACAGCCGTTGCTTTGGGGGTTGCTTTAAAAGCGGAAAAAGTAGAATTTTACAAAGATGTCCCGGGGATTTTTACAGCAGATCCGAAAATGGAAAAAGGAGCGGAGCATATTCCAAACTTAAGTTATCTAAAAGCTCTTGAAATTGTCGAAAAAAGCGCTTCTAAGGTTCTGCATCCAAGGGCAATTATTTTGGCAAAAAAAAATGGACTTCCATTAAAAGTTCTTTCTTATGAGGGTGCTTTAAAAGGAACTTTAATCTCTGATGAATCTCTATTTGGAGGTGGATGGGAAGTGTAGTCTATAAAAGTCTATCAGAAAAAATTCTTGGGGAGCTTCTTGAGGGAAAGGAGTTTTTTTTGGATACAATTCCCCTTTTAAAAAGCTCAGAACTTTCTTTGTCCTCCACCTCTCTTTCTATTTCTTTCTTGTGTAAATTTCGAGTGGATGTAATCCCATTTTTTCAGGAAATGGTTTGTAAGTGGTTAGTTCCTGCTAAGAAAATTTTTTTTGAAACATTTTTTTCTCTTCGGATTAAAGAGGACTATCTTTTGGTCGAGGGGGTAATACCCATTTGCTCAGAAGAAATAGAGGAGATGATGGAAAGAAACCTTCCGGTCGTTCTTGAAGAGATTCGTTTAGGGCTTGTTTCCAGGTATCACGCTAGGTCTATGTTAGAGATTAAGGGTCTTTCGAGTAACGAAAAAAAAGGGTTCATACGGGACAGAATTTCTACTTGTGTAGAAAAATTTCCAGCGCTCTTTGATGCAGATATTTTCACTTTTATGCAGCAATATTTGATCGCTCAATCGGAAGAATTTATCGAGGCAAGATCGCAGCAGCTTCTTAGTCGAATTATTCGAACGCTTTATTTTTTTATCCAAAAAATCTCTATTTCTGTTGAAAATGGACCTTTAAAAAGACACGTGCAGGTAAAAGTTGTTCGCGCAAAAGGAGAAACCCCTTTTGGCCTCCGAGAGCGAATTGGGGTTTTTCTTGCTATTAATTTTTTAAAGGAAAGGGAGATATTTGAAAAAAGTCATCTTTTAAAGATACTTAATCGCTATTTTTTAAATATTAAAGTCGTAGAAGAATCTTATTTTATTCAGCTAGATCAGGCTCGGAAATTTCTTGTTCTTTATGTAGAGATAGAGAAGGAAGGAGGAGTGGAATTTTTTGAGCAAAAAGATATTGTCGCGCTAAAAAAAGAACTCACAATGCATCTAAGTGGATGTATTGAGGGGCTCGTTCGTCCTATTTTTATGCCTCGCAATGAAGAAGAGGTGCTTAAATATAGTGTTACGCTGAGCTCTCAAATTAAGATGGTGAAAGATCTTCCTCAAATTGTTATTATGTTTGACGAGCAAACGGACAGTGATTTGTTTTTTACTGTTGTGGTCGCGCGTATTCTTTTTGCTAAAACTAAGCGGATGGAAGAGCTTTTTCAGATAGATACGTTAGGTATGAGTACAAGGGTGGAAAAAGTTCGAAAATTAGGTCTTGTGAGAAAGAGGTTTCCTAAAGAAATTTCAGTATTAAATGTTCGTTTAGCCAATAACTCTTATTTAAGAGACGATTATAGTGTAGATTTATACCGCGCGCGCTCAGAGGTAAATTCTATTGTATCTGGTATTTTAGGTGAGGTAAGGGATTATAATGGGGGAATGATCGCTAAGCAAAGGGAGGTATTTCTTACATTTAAAGAGTTGGTTGGGGAAAATGAAGAGGAGTCTATATTAGAGGGTTTTTTTCATTCTATTTATCCAGCAGAGCTTAGGGTAGTAACCCCTATTGAGTGTTTGAAAATACTTTACGATCTTTTTCAAACATTACGAGGTGGTGATAAAAAACAACATCAGCTTGCGGTAGGGGGAGCTCTTTACGTTTGCATGAAATTTTTTGATAAAACGAATATAAAAATTCTTTTAGAAGAAGTGCAAAAATTTCAAATTCCTAGTTCGCGGCTAATCAAATTAGATCTTTCTTTTATGCAGTCTACCTATATTGGGTTTATTTTTTTTGGGGGCTCTTTGAGTCAGCAAAAGATCTTTTTAGAAACAATAGAGGAAATAATTTCAAGGGATAGGGTATAATACTGTCAAATTATGAGTAGAGAATATTTTCAAATGGAACCGTCCATGATTGCGGCTGATTGGGGGCGCATGGAAGAGGAAGCTAAGAGCTGCATCGACGCAGGTGCAGAGGCGCTTCATATCGATGTCATGGATGGGCTTTTTGTTCCTAATTTTGCTGTTGGACCTGATTTGGTCGCAGCGATTAAAAGAGCAGTGCCTAAGGCTGTTTTGGATCTACATCTTATGATTTACTCTCCAGAGTCTTATATAGAGCGATTTATACAAGTTGGTGCAGATGAGATCACATTTCATCTTGAAGCAACTGAAGAGGTTGATTACACAATAGACTATATCCGTAAGTGTGGAAAATCACCAGGGCTTGCGATAAAACCTGAAACTTCAGTTAGTTTAATTTTGAAGTACCTTGCCAAGGTAGACAAGGTTTTAATCATGACCGTTGAACCTGGCTTTGGTGGACAAGCATTCATGCCAGAAATGCTCGAAAAAGTGAAATTTTTACGTGAGCAAGTAAAAGCGAATAGTCTTAAGACGGTAATTCAGGTAGATGGGGGAGTAAGCCTAGAAACAGGACGACAGTGTGTAAAAGCGGGAGCAAATAATTTAGTTTGTGGGTCTTACTTTTTTAAGCAAAAAAATAGAAATGATGTAGTAAAACAGTTTAAAGAGTTATGCGAAAAAGAATCTGTACGATAGGTGGTGGAACAGGCAATTTTGTAATGCTGCGTGGACTTAAGCATTACGATATTGATATTAGCGCAATTGTTTCCATGGCAGATGCTGGAGGCAGCACAGGGATTCTTCGCGATGAACTTGGGGTGCTTCCTGCAGGAGATACGCGCCAGTGTGTGGTGGCTCTTTCGAATTCTTCTAGAGTAATGCGTAATTTGATGAATTATAGATTCGAAGAAGGGGGGTTCAAGGGACATAATTTTGGGAATCTTTTTTTAAGTGTTCTAGAAAAAGTAACAGGAAGTTTTGAGAAAGCTGTTGAGGAACTTGGTAAAATTTTAAATATTCGTGGAAAAGTACTCCCAGTTACAACGCAACAAGTTCATTTAAAAATGGTGCTTGCGAATAGAAAAGTATTGGAAAGTGAGCAAGAGATCTATCTTTCAAAAGAAATTGACGAGGGGTATCGCTCTATTTTTTTAGAGCCTCACCCTACCGCAAATCCCCATGCCATTGACGAAATATTGAATGCTGATGCAGTAGTTCTTGGACCTGGTGGTTTGCATACTTCTTTAGTAGCGAATCTTCTTGTTGAAGGCGTTGCAGAGGCTCTTGTTCGCACGCAAGCATTAAAGATTTTTGTAGTGAATTTAATGAATAGAAAAGGCCAAACAACGAATTATAAAGTAAGTGATTATCTTGAAGAAATCGCAAAATATGTAGGCAAGGATGTTTTTGATTATATTTTAGTCAATAATCAAAGTCCTTCACCGGAGTTGATTGAAGAGTACAGGGAAGAAGGGGAACTTGTGCCAAATGATCTAATAGGAGATCCAAGGGTTATTGAAGCTCCGTTACTTGGAGAAAAAAATTCAGAACAAAAAGGGGATCTTCTTAAGAGAAGTTTAATTCGACATGATTCAAGAAATTTGGCTTATGAGTTAATGAAAATTATAGTGAAGACAGAGGGTTGGGGAATAATGTCCGAAGTGGAAAATCTTCAGGCAAGTTATAAGGAGGAAAAAGTATGGCAATGAGTAATCAGATAACTCCTGGGATGACTTTATCCATCGAAGGAAAAATCTATAGAGTAGAGTCTTCTGTTAAGGTGACCGTCGCTAAAGGGGTCCCTTTTATGAAAACAAGATTAAAAAATCTTATTTCTGACGAAGTATTAGAGAAAAACTTTAAGCTAGATCAAGAAGTAGAAGAGGTAAAACTCAATGAGCGTAAACTTGAGTATCTCTATATGGAAGGGAAAAAACATCTTTTTCTTGATATAGAAAATTTGGATCAGGTTCTTGTGGGTCAAGAAATTATTGAGGATAGGGTCAATTATTTAAAAGAAGGAATTCTTGTTGATGCTCTTTTTTATGGAGATACAATATTTTCTATTGATTTACCGCAGTTTTTAGAAATTATGATTGTAAAAACAGAAGACCTAGATGCATCTAGTGCTATGGCCGCATCAAATCGTTTAGCTGTTCTTGAAACGGGTGCTAGAATTGAAGTTCCTATGTTCATTGAAAGTGGCGATGTGATAAAGGTGGATACAAAAACTGATGAATATGTTCAGAGGGTCTAGGGAGGAAGTTAAATGGATCTAAAATATCTAAAAGAACTCATTCAAATTTTTGAGAAGACAGGGTTAGAAAGCCTTTCTCTTAAAGAAAAAAATGGAACAGAGATCACTCTTGGAAAGGGGAGAGGGGGCAATTTAGAGCATAGCCCAGTTGCAAGAGAAAAGAGAGAAAGTGTGGTAGTTAAGCAGGTTCAGGAAATTCCTGAATCTGATTTTCCTACGAAACAGGAAAGTGACGAGCAGATAGATCCAAAAAAATGTATTTCTTCCCCAATGGTTGGAACTTTTTACCGAGCATCAGCGCCAGATGCACCACATCTTGTTGAGGTGGGAAAAGAGATAAAAAAAGGGGATATTCTCTGTATCATTGAAGCTATGAAAGTAATGAATGAGATTAAAAGTGACCGGGCTGGCCGCGTAAACAAAATATTAGTTGAAAATGGCTGTCCTGTTGAGTATGGGCAACATCTTTTCCAGGTAGAATGAATATATTATGAAAAAGATACTAATCGCAAATAGAGGAGAGATTGCGGTGCGCATTATTCGTGCATGCCACGATCTAGGCTATTCTACAGTAGCTGTGTATTCTGAGGCAGATCGAGAATCGCTACATGTTCTTCATGCAGATGAAGCTGTTTGTATTGGTCCAGCAGCTGCAACTGAATCTTACTTAAAAATTCCAAATATTTTAGCTGCTTGTGAAATCACAGGTGCTGATGCGGTTCACCCAGGCTATGGATTTCTTAGTGAAAATGCAAAATTTGCTGAAATTTGTGAAAGCTGTGGCCTTGTTTTTATTGGACCTAGTCCAAAGGCGATTGCTCTTTTGGGAGATAAGGCTTCTGCAAAAGCGATTGCAGAAAAAGCAAAATGTCCAATTATCCCAGGATCAAAGGGAATTGTTGCAAATGTGGAGCATGGCCTTCAAGAGGCGTACAAAATTGGTTTCCCTGTTTTTATTAAAGCGACAGCTGGTGGTGGAGGAAAAGGGATTCGAATCGCTTATAGCGCTGATGAATTTGTTAGTTTGTACAATCAAGCCGGAGCAGAAGCAGAAAAAGCGTTTGGGAATGCATCTCTTTATATAGAAAAAATGATTGTTCAGCCAAGGCATGTAGAATTTCAAATTTTAGGTGATCAAGAGGGTAATTATGTCCACTTGGGAGAAAGGGATTGCACTATTCAAAGAAGAAGACAAAAATTGATTGAAGAGTGTCCAAGCCCAGCCTTAAATAAGGCTCTTAGAAAGAAAATGGGGGAATCGGCGATTGCTATTGCGAAAGCCGCAAATTATTTTTCTGTTGGAACAGTTGAATTTCTTTTGGATAAAGATGATCATTTTTATTTTATGGAAGTCAATACCCGCATTCAAGTAGAGCATACGATCACAGAGGAATTAACAGGGGTGGATCTCGTATGTGAGCAGATAAAGGTGGCATTTGGCGAAAAGATGAATCTTCGTCAAGATGATATAGATTTTGATGGCCATATTATGCAGTTTCGTATTAATGCAGAAGATCCTCAAAATAATTTCACCCCTTCACCTGGAAAAATTGAATATTTTATACCCAGTGGCGGTCCTCATATAAGAATTGATACTGCTTGTTATTCAGGGTATAGAGTTCCTCCTTATTACGATTCGATGATTGCAAAATTGATTGTCAAGGGAAAGGGCCGAGAAGAAGTGATAGAGAGATCTAAACGTGCTTTAAAAGAATTTCATGTTGGTGGTATAAAAACAACCATTCCGTTTCATCAATACATGCTTGATAATGAGAGATTTCTTTCTGGAAAATATCCGATAGATTTTATTGATGAGCTAATTAAAAATGGATGTAAATTTACTACTTAAGGTTGTGTATGGGGAGAAAGGGCGTTATCTTATCGGGAGGGAGAGGAAAAAGACTTCATCCTCTTACACTTGTAACAAGTAAGCAATTGCTTGCTGTATATGATAAACCAATGATTTATTACCCTCTTTCTGTTCTTATGATGGCGGGTATTACAGAGATTATGATTGTCTCTTCCTCTCATGACTTATACCGGTTTCAGTCCCTTTTTGAAGATGGAAGTAGTCTTGGCATCAAGATCTCTTATGGCGTTCAAGAAATTCCTCTTGGAATTGCTCATGCATTTCTCGTGGCAGAGGGATTTATAGGAGATGATAGTGTTGCTCTTATTTTGGGTGATAACATTTATTATGGGCAGCAACTCGAAGAGATGCTTAAAAATATGGAAATACCAAGTGATGGAGCTACCATTTTTGCATATCAAGTAAACCACCCTGAAAAATATGGTGTTGTTAAATTTGACGATGCTGGGAATGTAGAAGAGATTTTAGAAAAGCCTAAAAATCCACCTTCCAATTTTGCTGTAACAGGTCTTTATTTTTATGATAATCAAGTCATTGAGATCGCGAAACAGTTGACTCCATCAGCAAGGGGCGAAATGGAAATCACTGATGTAAATAATGCCTATTTACGTAAAAAGCAACTACATATTGAAAAGCTAGGAAAGGGGTTTGCTTGGTTTGATTCTGGAACTTTTGAAGATCTTCATAGAGCCTCTACCTATGTTCAAATTCTTCAGGAAAACCATAATACAAAAATAGGCTGTATTGAAGAAGTAGCTTATCGAATGGGCTATATTAATGCTCAGCAGCTACTTCGGTTAGCGGATATATATGAAAAAAGTGAGTATGGCGAGTACTTGAGATCTCTTGTATCTATATAGTGGTTTTGATCGATTTTTTCCGCCTCCAGTTTCTTTTTATAGTTGAAAAATTGCTATTAGATAGGGAGCAATTCAAGATTTAAAGTTTTTTGCAGCTAAATTTTGAAATTTAAAATAGGCTGAAAGAGTTAAAAAGAAAATTTAGTCCAATTAGATTTAAATCATCACAAAAAATTGCGCTTTTTACTGCGAATTTTCTTTTTGGCTGCAGAAGAAGTTTTGCGTCCATAGATCACTTCATAAATGTTAGATACAGAAAGAAATGCATCGCTGTCGACATTTAGGATCAATTCCTTAAGCCCAGCTAGATCAAGGCGTTCAACAATCACATTTAATATGTTTTTTTCTTCTCCAGAATAGCCGCCGCGGCCATGAGTAACAGTAACACCCAACCCAAGTTCTTCTAAGATTACTTTTCTTACTTCCTCTGATTTACTAGAGATGATTGTAACCGATTTGATTTCATCCATCCCCACAATCACCATATCGATCATTTTAAAAGCGACGATGTAGGTAAGGAGGGATTTTGCTGCAATATGCCAATCGAGAAAAATAATTCCGTAGCTAGCAAAAACAAAAATGTTAAAGAAAAGAACTACTTGGCCGACTGTAAAGCCAAATTTCTTATTAACGATGATCCCTAAAATTTCGCTGCCATCAAGGCATCCACCATAGCGAATAATAAGTCCAGATCCGATTCCAAGTAAAGCGCCACCAATTGCAATGATTTCAATAGAGTCTCCCCCAAAAGCTGGGACGTGCTCTAGAATCATTAGAAAAAAGGCAAATACAAGGACAGCAACGAGCATTTGAATAACAAATGTACGTCTGATGTATTTATAGGCCAAATAAATAAAAGGAAGATTGATCAGAAGAAGGTAAAAAGAGATCAGCCCGTCACTTGTAAGTCTTCCTAAAATCAATGAAATACCTACAACACCGCCATCAATTAGGTGATTAGGATAAAGAAAAGCTCGGATAGCAAGGGCAGCAAGAAAAGAGCCAATCACTAGCCAAAAATAGCCAATAACTGCTTGTAATAATGTTCTTTTTGCTGCTACGTCTGCCATGATCTTATCATAGCTAATTTATTCTTTATTAGCCAGTATTGATAGATGGGAAGCATAAAGAACGGAAAAGAAAGAGATTTTTATAAAAACTTCTAAATTTTTTAAAAATTTGGTGAACAATGAAAATGTAATGATATATAAAACGATAAAAGATGCGCGAGAGAAGGGACTCGAACCCTCAACTTCCAGCGTGACAGGCTGGTGCTCTAACCAATTGAACTACTCCCGCACAATCATCGTTTCTTCTAATAGATAGAAGAGGTAAGTTGGGCGCAAAGGGATTTGAACCCCTGACCGCCTGTGTGTAAGACAGGTGCTCTACCGCTGAGCTATACGCCCTTACCAATTGCAGAGTATTCTAATTGGATAGAATATTATTCTCAAGTATTATATGACGATGATGAAAAGATTTTTGTTTTTGGGTATTCTTTTTTTGTCGGGATGCGCTCCTAGCTCCCCTGAAGAGTATTGTTTTGAAGGAGAGGGGGCTATACGAAAAATTGTCGAAGAGTGCAAAAAAGTGCATTCTAAAGAAGATTTGCTTCTAGAGCGGCCTAAAATAAAAAGGAATTTAATGCGACTAACAGATCTAATGATTGCTGCTAAAAAATTTCAGATGAAAAACCCTGAAGAAGAAGTTACGCTCAATTTAAGTCAGGCGCCAAGCAATCAACTTAAAGAGGAGTTTCTTCGAATTTATAAAATCGAGGGGTGCAGGGAGATTATGGAAGAAATGGAAAGGGAGAGCCTGCACAAACTCGATGCATTTAATCAGAAGACAAAGTTTTTGTACGCTCAAAAAAAGCATTAAGTTTTTCAAAAGCAGCTTTGTGATTCTGTTGGTGCTTGTGATCTGTTAAATCCTTTACATGTATAGGTGCGCAAGTAATATATCCCTCTGTTAGTAGGTGTATATCGCTTTCTGGGTCTTCGCTATGGAAGTCCCAGCCATCAGTAATGGGGTATTTTTTAGTGCCCTTTAGTGAAGAATCGCTTCCAACGCGCACATCCCAATAGCTTTGACCCTGTTTAGCCATTTTAAACCCACGAGTATCATCTATGGAATTCGAGGGGAAATTCACATTCATAAGAGTCCCTGTTGGAATAGGATTCTCAATAAAGTGTTCTAGGATTAAAGGGATAAATGGCATCACTTTTGCAAACTTTTCAGGTCCTTCATCATACATGCAGGAAAACGCAATTCCCGGGATATTGTAAAACGTGGATTGAATAACAGCTCCAACTGTGCCGCTATACATAATATTACGTCCCGCATTACTTCCATTATTGATGCCAGAAACAATAAAATCAGGAGCTTCATGAAGTAAATAGTGGATAGCAAATTTTATGCAATCTGCAGGAGTTCCAAAAACTTTCCATGCTTCAACACCCTCAGGCCAAGAGACTTTTTCTGCCTCTATAAAACCACTTTTAGGTAATGAAATACCAACCCCTTTACAAGATTGATCTTCTGCAGGAGCAACTATCGTAACATCTGCGATGTTATGAAGAGCTTTCCAAAGGTGGTGAATTCCAGGTGCATTTATTCCATCATCATTACAGATGACTATTCTTGGTTTTTTTTTCATTCGTTTATTCCTATCACGTCTTTACCGTTTTTATATTGAGTAATAGAGGAAACAGCCCAAATTGTAAATGAACTTATGAGAAATCCTGGAATTAAAGTAGGGACATCGAGAGGCATCGTTTTGTTAATCAATGGCCAAATAGCAGCTATTAAAGATCCAGAAATAAGCCCTGCCCATGCTCCAATTCGATTTGCTTTCTTCGAATAGAGTCCAAAAAGAACAACGGGACCAAAGGATGCGCCAAGACCATACCAGGCATAAGACACTAATGTATAAATAGTACTCTTTGTTTGACAAGCGATTAGATAGGCGATTAAAGCAACAATCAGCACACTAATTCTTGAGACAATCAAAAGCTCTTTTGATGAAGCTCCTTTGCGTAAGATTTTTTTATAAAAATCTTCTGTTAAATTGGAAGATAAGACCAGAATTTGAGAGTCCATTACAGTGATTGTAGCCCCCAAAATAGCGCAAAGAATAAAAGCTGAAAGAAAAGCTGGGAAAAGAGCTAAGGCCATGTTAATAAATACCAATTGACTGTCTATCAGAGGACCTGTTTTTGCAAAAAAGGCAATTCCTATAAGTCCCATTAACGTGGCGGCTGTTAAGGAAACAATTTGCCAGGAAATTCCTACCCATTTTGCTTTATGAATTTCTTCTGGGTTTTTAATCCCCATAAATTTTGTAACGATGTGAGGTTGGCCAAAGTATCCAAGGCCCCAAGAACACATAGTAAAAATAATTGTTAAAATGGTTTTCCAAGAGGTGTCTGGAAGTATTCCCATATATTCTGTTTTTTGAGCAATAGCTAAAGAAAGGGCGGGAAATCCCCCGATATGTATAAGAGCATAAAATGGAACAAAAACGATTGCTAGTAACAAGAAAATTCCTTGAAAAAGATCTGTCCAAGCAAGAGTGATGTATCCTCCAATAAATAAATAGGGGACAATAATAAAAACACCGATAGTCATCCCTATAATATAGGGGAGTCCAAAAAGTGTTTCTAATAAAATCCCAAGAGCAACAAGCCCGGAAGAAATATAAATGGTATAAAAGCCAAATGAAATAAGAACTGTAAAAATGCGAAGTAATCCTGAAGTATCAGCGAATCGACTTTCAAAAAAAGAAGGAAGAGTTAGACTGTTATAGCATTCTGTAGCAAGTCGTAATTTTTTTGCCACAAACTGCCAGTTGATAAACATAAAGATAGTTAAGCCTATGGCAGTCCAAACATTAAACAGTCCAATGGTATAAATCACTGCTGGATAGGCCATAAAAATCCAGCTACTCATATCGCTTGCGTGTGCAGCGAATGCAGTCAGCCAGAAACTCATCTTTCGACTTCCAATCATGAAATCGGAAGAGGTTTGATTTTTCTTTTTTGACAAAACCCCAATCAAAATTAAAATTAAAATGTAGCAGGCGACGGCAAAAAAGGCTGAGAAATGCATAAGTAGTACAATAGTTCTTTTTTCGAGGAAGTATACATAAATGAAAGATAAGACGCTACTTTCTTGCTGCTTTATCTGACCCATAGGTGCGGGAAGCTTGTGCTAGATTTTCTCTGACATTGGGGAATGCAGACTCTAATTCGGTAAGTATTTTTTTCACTTCTCCGCGTTTAGAAGTTTGCCCTACTGGACATTGGCAAACAATACGAGCGTAATTATACCTTTTTGCGAATGCGATAATCTCTTTTTCTGCTACCAGAAGTAAGGGGCGAATGATCGTGATCCCATAATCTTCCATCAATATTTTAGGAAGATTAGCCGCAAATTCTCCTTTGTGGAAAAGATTTAAAAGAAGAGTTTCAATGCTGTCGTCTCGATGGTGGCCGAATGCAATCGTATCAATTCCTAATTTTTTGGCTTCATTAAAAAGAAGGGTTCTCCTTGATCTTGAACAGCTATAGCACTCGAGTTTTTGGGGGGCATAAGAGGAGGTAACGACTGTTAAGGGAATTTCAATTTTTTTACAGACATCCTCTAAATATTTTAATGTCATCCCAGGTCCACAGGAAAAAGCTCCCGATACATGGATCGCATGAAGCTCAAAGGGGGGAAAGCCTTTTCCAGAAATAGCTTTTAAGAGAAAAAGGAGGGTTAAAGAGTCTTTCCCACCACTTAGTGCTATAGCAATTTTTCGCCCAGAAATTAAATTGTACTCATAAAGAGCCTTTCTGACTGCGCTTTCAAGACGCCTTCCTCCATATTCAAATGGGGGGGCGGCTATAGGGATATCTCTACAAATAGGAAACATATGGGCTATACTATAAGCCCTTTTAGAAAAGGTTGCAACATCAGAGAAAACTATGTTATAAGGGAAATATGAATAAAGAAATCGGTCGAAACGATCCTTGCTCTTGTGGCAGTGGAAAAAAATTTAAAAAATGTTGTGGGGCACATGCGATTGGACGCCATGTAGTCACTCTTTCTACAAATCATGTGCAAAATTCCCTTCTTGGCCGAATTTCCTCTGCAGGAGCCTCTTTTATCAAGGAAAAAGACTCCTCTGTTTCCGATAAAGTATTTCAAGCATCCCTTGTTCCACCTTCTTCGAAAATAAATTCTTCTTCTGAACAAGAAAAAGATTGAAACGAATCTGAATCTTTTGTTATAAAATTGTGCAGTTTTACGCTGGTGTAGCTCAACTGGTAGAGCACCCGACTTGTAATCGGACGGTTGAGGGTTCAAGTCCTTTCGCCAGCAAAATTTCGCGCCGGACATTCTCTGGCGCGACTTCTTTTTGGGGGAGTCGCATAGTGGCCAATTGCATGAGACTGTAAATCTCACGGCTCACGCCTACGTCAGTTCAAATCTGACCTCCCCCAACCGTTTTTTAAACAAAAAAGGCTGTTTTTGACTAAAAAATTTTTAAGGTCTAGTTTTATATTAGTCGTAATAGCGCTCGTAACTTGGATCCTTTTAGCAAGTTCGTATGATATGCCTGTTTGTTGTGGTAAGTGCAAAAAATGGCATATTGCAGGTGTTCCATGCTAATAAGATGTTTGTGAGATATAAGATGAGATTCATTATTGCAGTTCTTTTAATTCTTGGAACATCTATTGGGGCTGGTATGCTTGGATTGCCAGTAGAAACAGCTTCCAGTGGATTTTTTCCTGCTGCTCTATTGTTTTTTCTCTCTTGGGGAATTATGATTTTATCTGGTTTTGTTTTTGCAGAGGTTCTTGTAAATAATGAGAATGGCTCAAATTTTAGTACTCTTACTAACAAGTTTCTGGGAAAGAAAATGATGAAAATCGTTTTCGGGTTCTATTTTATGCTGTTTTTTTCTCTTATAACAGCTTACACAAAGGGAATAGGGCTATTAATGGAAGAGGGCTTGGCCATTAATGCCGGTTATGGCTCTATTATTTTTATTATCGTAGCATCGCCTTTTCTATATTTCGGAGCAAATGCCGTAGGCAGATTCAATGGGATTCTTACCATAGCTCTTTGTGTTTTTTATTTTATGTTGATTACAGTTAGTATTCAACATATACAAATTCCATATTTAATTAGGAGTTCTTGGGAAAAAAGCCTCTCGCCACTTTCTTTAATTATCACCTCTTTTGCTTTTCATGGAACACTTCCCTCGATTGTAGCTTATTTAGATCGAGATCTTAAAAAAATTCGGAAAGCGATTTTTTTTGGAAGCACTATTACATTGATTATTTATTTGATCTGGCAAGCTGTGGTTATCGGCTGTGTTCCGCTTACTGGGACGATTAGTTTAACAGCCGCTTATCTAATGGACCAAACGGCGGTAATGCCGATGAGTCAATTATTTAAACATTCTTATTTAAGAATATTTGCATTATTATTTTCCTTTACATCGATTGCAACTTCATTTTTAGGGGTAAGTCTTGGCTTAATCGACTTTTTGATGGATACTTTTAAAGTTCGTGATAGCAAAAATAGTCGGATGTTCTTGCTTATGACAATTTATTTATCTGCATTATTATTATCATTTACTACTCTACGAATATTTTATATTTCTCTTAAGTATGGTGCGGGTATTGCTTGTATTTTTCTTCTTATTCTTATGCCTGCTCTATTGCACCGATCTTGGCGATATCAACAAAATTTAGGTGAAGTGATAGCACTATCAACATCCCGAACCTGGACTCGGAATATCTTGGTGGGATTTTCACTTTTGGCAATTCTTAATTGTCTCATCTAATCTTACAGATTTTTATAGTGGTTTAAATTTACATTGATAGGACGGGTCTTTCTAAAGCCTCTGTAAAATTTTTTACTTTTGGCAACAGCTCTCTGACCTTTGCTTTCATATTTGCCCAGTATTTTTCAATAGGATTTAAGTCGGGTGAATAAGGAGGTAAAAACAAGATTCTAGAATCAGCTTTTTCCCCGAATGCTTCTTCCGTATTCGCGATATAAATATTGATTGATGCCACTCTCATCTAAATAAACTCTCTGTTCAATTAAAATTTAAACCCAATTGGCTGCCTAATTCATCTCCAGGCCTCATCGAGGGAGATCTATCTGGCAATAAGCGTAGTGACCGATACAGGGTATCAAGGCCTCCAAAAGATTCACTCTTCGATTTAACTTGATCGCTGGGATTTACAATTTGGAGTCGGCAAGATGAGTTTCAAAAAAAGTTTATTAAGGGAGACTTCTCTTTTGAAATAGCAATTTCCACAACCTGATTTTTTTTTGCATTTAAAAAAAACATTATATTTTACTTTAATTATATAAACATCGATAATATAAAAAAATATTGTGATTGCAAATTATTGAAAAAGAGGTTTCTGGTGACCCTAAAAAATGGATATGCCATGAATCTGTATAACAATACATTTATGAATTTCCTTGAGGAAAAGTTTTTTGTAGTATTTCTTAGATTAAAAAGGAAACTCAGGAAAGACCGATCATATGTTCATTCTCGAATGTGGGAAATTCCTGATGGTGTAGCTATTTCAGAAAGACCTAAAGATGAGGGAATCAAAATACGAACGGTCTTATAACGCAGTATTTTTCTAAGAAAACAGATTTTAGTAAGGTTACTCTATAAGAAATAAAATTTCCACAAAACCAATTAAATGAAAGGCCTAGAAAATTTTTAGACTGGGGTTTTCCTAAAAACACCTTTAAAAAACCAGTTTATATAATAAAAATTTAATTCAGGTGATATCAATGACTATAAACTTATATAGATGCCAAAACCTAGGGATGCAAATCTCGAATCAAGGTCCTTGGTTTCCCCGTTTGAGTAAAGATTATATGGAAAATCAAACAGGCCTCAAAAGAGCAGCAGTTTGTGCCTATGACAAAATTTATCGAGCAGCGGCTGCAGTAGATCATTATCTCAAGGAACCAACTCTCTTTGCTGTAAGGTTTGTTGGAAATAATATACAGAATATATGCAGTCCTTTATTTGACAAAATCGCGCCAGTTAATCCGATTAATGGCAAGCGGCATTTAGTCGTAAATCGCTCGGCAGAAAAATTTTTCGGCGATTATCTCTTTTATCCTCTAGCCACACTCAGAATGAGAAGTGCTCATATTCCCCTAGCAGCTAAGGTTCAGGAAGTTCTTGAAAAACTAAAAAAAGAGAATGATTCCCTGCTAAATCCTTCTGATACTAACGCACAATTTAATTACCGTGTCATGACCGTTTATTCCTCTCAGCTCAATGCTTTTGCTGTTCCTGGCGGGGGGATGGTAGTGTATAGTCAACTTGTCGAGGAACTCGACAATGCAATTAAGAGTGGTGAGTTTAACGAAACGACCATACGTTTTGCAGATGGTTCAACAGCAACAGTAGATCTTTCTGAGGTCAAACTGGAAGATGCTCTTGCCGCTTTGCTCGGTCATGAAATGACCCATGCAGCATCTCGCCATGGTGTTACTGTTTTGTTACAAAAGTTATTCCACATGATTGCCTCAAGCATTTGCCGAATTGGTGCTTTAGCTTATCTCAAAACTGGGGACGAAGAGTACCAAAAACTCTTAAAAATCGAGAACCCAACGCCTGAACAGATAAAGCTCTTACAAAAGAAAGAGAGGGAATATCTTTTCTTGACGGATATATTAGATTGGCTGCTCAAAAAAACGGAAACCTTATTTTATTTATTTACATCCAGAACAAATGAATACGAAGCAGATATTACAGGACTCTACTTTGCTAAACAAGCAGGATATAATAGTTTAGGAGGGCTACTACTTCAGTCCGTTCTTAAAGATTCGAATATCTACCAAGAATTTTTTCATCGCAATTTTGAATTTCTCTATACGCACCCTTGTTCGGAAAAACGATTACGTGGTTTGTTTGCAGCTATTGGTGAAATGGATATGGCACATCTCAGGAAACATACCAAAAAATTCAATGTTGCTGAGAGTTGGTATGATATGAAAGGCTCTTCTGATGAAATCAAATATCCTTCCCAAATTAAGCAAAATTTTTCTTCCTAAAAATCTTTAAGAAAAATACAAAGACAAGATCACCTTGCTTCCATAAATCAAGTTGATCTTGTTATGATTTAATCGACGGTTAGAATAGAACCAAAATTAAAAAATTTGTAAATTATTAATTGGGAAAAAGAATCGATCCTGTGATAAGGAGTTTAAGCTAAATACAGTCTATATATATAATCATTTTTTACAAAGAGCATCTTATAAAAAGTGTTTGTAAAAAAACATCCAAATGTTTGAAATTATGTTACGTATAAAAAGGGCTGGTGTGGTGGATTCGTCTGCCGCACCTTTTTATTTTATGAAGAGAATGACAAAATCAGGTAGAATAATAGCTCATTTAGATTTAGGAGAACGAAGTTGATTGTTATTAATGATTTGAGCTACCAGCACGGAGATAGAGTCCTTTTTATGGGGGCAACCCTAAATTTGTCTAGCCGCCATCGCTACGCGATTGTAGGCGCTAATGGGTGTGGAAAGTCAACCTTGCTTAAATTAGTTGCAGGGGATGTAACTCCCGATTTGGGCGAAATTATCCTTTCTAAGGGATCGCAAATCGGGTGGCTTAGACAAGATCAGTTCAAATATGAGGATGATCCTATTGTCGATGTGGTATTGATGGGGCGACAAGAGCTTTGGAAGTGGATGCAAAAGAAGAATGAGCTTTTGGAGTCAGAAGAATGGAGTGATGAAATTGGCCATGAAGTGGCAAAAGTTGAAGAGAAAATTGAGCACTTAGGGGGATATGCAGCCGAGGCAGAAGCAGAAAAACTTCTCATGGGACTTGGTATTGGCGTAAAATACCACAGTAAATCGCTTAAGACCCTTTCAGGGGGATTTAAATTGCGGGTGCTTTTAGCTCGTACTCTTTTTTCAAACCCGAATATTTTGCTTCTTGATGAACCAACAAACTACCTAGACATCGTTTCAATTGCATGGCTTGAAAGATACCTTAAATTTGATTTTTCTGGACTTCTCCTTTTTGTTAGCCATGATCGGGAATTTTTAAATCGTCTTTCTACTTGCGTTTTAGATATCGACTATGGAGAGATACGGGAATATCCAGGCACATATGAGTCCTTTTTGGAGAAAAAGAAAGAGACGGTAGAAAAAATATTGCAAGAAAAAGCCCATATAGAAAGACGAGTTGCAGATATTCAAACTTTTATTAACAAGTTTAAGTATAAAGCAACAAAGGCAAAGCAGTGCGCATCTCGTGAAAAAATGATCGACAAAATTGAGTGGCCCGATGTGAAGAAGAGCTCTAGAGTAGCACCTAAATTTCGTTTTCGAAAGAAGCGTCCCTCTGGGCAAACTGTTCTTCAAACAAAAGGGATCACAAAGGGATATGAAGATAAAATTGTTCTCTTTGATGTATCTTTCCGAATAGAGCGGGGAGAAAAAATCGCTATTATTGGTCCTAATGGAATTGGTAAATCTACACTTTTAAAGATCCTTACCGAAAATTTGCAGGCAGATGAAGGCGCTTTTCAGTGGGGGTTTGAAACTCATGTTTCTTATTTTGCTCAAGAAGCTTCAGAGCTGCAAAAAATGCCTTTACGAATCACTGATTGGTTAAAAGAGGCCACATCTGCCTCTGATCAAGAAGTGCGGGACGTTCTTGGCAGAATGCTTTTTTCTAATGATGATGCAAAAAAAACACTCAATATTTTAAGTGGTGGAGAGATAGCTCGCGTTGTGTTTGCTCGGATACTCATTGAACAGGGAAACGTCCTTCTTCTTGATGAGCCAACAAACCACTTGGACATTGAATCGATCGAGGCTCTTTCAAATGCACTTAAGGAATATGAAGGGACCCTTCTTTTTGTAAGTCATGACCGCGCCTTTATTGCAGACCTCGCCGATCGAATTATTTTGATCACGCAAGAGGGAGTGCAAAACTTCCAAGGGACATTCGATGAATGTAAGGAAAAGTTAAACCTTCCTACGAGTTAATCCTTGCAATTTTTTGAATTTCTTCTGGATCTAAATTAAAAAGAATTACATCAACCCCTTTACTATTGAGTTCTCTTAATAGTTCAGGGGAAATGGTTATAAATGCATTATCCGCTATATTCAAGCTTTTTAAATGAGATAATGAGCTGAAATTTGTAGATATTTCATCAATTTCATTTTCTGAGCAGTTAAAATTTATTAATCGATTGCAGTTTGTGAGTGATTTTGGAAGTTCCTCTAGAGCATTTTGGGAAATGTCTAACCACTCTAGTTGAGAGAGATTTCCTAAATTTGAAGGAAGTATGTAGAGATTGTTTTGCCTAAGCCAAAGTTCCTTTAAAGAGGTCATTTCACAAATCCTTTCATGAATTTGGGTAAGTTGATTGTGCTCCAAATTAAGAGAGCGCAGATCTTTTAAAGAAAGAAAGGCTGTCGGGTGTATTTCAGTAAGTTGATTGTAGGAAAGATCAAGAGAGTGTAATTCTGTAATAAAAGCTTCGTGGGAAAAAATGTGCGGTAAACAAGATAGGTTTAGTCCGCTCAGATCTAAACTATTTCCGTCGCTATCATTAATAAATTCCATAATGCGTAGCCATGCCATAAATCGGTTTTCTCCAGGGGCATCTTCTAAAGCCCAGCTATCGAGATTTGATATTGGATCTTCGAGCTGAATAAGATGGAGATTTTGTAGATCGTTAACTGACTTAGGGATCCCTTCCTTTTGTAGTTCGTTGCCGAATAGGGATAGTGTTTTTAAGCGTTCAACAAATACAACTCCGTTAAAAATATCGGGTAGAGAACGTAAGTGTAAATTGTTTAGATCTAATGTTAAGAGGGTTTTGTTTTCTATAAAATTAAGAATTCGATTTTTTGCCTCTTCTCGATTTTCTGTAGAGGAGCCTTCCATTGCCCAGGCATCTAATAAAGAGTATTCTAACTTAGGTTTTACACATATTATCGGAAGATCATCAGAAACTTCAATTTTAATAATTTGAAGAGCACTTAAGGATTTACTAGATATTTTAGAAAGGGCAGAAAGGGAAACCCCATTGATTTCTTGTAAGCATTGTAAATTTTCTAGTGAAGAAGGGAAGGAAGCGATTAGATTTCCATCTAAATTTAGAGTTTGTAATCTTGTTGTAAAAGCGCTATGTAAAAAAACATCAGGTAATGTAGTTAAATCAAAATCACGTAAATCAAGAGTCGTTTCAGAAGGACTTTTGATAAATTCCTCAATCGCTAAAGCGGCAAGTCTTCTTTGTCCTTTGTTGGAGTATCCATCTTCAGTTTCAATCCACGATGTTAATAAATGATCGATAGATTCCTCTCCGGAGGAAGAAAGTACAGTCCACTCTGATAAATGAATAGAGTCTGTAGATGCAAAATCTAATTGAATTGAGGGTGTTGAGGGGCTAACAGGTGAAGAAGGGGGAGTTTGAGTTGTTAATGCTCTTTTGAATGGAGCGGTTACTGCGTTTGCTATATCAGAAAATCGGTCCCAAAAAGAGGGCGTGGATGTTTGGGGGGCTTCTCTATTTTGGTTAAAATCGTTTATTGGTCTTCGTGAATAAAAAGCGGAATCCATAATAACTCACAATTTAAAATAAATGTTTAATAAATAATAACATAATTAAAATTATAATTAAAGCGCATTTTTTGATTAATTAGCATGCAATAAATAATTAAGTTAAACTTAAGTCTTTAGTTTTAATGCATTTATGGAATAAAAAAATGTGCGCACCTTTAGTTTTTTTTATAAAATTTTTTTTATTTGATCGGGCTTTTTATTATAAACAAACATTTGTTTATTACATGTAGATATTAAATTATTGATATTAACTTTGAATGCATGTACTATTTTCTTTTAATTATGTTCTTAGGAGAGTAATAGTGAAGAAGGCGCTCGCGAAATGTTTAATTCTATTAGTTGGTTTTTTTCAGCTCTTTTATATTCAAGGAGCTTTTGGTGGTTATCAAGAAAATAGTTCTGAGAAATTAGACCTCCCAAGTCAATTTCTTTGGGGAACAGCGGTTTCTGAGTTTCAAGTATCAGGTGCAGAAAATTGCCCAAACGCTCAGTGGGCTAATTGGGAATCTAAAGGAAGCCCTTATATTAAAACAGGAGATAGGACTGGTAAATCTGCAGACCATTGGAATCGATATAGAGAAGATATTCAAATAATGAAGGATATGGGGGTTAATTCATTCCGGTTTTCTATAGAATGGAGCGCTATTGAGCCTGAAGAGGGGGTGATTAATGAAGCTGCGTTGGATCATTATATGGACGTTTTTGATGCCTTAGATGAAGCGCAAATCACACCAATGGTTACTTTATATCATTTTACGCATCCAAAATGGTTTGAAGATTTAGGTGCCTTCGAAAAAGAGAAAAACATCGAATATTTCACTCGATTTTGTAAGCTTATTTTTCAAAGATTTGGAGATAGAGCTCCTCTTTGGTGCACAATGAACGAACCTAGCGTTATTGTTTTAGAAGGATATATGCTCGGAGAATTTCCTCCCGGAAAGAAAGATTATGCCCTGGCTGGAGAAGTTTATCGTAATTTGCTTTTTGCTCATTGTATGGTATACGAGGCCTTAAAGGCGATGCCTGGTGGAAAAGAGGCGCAAATAGGAATTGTTCATGCTTATTTAAAACTAAAGCCTTATCATACATGGAATCTAATTGAGTCTTATCCTTGTTATTACATGAATGAAAATCTCAATAATGCAATGATGCGATTTCTAAAAACGGGCGTTTTTAACTTTTATTTTCCTTTTATGGTCGATATTTCGACCCAATTTGTTGGTGCTCAAGAGATGTATGACTTTATTGGTCTTAACTACTACTCAAGCCCTTTAATTACGCTTCAGTTTTCTTTTTCCGATCCCCTTGTAAGCACTTGTTTTGAAGGTGAGATGATGACTGATATGCCTTATAGAAGTTATCCAAAAGGATTTTATGATGCTTTGGTGGATTGTAATTCTCTTCGTAAGCCAATCTATGTCACAGAAAATGGAATTGCGGATGCTAGAGATGATCGACGTAGTGATTTTATTGGAAGCTATCTTTCTGCTATGAATCAGGCAGTTAGAGATGGGTGTGATGTAAGGGGATATTTTTATTGGTCCTTTATTGATAATTTTGAATGGGCAGAAGGATGGAAGATGAGATTTGGCCTTTATGAATTTGATCCTGTGACAAAGGAAAGAAAGTTAAAGGAAGGGGCAAAAACCTATCAAAATAAGATAAGAGAGGCTAAGCAACTTTCTTATGCACCTCGAGATTAAAACCCAATTGGCTACCTATTCGCTCTAATCGCGTGAGCGAAACAAGAAAGATACGAGCTGAGCTTTGAAGCGAAGGGTATTTTCCTTTGGCGAAAAGCAAAGCGAGGTAGGTTGCTTGTTGCAGCCAGCGATTAGAGAGCAAGATCTGGAATAAACCGATGAACTGTATAATCTAAAAGTATCAGAATAAGCGGTCTTTGAATAATTGGCTCTCATCAAGGGGGAATACCCTTGGCTTCGCTTCAATTATTCAAATCCCATCTGCCTCGATGACGTCTGGAGATGAAATAGGTAGCCAATTGGGTTTAAAGGTTTGATTTTTCGCACAAAGACTGGGAAAAACTCTAAATTTTGAATCGCTTTCTATATATATTTGTTGTTTTTTAATTATCCCATTAATTACTAAATAATTAATGGGATTGTCAAAATTAAAAAATCTTTTTCGCCTTTTTTATATAAAAAAAACACCGACTAAATCCCAAGAACAGGGTGTAAAAAAAGAAGATTTTTTTTGTAATTTTCTTTGGGGATCGGCAGTTTCTGAATTTCAGGTATCGGGAGCAGAAAATTGCCCCCATTCTCAGTGGAGTGATTGGGAGTCAAGGGGAGTGCCCTATATTAAAAATGGTGATCGGAGTGAAAAATCGGTTGATCACTGGAATCTTTATAGAGAAGATATTCAAGAAATGAAGAAATTAGGGCTTAATTCCTTTCGATTTTCGATAGAATGGAGCTCTATTGAGCCTAAAGAGGGTTGCTTTGATGAAACTGCTATAGACCATTATAAAGATGTTTTTGATGCTTTAGATGAATTTGAAATGACACCAATGGTTACCTTATATCATTTTACTCATCCGAAATGGTTTGAAGATTTAGGTGCTTTTGAAAAAAAAGAAAATATTGAATATTTTATTCGATTTTCTAAGTTTGTGTTTGAGCGATTCGGAAATAGAGCGCCTCTTTGGTGTACTATTAATGAGCCCTCTTCGATTGTTTTAATGGGATATATAAGAGGGGAATTTCCTCCTGGCAAAAAAAAATTAGCCCTTGCAGGAGAGGTGTATAAACATCTTCTGGAGGGCCACTGTAGGCTATATGCGGCTTTAAAAGAGCTTCCTTTTGGAAAAGAAGCTAAAATAGGACTCGTTCATGGATATTTAAAGTTAGAGCCTTACCACTCATGGAATCCTATAGAAAGTATCCCTTGTTATTATATGACCAGAAATCTTCATGGAACAATGATGGAATTTCTTAGGAATGGAGTTTTTAACTATTACTTTCCCTTTAAGGCGAATGTTTTTGCCCGATTTATTGGAGCTAAAGATATGTATGATTTCGTTGGGCTCAATTATTACACAAGAGCTGTGATTTCTATGCAGTGGTCTCTTTCAGAGCCTCTTATAGGTACATGTTTTAAAAATGAAGTGATGACTGATATGCCTTATGGTATTTATCCAAAAGGGCTTTACGATGCACTATTGGATTGTAATACGTTAGGGAAACCAATCTATATTACAGAAAATGGGATTGCAGATGCTGCAGATGATCGGCGTGATCGTTTTATCATTGAGCATATTTCTGCTATGAATCAGGCGATGCTAGATGGATGTGATGTAAGAGGATATTTTTATTGGTCCTTTATCGATAGTTTTGAATGGAATAATGGAAAAGAAATGAAATTTGGTCTCTATGAATTTGATCCTACAACAAAAGAAAGAAGACTAAAGAAGGGGGCTAAAATTTATCAAAACATTATAGAAGAAACAAAACAATATTGATCTATTTTTTTTATTGGGTATAACAAAGACATGATAGCTATTTTGTTTGGAACGCAAGTTTTTTCTACGATTTTCATCCTTTGTGGTTTAAAGAAAACGGCCCTCTTTTTTTCTTCGCTTTCTTTTTTGATTATTTTGGCGATTTTTATAAAGTTTGTTTCTATTAATGGATTTTAAAAATGAATCATTTTGCTCAAAAAGCAGCTTCCCTTTTTGCTTTGATGATTACGATCATTTTAGTGATTACCTTATATATGTATCATATTGATAGGCAGGAGCCTTGCCCCCTTTGTTATCTACAGCAGGCTAGTATGATTGGAATTGCTTTAATGGAGCTTTTAAATGTACGATTTATGATTTGTATTCGGCATTATATAGGAGGGGTTTTATTTTCAGCTATTGGAGCAACGATTTCTTCTTATCAACTCTATTTAAATGATTTTTCTTTTTATTCCGTAGATGGAGTTAATTTTTTAGGTCTCCATCTTTTTGTTTGGTCATTGATCATTTTTTCCTGCAGTATAATAGGAATCATCCTTCTTCTTTTTCTTCCGAATGAACGGAAAAAGAAAGAAAAAATAGGAACGTTTGCTTGGATAGTAATTAGCTCATTCTTGATCGTAATGATAGGAGTTGCAATTTCTTCAGCTCTTACAACATCTCATTTTAGCTGGTATGATTAATAGTCCCATTTTGGAAAAGTAAGGAGCTTAGACTCTTGAACCTTTCTTGGTTTTGCAAGGGGAATCCCAAGTAGAAAGGAAATCCCTACATCAGTTGTTTGCATGCCAAGGGAACTTATCTTAGTGAAAATAGGGGTTTGAATTCCAAAACGAACTTGTGTGGGAGTAATAATTCCATACTCTGGAGCAAAACGAAACTCAAACCTTGATTGGCTAGAGTAAAGAGAGCCGACCGCTCTTGCAGAGGGGCCCAAAGCAATTGAAAAATACTGATTTCTTGGAAGTTGATGTGTGTAACTAGCGCCCCCATATAAAGTAAGTGTTGGGAGAGTAGTCATTCCACCACCTAAAATTGGCTGGAAGATCCCGTTGTTTGTTTGATAACTGAAATTCATTGGTCGGTATTCCATTTGGAAGGAGGCTAAATCCCTCCCCCCAAACAGATTCATTTCTTGGTCCCCTCCCATAAAATAAAGATAGGAGGAATTAGGAAGATCTGTGCTCGCCCATAGCGAACTAATCATAAAAAATGATGCAAATGCATTCCTAAATAGACTCATTTTAAACCTCTTAATCTTGGAAATCTCGATCCATTACAGTTTTGCGCTTGTCTGATTTTGCATTTTCGATTGCTTTATCGCAAGCTTTACGAATAATTTCTGACAAAGCTGAAGATGCAGAGGCTGCTGTATTCATTCCGCCTGTATCTTTGATGTATTTTTTCATTTTGCTGATTACAACTAATGTCTCTTGTTCGCTCATATATTCCTACCTTTTTGTTAAAAAGGAGAAATTTTAACTGAAAACAGAATAGTTTTGCACTGAAAAAATAGATAAGTTCACTTAGTAGATGTAGGGTAGAATCTTGTAGGGTACTTTTGAGCAATGTTCAGCCCAAGCATCGCCATATTTTTCTCTACACCGTTTATCATCTCGATTGGCACGATCAAAGAGAAGAGCGGTTAGAAAAACTACATAAAAATAAGGAAAAAAATGACTGAAAAGAGCTGGAAGGGACCAGGAAAAAGCGGCTAGAATTTCAGGAATATAGTGAAAGTGTCTTGCAAGACCCCAAAAACCAGAGGCGAGAAGAAGATTTTCTTTTTCTTGGCCACTATTTGTAATGTAAGTAGCAACAGTAAAATCTGGGGAATTTTTCCAAATTTTTACATTTTCTCCATGTTCACGAAAAAGCATTCTTTGTCTATCGGCAAGATAGTTAGTTGCAATAAAAAGGGAACCTAGAAGAAATAGACCTAAAAGAAGAGTCGTTGACAGTTGTATTGGATGATGAACTAAATAAAAAGAGGTAGATGTGTACACTGAAGGGACCCACACAAGAGTTCCCCAGCAGATATAAAATCCTGCTTTATCATGCATGATGTCAATGGATCGAAGGTAGCCAGCTTCCCAATAAAAAAACTTTATCACGTAGATGATTTGTAAAGTAGTAGATAAAATTAGGCTATTTGAAAGACCATATAGTTCTGATTGAGCAGAGCAGTAGGATATAAGAAGAATAGGCCAACTCATCATTCCAAATCTACAACTAGTGAATTGTTTTACGTCCCATCCACAAATTTTAGGGTAAAGTTCGGTGCCCCAGAAAAAATCGAAAGCAATATTTCCTGTAAACAGAGTGTCTGGACCAGAAGGAAAGAATTTTCCTTTTGCATAGAGAAGAATACAAAATAAGAAACTCCCTAAACAAAGAGCGCCAATAATTTCTCCAAAATGGAAATAAATCAAGGTAGGAGAGAATAAATGTAGGCCAAATGAAAGAGTGACGTAGGTAAATATTGTAATCAATAAGGAAAGAAGACCGTTATCTTTATATTTGGGGATATAATGATTGGGAGTTTCTGGTCCTTTGATGATTTTTCCAGGAACCATTTTCAAAAGAGCAAGTTCAAAAAGAGCAAATACAATAATCGACGTCCAAGCTACTTTAGATCCCAAAAAAACAGGAGCCCAAATCTGATACGTAGTAGAGAAAAAACCATGTTTTTGAAACAACATTAAAAGAAGTTTAAACGAGCCATCTAAAAAAGCCCCTGTATACCAAAGCAGTACAGCAAAGACCGGGCATGCAATGGTTAAAAAAATGGTCCCTAATGTATGACGAAAAAATCTCATTCAATACCTATATGTACCTTTAGATGGTTTTTTATTTGTTTTGCATCACGCGGATTTTTAGCAGTAACTGGCTCGATACAAACAAAAGAGGCTCCTTTAGGATGATATAATTGAAAAGCATTTTCATCTGACGTGGTTTCATAGTTGATAATTAAAGAATATAATGCAGTTTCAAAAATCGCGTGACCTGTATAATTTGGTCGATTTGATAAAAATCCAAAATCACTTTCTTCTTCTAAATTAAATGTGATTCCATGTCCATCTTTCCCCTCCCATTTTTTAGGAATAGGGCGCCATGTCCCCATATCATTATAGGTGTTTTGAGAGTCTATTGATACTTTTGCGTCTCCTTGAGGAATCGCGTAGTAATAGTGTAGCCCTGCAATCGAGGGAGAACCGATGCTTTCTACATCCATTTTAATATGTAGTCCATCTCTTAATAGAGAAGCCTTAAAAAGCATTTTAAAATCAAACCCTTCAAGAGCTTTTAGTGTAATTCCGTGAAAGGTATCTTTCCCCGATAAATTTCCTTCAATTGCGGTTTCATTTGCATGCCAATTCCAAGGCACATACCGTGCGATTCCATGAGAAAAAGGTTCCTTGCATCCTTTCGCGCGCACTCGTTTAATGTGAGGGAAAATTGTTTCATCAGGAACGTGCGGAATAGAATTTTCTTTTCTATGATAAAAATGGGGCCCAATAATAGGTCCATATCCACCCATTTTTTCTTCGAATAGCCCTTTTGTTGATGGATCGATTAATTCTATATCGTCGATGGTCAGACTTTTCAAATTCATCCCATTTTCAGGAAGAAAAATAGCCTTCATCATTCGTCCATCAGTTTGAATTTGTTGCAAAATCACTTCTTTCATAAGATTTCTTTTCGTATCAAAAAAAAACTTACTACGCAAGAACATATACGTAATTTAGAGAAGTTTGATAGAGTAGTTGCTATGAATTTACATAAAGATGATATTTTTGAAGTTTCCGTGCATGACTTGGGTGTTCATGGAGAGGGGATCGGCCATTTAGACGGGGTAGTTATTTTTGTGCAGGGGCTTTTGCCTGGAGAGGTCGGGCGTGTCCAGATCACAGAAGTGAAGAAAAACTATTTGAAAGGCGCGCTTTTAGAAATTGTTAAATCATCTCCAAAGCGAGTAAAGCCCATTTGTCCTGTATTTGGTAAATGTGGTGGATGTCAAATCATGCATCTTGATTATGAAGAGCAACTTGTTTGGAAAAGAAGACGAATTGTTGAAGCAATCCGCCGAATTGGGAAAGTAGAAAATCCAGAGGTTGCGTTAACTGCACCATCTCCTAAAAAACTCCATTATCGAAACAAGATGCAGCTTCCTGTAAAGGGAGTTGAAATTGGTCTTTATGAGCATGGAACCCATAATATTGTTCCGATTGAAGAGTGCTTTATTCAAGATGAAAAAGGGGAGCTGGTTTTTCAAGAAATTAAGAAGATCATTGAAAAAGAAAAACCAAAGCTCCGTCATATCTTGATTCGTACAGCAAACGGAACAAATGATGTTTTAGTTATGTTAATTACTGAGGAAAAAATCACCCCACACATTAAACAAATCGCCTCCGAGATTAATGGGGTCGTAGGTGTTATCCATGGAGAAAATAGGGGCAGAGCAAATATTGTTCTTCCTGAAAAAGTGCAAAAAATTATTGGTAAAGAACGAATGAAAGAGCACATTCTGGGTCTTTCATTTCAGGTCTCATTACAAAGTTTTCTACAAGTAAATATTCCCCAAGCAGAAGCTATTTATCAAAAAGCCTACGAATTATCAGAGCTAAAAAGTGGTGATGCGGCAACAGACCTTTATGCAGGTATTGGAATCTTTGCTTGTTTTCTTGCCTCGAAAGGAATTAAGATGCATGCCATCGAATGCATTCCTGATGCTGTTGAAGACATTAAAAGAAACGCCAAGCAAAATGAAGTCAAAGTGGATGCATTATGTGGCATGGTTGAGGATCTTTTACACCATGTAAAGAAAAGCGATGTCTTCTTTCTTAACCCTCCAAGAAAGGGGTGTGAAGAAAGTGTTCTTAAGGTAGTTGCAGAGATGAATCCTAAGAAAATTATTTATACCTCTTGCAATCCTGAAACCCTTGCAAGAGATGTGGCTTACTTACGAGAAAAAGGATATCGCAGTGTGAGTTTTTATCCTTTTGACCTTTTTCCTCAAACTACACATGTTGAAACATTAGCTCTTCTTTTAAAAACTGAAGTATAGAAAAAACGATTCTTCAAGTTTCTTGTGTAATATTTAAAAATTAAATTAAACTCCCCCGTTTATGTGGGGGAGTTATGCTCAAAAAATTTTTTTCGATATGTGCAATGGCGATTATTCTTCAAGGAAAGGAAGGTGTAATGGAGGAGTATTTGAAGTTTATGAAAGAGAATCCGCAAGTATTTGGTGAAATAGGGGAGTATAAGCTTGGAAAAATAGAGATCGTGACAGATCTTAAGAAGATTGGGCAAATTGAAGAACTTCAAAAAATGCGATTTATTAAAAAAGGAATGAGTGCTCTTGAGGCAGAAACAGCAAGTCGCGTAGGGGTTATTTATAAGGATACTTATTGGATATGGGTACGCGATGCTGTGATATTTCCAACAGGAGCTGGAGGAACTTATGATCGCTTGATACAACAATCTGCATTTCCAGATGGTATTCCAGGTATTGCTGTAATGCCTGTATTTCCAGATGGAAAAATTGGACTTGTTGTGAATTACCGTCATGCAACGCGTTGTTGGCAGTTGGAAATTCCAAGGGGGCATAAACTTGAAGGAGAGCCTATAGAAGTTGTTGTAGCCCGAGAATTAAAAGAAGAAACAGGTTTTGTAGTAAAAAGTATTCAGTATTTAGGGGATATCACTCCAGATTCAGGATGTCTTGCATCTATCATTCCTGTTTATATAGGATATGTTGGAAGCCAAGGAATCGCAAGTCCTGATTATTCTGAAGCTATTTTACGGATTGAACTGTTTACTTTAGGACAAATTAAAGAAGCATTTTTGAATGGATCGGTAGAAATAGAAATAAAAGGCAAAAAAGAGAAAGTAAAAGTGTGTGATCCTTTTCTTTCTTACGCAATTTTTCAAGCAGAATGCAAAAAAATATTATAAAATTCAGTGCATCGCCTATATTTTTAATATGGGAAGGAGATAGATTTCCTATTTTCCTATAGTAAGGGGGGTGGTATACTTAAGATATGGCGCCTCATCATTCCCAAATAAAGAGAACAAAATGGGCTCTTTTCTCGTCCAGCATCTTTTTGGAGCCATTTGCTTTTCTTTTTCCTCTTCTTCCTTTCATCATGATTAAGGATTTGGGGGCGACTTCCTTTCAAATTGTTCTTTTGACAATGGTTAAACCAGTAGCGTCAATTTTTTCTTTTTATTGGAGTGAAAGAATCTCTCGAAAAAAGGAAAGTTTAAAAATGAATTTATTGGGAGCCGGACTTTTTGGAAGAATCCCATTTATTGCAGCTCTTTTTTTTGATAATACATGGCTTTTAATCATAGCATCAGCACTTTACATGCTTTTTCTTCGAGCAAGCATCCCAGCATGGATGGAAATGATCAAAGTAAACCTTCCAGGAAAAGGAGTTCGAGAGCAGCTTTTTTCCGTTAGTGCGGCTTTGGGTTATGGAGAGGGTATTCTTGTAGCTATCGGAGTGGGGTCACTTTTAGATAATCATGTGGGACTATGGAAAATTTTTTATTTGGGCGCGCTTGTTCTTGGAATTATCGGAATTATTGTCCAGGTAGCTTTGCCTGTACGAGAGATGAAAGTAAAAGAAAATATTGAGGGGGTTGCGAAAAAACCGTTATTTAGAGAACGGTTCATTCGACCATGGATTGATTGTATTGAGCTGATGAAAGAGCGAAGTGATTTTAGAAGGTTCCAGTGGGCCTTTATGGTTGGGGGTCTTGGTTTAATGATTATCCAGCCGATAATCCCCATTTTTTTTGCTGAGACTTTAAAACTTTCTTATAGAGATTTATTGATAGCCTATTCTATTTGTAAGGGGCTTGGGTTTGTTTTAACTTCTCGTTTATGGGGAAAGGCCCTAAGCAAAATTCCCGTTAGTTGGTTTACTTCTTTTGTTTTGGTCGGTTTTGGAATTTTTCCCCTATTGATTATTCTTGCAGAGTATTCCTCTATTTGGCTTTATCTTGCTTATTTTGTGTATGGTATAGCTCAGGCGGGAAGTCACCTTATTTGGCACCTTTCAGGACCTATTTTTGCAGGGGAACAACATAGTTCCCGTTATAGTGGAATAAATATTGTTTTGGTTGGAATTAGAGGTACTTTAGGGCCCCCTCTTGGAGGGTTACTTGCAATTTGTTTCGGTCCTACTAAGGTACTTTTTATCAGCGCTCTTTTATGTATTGGAGGAACAAGCGCAATGCTTTTTAAAGCACCCTCTAAGCTAAAAGAGATTTATTAATCTTTATTTTTGTATTTTTATAAACACATAAAATCTAATATTTATTTTTTTAAACAACAGATTAAAACAAGAGTTTAATTATTTTTTGTGATTATAGTGATAATTACATCGATTGACATTGTTTTTTTTAATGGATTTTTTTATTCAAATATTAATATTTGAATCACAAGTGGGTTAAAAGGCCGATTTTTATGAAAAAACTTAACATTGGCGCTGTAGTCAGTTACTGCACAAATGATTACAGGTTTATCCATCATTGTTTAGAAGGTTTAAAAAAATATTGCAGAGAAATTGTTGTGGTTGTGTCTGATCAATTTAGTAACGGCGAAAAAGAATCTCGAGAATTGCTTCATCGCACGTATTCTGAGCATTTAAATATACAATTTATTGAATTTTCTCATAAAGATGTGGGTTTTTTTGGGATTCGATCACAAGATTTTTTGAAAGGACAAGATAAAGCTCGGTTGCATATTTCTACCTCCCGATATATAGGAGCTTTTTATTTCTCTGATGAAGTTGATTATATTATATTTATTGATGCAGACGAGATTCCGGATGGGGAAAAATTTGAGTCTTTTTTTTCAAAAAGTGCAAATCTTCCTGATCTTTTGCATTTTTCTAGCTATATATACGTCGGAGATGAGGGAAAGAGGTCTTTAGAGCATCAATACTCCCATTTGGCTGTGAAAAAAGAAGCATTGCAGCCAGAACTTCTTTTAAATAATCACGAACGTCCTGGGTATTTTTTTGGGTTTCAGGGGTCTAAGATAAATTCAGTAAGGGGTTTAGATGGAAATCCGATGGTTCATCATTATAGTTGGGTAAGGTCTTCTTCAGAATTGATCAAAAAAGTAACTACTTGGGGGCACTCTGAAGATCACAATTGGATTTCTATTATAGAAGAAGGAAAGTTAGAACAAGCTCTTGGATGTAAATTGCAAAGTGTAAAAGAAAAACATAATTTGCTTGGATTAAATGTAGAATATCTTCGATCTTTAGATCAATTTCAACATATTCCCACCAGATGTTTTCATAATGTAAAAAAGGTTTCTCCTTCTGACGTTAGAAAAATAGAATTAGAGCAAATCATTTGTAAAAGAGGAGCTGCATAAGATTTATGGGTTTTGGCTCTATATTTTTCTTTTTCTTTCTAATCTATGCATCTATTCAATCATTTCCTAAAAGGGGACAGGCAGTTTTTATGGGAATTGCCAATTCTATTGGAATGCTCGCGTGGATAGTAGCTAATCTATCTATTCAGTATCTAAAAGAGTTATTTGGGATCGAGGTTGTAAGTTGCATGGCATTAGTCATAATGATCTATATGGGAATGACTATCCATTCTTTATTTAAAAAACAGACAAAAAATAAGGTCCAGCTTTCTAACGCATTTATTTTAGTATTGAAGGACAAAATTTCTTGGTGTTTTGCTTTTGTTTCTCTTGGATTTTATTCTGCAACGTTTATTTTTGGAACAACTTGGGGCAATTCTTTTTTAATGGAAGTATACGGATTATCGGCCGAAATAATTGGTTCTATTTCCCAATTAGTTTTTTGGGGGCTTGGAATAGGAGCGCCTTTAATTGGATATCTTTCAGATAGATTTTTGCAAAGAAAGGTGTTTATTTTAGCGTTAAATTTTACTGCTTTAATTTCGATAGGGGCTATACTTTATTTTTCTCCAATGCCTATATATCTCTTAGGAGCTCTTTCTTTTATTACTGGAGTGTGTTCTTCTGGATATTTATTGTTGTATACCCTTTTTATTGACTATAACCACCCAAAAGTTCAAGCAGCTACAGCTATATTTATAAGTTCGATAGTCTTTGTAGGAAGTATAATCATAGAATCACAATTTGAATTTCCCTTTCTTTTTGTATTGCTTGCGATCACTGGTATTTTTGCTTTGCGCCTAAAAGATTCTCCTCCAGAAATGGAGGAGTCAAAAGAAAAATTAGAGAAACTTCTTGCTGCAGGGGAAAGAATCTCGAACTCCTGATCTATAAAGCCAAAGACCGTTTTTTCTAAGAAATCGACTTTTTTCTATAAAGCTAGCATCTTTTCCATGAAAATCGATAAGAAGAGCATGAAATGTAACAAATCCTTCATTACCTGATTCTTCACTGCAAATAATAGTGAGTCCTTGAAACGCTGTTATTTGAGAAAATTGCTGAATGGATGAAGTCCAAGCAAGTGTATTTGGATTGTACATCGGGTTGTCAGGGTGTGTTGTGCAAATGATATAATCTGGTTTATTTAGAGCGTAGGCAGAGTAACGAGAGCGCATAAGGGGCTCTGGAGTTTGAGGAGATTTTATCCCTAAAAGATATGGCTCACAACAATCGTTAAATTGTTTATTACTATGACAGAGGCATTTCATCCCTAAAAAATTAGCAGTATGTGTTATATTGTGTCGATGTGTTTTTGCAATCATGGGGGAGGGTGTTTTGGATTTTGTCCAGTTTTTAGGACAGTGGCCCTGGTGGGTTCCTATTATCGTTGTTTTTACAGGAGCAGTTGGACTTCATGTATTTCTAAACCTCTTTTATAGATATGGATTTCCTGATGAAAGGAAAAGAGGAAGAGAATGGCCAGCAATTATTTTACGAGCGGTAAAGTTTCCTCTTAAATTATTTGTTTGGCTTTCCTTTATATTTTTCATTGTCTCGCTATATGCGAATGAATTGTTTGAAATTAGTTTAGTGAATGTCATTTCTAATTTGTTTCAAGTAGGATTTATTGCTTCTCTATCGCTTACTTTTTATACGTTTGCTAGGGAATTAGAAAAACATTTTCTTATAAAACGGCATTACGATCGCACTTCTGTTGAGCTTTTTTCTAAACTAAGTTTAATGGTCATTATTTTTTGTACTCTTATTATTATTCTACCCCTTTTTGGAATACAGATAGGTGGACTTTTAGCGTTTGGAGGATTTAGTGGTATTATCGTCGGTCTTGCTGCAAGAGATGCAATTGCGAATATTTTAGGGGGTATTATTATCGCTTTAGATAGACCTTTTCGAATTGGAGAATGGATCTATTCAGATAATGGAAAGATAGAGGGGCATGTAGAACATATTGGATGGAGATTAACGAAAGTTAGGCAATTTGATAAGCGGCCTATTTTTATTCCAAACTCTATGTTTTCAAGTATGGTCTTTGTAAATGCTACTAGAGCAACAAATCGAAGGGTTTTAAAGACATTTATGATCCGTTATCAGGACGTATCAAAAGTGTCTCAAGTTCTTCAAGGAATCAGAACCTATATTAAAGAAAGTCGAGAGATCGATCAAGACCAGTCGAATTTTGCGCACTTAGAAGATTTTGCCGATAGTAGCGTTGATATTCTTGTTAGAGTTTATTCAAAGACCGTAGATGATAAAGAATTCAGAGTTTTTCAAGAAAAAGTACTTTTTGATGTATACAAAATTATAAGAGAAAATGGGGCAGAAATGGCGTTTCCTACGAGTATTGTATACCTTAAAAAAGAAGGGGAAAAATGAAACTTTGGATCATCGCCCAAAAAAAATGGGTAAAAACTATATTCGGTATTATTGTTTTTGCGTTTTTTCTAACAGTATACACTATTTCTATGGCGGTCGATCGTCATTACCAGGGTATTGAAGTGAATTTTCGTGCTCAAGGATCTCGGATAAATAAGGCACAGTTAGATCAAATCCTTCAAAAATATCAGGAAATAGGTTGGTATACTAAAGAAGAGCTACGCTTAAGCCATCAGTATCATGCTCCCTCTTTTCAAGTATTTGGAAAATCTATTCCTGATTTTGATCGAACGATTCTTTCTCTTCGAAGTTTAGATATTTTCTTACATGGTAGATATGTAGATTACCTAGAATTTATAAACGGGCAGGAAAAAAAATCTAAGCTTTCTTGGGATGAATTTAAAGACATTCAATCCCATGCAAGAGTTATCACAAAGCAATATAGAATGCTTAGCCATGAACAAATTATTGAAGTTCTAAAGTTTGCACTTGTTTTAGATAGATTAGCCAGCTCTTCGATTGTGCAAAACAAAGCATGGATTTACGAAATTGTTGGAAGAGAAGATAGAAGATTAGTAAAGGTTGTCCTTGAAAAACATCCAGATATATTTCCCTACTATAGCAAATTAAATCTAATGCAACAAAGATTTCTCCATGAAATATTTGCTCTTATTGATTTAAACGAGGTTTTGGAATTGGGTGATATGATGCGAGTTTTTGTAGAAATACGACTTTCCAATCTATTAAACTTAAATCCAGAGCTTTTTGAATTGGCCTTTTTTCTTGAGCAATGTCGTTTAGCAGGTGCCAGTGGCGATATAAATAGTTTTAGTTCTCAAACTATTACCACAAGTGTTTATCAAAATTTTCAAGCGATACGAATGGCTTTTTCTCTTTTAAAAAACGCAACAGAGAAAGATGCATTTAAATTTTACCTAGCTAAGCGGGCACTATGGCTTGGGGTTGATCCGGGATCTCCATTAAATCGTGTATTGACTCGATTTGGTGCTATGATGGAATTGTATCAAGAACAAGAGGGGAAAATTCTTAAAGAGGCATTTTTACGCCTTCCCGCAGAAGAACTTGCCCTGATAGTTAAAGAATTTGATGAATTTCAAACACCAACATATCAACGATCATATGAAAATCTCTCTTTGTTTTTAAGAAATTTAAGTGAAAATCGAAATGTTGGACAAAATGATAAAGAGCGCTTAGCAGAAACTGTAAAAACAGGTATTTCTTTTTTAGCAAAAGTAGCAAAAATTTGCAGTAAAGAAGAGAAGTCTTTCGAGCGAGTAGATTTATCTGCTGTTTCAGTTATTGCTATAACAAATCCAGAACTATTGCAAGAGGGGAATATCACTTTCGATAAAAAAGGAAAGATTCACCTTATTCCTTAGTAGATTTGTTTCGAAGATCAATGAAAGGAATGGTTTCTCCAACAATTTGAGGAAGCTTCCCATCCCATTTTTGTAGAGCTTCCCATTGGATAAGTTCTTGGGTAACAGACGCTGCTACTAATTTATTCGATTCGGCTTCTGCTTGAGCTTCTAAAATAGCGCATCTTGCAGCACCCTCAGCAGTAGCTATGTTCTTTTTAGCTTCCGCCTCCGCTTCCCGCAGTTCGTTTTCTCTTTGCTGAGCTCTTTGTACAGCTTCAATTTTTGCATTGAGAGCTTTAATCACATTGTCAGGAAAGTGAAAACGACCGATGAGATAAATACGACGAAGCTCAATACCTAGATCTTTTAAATCCTCTGAGACATGACTTTCTACCAAATCAAAGAACCCTTCTTTTTCCTTTCCGTAGAGATCTTCAATCGTCATTTTAGATGCAGATTTATTAATAGCATCTCGAATAAAGTTTCGAATAAACGTATTTGTAATTTCATCCATACCTCTTCGGTATCTTTGAAAAATCATAGGGACAGAAGATGGATTTAATCTAAATGTAATTCCAATCGAAGCTGAAATCGCCATCCCTTCAGATGTTTGAAAGTGAAAACACTCTTTATCTGTTTCCCACATCTCATTTTGCTCAAATATAGGAAATTGATAGACGGTTTTCCAAGGGGGAATCCAATACATTCCTGCATGGAGTTCATTGCTCTCAACACCTCTACTAGAACCAAATTGGTTTACTATAACACCAACATATCCAGGAGATATTCGGGTTAAAAAGCAAATCCAGATAATAAGCGTTCCCAAGGCTGCTAAGCCGCCTAAAATGGCATATTTATTCTTCATTCTTAGAGCCTTTGGTTTTTCAGTAATCTCTATAGTTTGCATAAGAGAATAACTCTAGCGTAAGAAAGAAAAAATCACAACTTTAAACCCAATTCGATACCTATTCACTCTAAGCGCGTTAGTGAAACAAGCAAGAAAAGTAAAAAAAATATAAAAAATAAAATTTTCATTGATTTTTTTTGTTTATTATTTATTTTTATTAATTATGGAGAGAATAAATAAAGACTACATAAGCAATGTTCGGTATTTAGATTCAGGTAAATTAAAACCTGTTCCTGGTGCAAAATTTATGCAAGCCTTGGATGACACTTATGGAACACAACAAGTACAAAAAGCCGTTTCATGGTTCTTTTCTTCTGAAACAAGTGCTAAATATAAAAAAGGAATGAAAGAGTTCCAAGGACGTCTCATCAATGGTATGACGAATCTTGGAAACTTGTCTGTTGATGATCAAAAGTATTTGGCAAATGTAGTACATGGCGTTGCTCTAGGAATATTTTCTGTAACAAAATAATTTGACGGTGGTCCTATACCTAAGTCATTAAAAATTCCCTCTCTTTTATGAAAGAACTCTAATAGAGAAAATTGCTATAAGATACGTTATTCGTTTCCTGCTTTCTTCTCTGGCGGCAAGGTATAATCATTAGCAATGTCTGTGAGGCCGGCTGAGTTTAGAAGATCTCGATATTTTGAAAGTCTATCTGATTCAGTACGCATAAAATCTTCTCTGAGTTGGGTGAAATTTGTGATCAAAAGGTGAAAGTCTTGTTTTCTAATTGCTAAAAGTTCGCAATCTTCTATACATCTTACTGTAGCTGAGCGACGTTTTTCTTTTAAAAGAGCCATTTCCCCAAAATATTGTCCTTGTTCGAGGGTTGCGATTGGAATTTCTTTGCCATCTTTTGTTTCTAAAACAGAGACTTTCCCTTTTGCAATGATGTATAGATAATCACCTACATCTCCTTTATGAAAAATTGTTTCGCCTGAGGCATAGTGAAGGTGGTTAATTCCACTTCGATACTCTATTTTCAATTGGACTGGCTCTTGAGGAACAATAAAATCAAGTAACCAGGTGATGAATACTTTAATTTTTCTATTTACTCCAGGCAGTTTAATCCAATAGATAAAACGCCAAGCAATCCAAGCGATAAAGCCAGAAAGTTTGATGAATCCAAACATTTCGGCTACAGCTCTTTTATGACCAAGTGCAGCCATCATTCCAAGAGCTGTAAACGAGAATTTTTTTAAGGGGCCTTTTTCTTTTATCGAAGAAAATATATTTTCCGCCACACACTTTCCTTGTCTTACTGCAAATTGAGCTGTAGGCGGGCAATAATGTAACTCTATTTTTGCAGGGACTGCTGCGCAATCTCCAAGAGCCCAAATATTTTTTGTTCCTTTTACAAGTAAGGTTTCATCAGTAAGAATAAGATCTTTTATTTTTTCAAACGGAAGTGTCTCTATTAATGGATTGCAACTCGAAGGTACTGTGGAGACAATGGTGCTTGAAGGAATACGCTTTCCATTGTCAAGAATCGCTTCATAGGGCGTTGCTGATCTTAAGTGTGTATTAAAAAGGATCTGCACACCCCGTTTCTCTAAGATTTTTGCGCAATATTTTCCAAGAGAGGGGGGCAGTTCTTTATAAACAAGCCGATCTTTACTATGTATTAGATAGACACTAATCTCTTTAGGATCAACTAACGGATACATTTTTATAATTTTTCTTGCAAAGTCGTTGATTTCAGCAACCACTTCAACGCCAGAAAATCCTCCTCCTCCCACGATAAAGGTTAGAAGTTGTTTTCTTACTTTAGGGTTATCTTCTTGCGCTGCAGTTTCAATTACATCTATAATTCTATTACGGATCTTTAGGGCATCAGCTAAGTTTTTAAAACTTAAGGAGTGTTCATGAAGACCTCCGGGACTATTTCTAAAGTCTGTTACATTACCAAGAGCTAATACAAGGTGATCATAATGTACTCGTAAATCGGTATGATCAAAGTTTGGGGAAAGTGTAACCATCTGATTTTCAATGTCAATCTCTGATATTTCTCGTACGTAAATATGGGTATGAGGAAGTAATTCTCTTAGCGCACTTACAGAATCAAGAATTCCTATCGAACCGCCTACGATTTCAGCAAGCATAGGATGAAAAACAAAATAGTTATCTCTATTCACGAGAACAATTTCTATTTCATCTCTACAATGTTTAGTGAGTTTTTCTAAACGGCGAGCAGCATAGACTCCTCCAAAACCTCCTCCAAGAATAAGAATAGTTTTTTTCTCTAGAGGTTTTTGCCGTTTTTTCATAATTAAATAGCTCCCTTTTCTGCAAGTATAGAAACTGAAGAGTTATTCTCAAGACATTTGTAAGTCTTTCTTTGTTAGGTTGATGAATCTTTATGAAAGAGAATTGTTATACTATGAGAAAGGTGTATATCTTGTATAATGCTTTAATTCTTCCATTTTCTCCGATGTGGTGGGGATGCCTTATATCTATAATAACGCTGATGGTGTTATCTCTTGTTATTTTTAAGAAGCTCTCTTTTGTCTATAAGGAAAAAATTTG
>JBIIKD010000041.1:0-9779 GCA_044233345.1 Chlamydiia bacterium
GCTAGCATTCTTTGTGTAAAGGGAAACTGCTATAGAGAAAAGGAAATAGTATGTCTCTTACGATGATAGGAAAAAAGCGAGGAATGACTCGTCTTTTCGATGAAAAGACGGGAAAAGTAATTCCTTGCACCGTAGTTGAAGTTGAACCGAACGTTGTCACTCAAATTAAGACAAAAGAAAACGACGGATATGCAGCTATTCAGCTTGCATCTCTTAAAGTCGCCTCCTCTAGAAAAAAGAACGTGAGAAAGCCGCAAGCAGAATTCTTTAGTGCTAAAGGAATTGAGCCTAGATCAGTAATGCGAGAGACGCGAGATGCAGATTTTTCTACAGAAGTAGGGAAAGAGATTTCCGTAGATGCAGTTTTTGAAGTGGGAACTTTTGTGGATGTTTGTGGAACAAGCAAAGGAAAGGGATACCAGGGTGTGATTAAGAGGCATAATAAGTCTCGTATTGTAAAATCGCACGGGGCGGGTCCTGTTGTTCGACATATTGGATCAAGTGGTTCTTTGACAGCGCATGGGCGTGTTCAAAAGAATAAGTGCATGGCTGGTCACATGGGTTCTGAGAGAGTCACAACAGAGTGTTTAGAGGTGATGAAAGCAGATCCAGAGTTGAGAGTGCTTGTTGTAAAAGGAGCTATTCCAGGTGCAAACGGAGGAGTGGTTGCCATTCGAAACTCCATAAAAAGAAAAGCGAAAAAGTAGGGTCGTGAATTATGGGAAATGCGAAGTGTAAAAAATACGATTTGAGTGGAAGTGAAATTCAGGAATTGGATTTTTCTTATGGAGATGAGCCGAAGGCAAACACTCAGTCAATCAAGGATTATATCGTCGCTTTAAGGGCAAACGCAAGACAATGGTCTGCTTGCACTAAAACTCGTAGTGAGAATAATCACTCAGGTGCAAAGCCTCATGCTCAGAAAGGAACGGGTAAGGCGCGTCAAGGGTTTTTGGGTGCCCCTCAGTATAGAGGTGGAGGGAGAGTCCATGCGCCTAGGCCAAAATTTGATCAGCATGTGCGAATTAATCAGAAAGAGAGAAGGGCTGCTATTAAAGCTCTTTTTATAGACAAAATGAGAGCAGGTGCTGTGATCGTTCTGCAAGAGCAATTTGATCTTTACTTTGAACAGCCTAAAACGAAAGCAATAGCGAGCTTTTTGGATTCGATTGGTTGGGCAGGAAAGAGTGTTATGATGCTTGGAAGACCCGTTACGACTGTTGCAGAAAAGAATTTTCGATTGAGCATTCGGAATGTTCCTCGTGCGTCATTAATTATGTTTGAAAACGTGAACGGCTATGACATTCTTGCTAATCAGAAATTGATTGTGATGGAGTCGGTTCTAAGTGATATGGAAGCTTCCCTGAGGAGATAAAATGAATAAAAGTAAAGTAATGGTGATAAAGGCGCTGCATGTTACTGAAAAAGCAGCGGTCTTGCAAAATTTAGTCGACTCGGAAAGTAATCCTTGTGTGGCAAAGTGTAAGACGGCAAAGTATGTCTTTGTTGTTGACTATTCGGCAAATAAGTATGAGATCAAGCATGCTGTTGAAGAACATTTTAAGGATCAAAAAATCAATGTTCTTAAAGTGAACACAATTCTTTTGCCGAGAAAGAAAAAGAAAGCCAAAGGGACGCGCAAATACGGATTGACATCGAGGGTTAAAAAAGCGGTTGTGACTCTTGTTGAAGGCCAACGAATTGATTTCAAAAATTGAAGAAAGATAAGAGGAAGATATGGTTAAAAAGTATAGACCAACGAATTCTGGGACGAGACAGCTTACGCTGCCTAGCACTGACGAACTGACTTCGAATAGTTCTAATCCTTTGAAATCTCTTGTCACTAAAAGAAAGCGTTCTAGTGGGCGGGATAATCAGGGGCACCTTACCTCTAGAGGTAGAGGTGGAGGTCACAAGAAGAGATATCGCTTGATAGATTTTAGACGTACTAAAGATGATATTCCAGCGAAAGTAGCAGCTGTTGAATATGATCCTAATCGTACTTGTCACATTGCTCTTTTGGCTTACAAGGATGGGGAAAAGAGATATGTTTTGGCAACGAGAGGAATGAAAGCCGGAGATACGGTTCTTTCTGGAGAAAAAGCTCCATTTAGAGATGGAAATACTTTGCCTCTAATGTTTATGCCTATTGGGGCTGTTGTAAACAATGTAGAGCTTTATCCAGGCCGTGGTGGGCAGCTTATCCGAACTGCAGGTTCATCAGCACAATTGATGGCGCGTAGTGGTGGATATGCAACTCTTAAGATGCCGTCAGGTGAAGTAAGAATGGTTCCGGAAGCTTGCAGAGCAACTGTAGGGGTTCTTTCTAATATTGAAAACAACCTTACAGTTATTGGAAAAGCGGGTAGGAATAGATGGAGAGGTGTGCGACCACTTAGCCGCGGAACTGTAACTAACCCTGTTGACGGATGTCAAGGGGGGGGTGAAGGAAAGAAAAAGGGATATTTTCCAAGGTCTCCTTGGGGAACACCTTCAAAGGGATACAAAACCAGATCGAAGAGAAAGAGCACACGACTCATTGTAAAAGATCGTAGGAAGAAATAGGGGTAAATAAATGCCAAGATCATTAAGAAAAGGACCTTTTGTCGATTCACACTTACTAAAAAAAGTGAGAACAGCAAAAAGAGAGGGAGCGAGAGCTCCAATAAAAACTTGGTCAAGGCGTTCCTTGATCACTCCAGATATGATTGGTTTGAATTTTGAAGTGCACAACGGAAGGAAGTTTATCCCTGTGTTTGTAGGTGAAAACATGGTTGGACACAAGCTAGGAGAGTTTTCTCCTACGAGAACATATAAACGACCGGGAACTACTAAGAAGTAAGAGGTAGTAAGAAAATGGGTTTGGCAAAAGCGACAACTAAGTACGTGCGAGTGAGTCACAGGAAAGCTAGGCTTGCTGCAGATTTGATTAGAGGGAAGGCAATTGGGGAGGCTTTTATGCAGCTCACCTATTCTAACCTCAAAGCGGGCAGACTGCTTAAGAAAACATTGGAGAGTGCGGTAGCAAATGCAGAAAATAATGCAAATGCAGATCGCGCGAATCTATACGTTTCTGAAGTTAGAGTAGACAAAGGAGCTTCTTACAAAAGAAGTTGGTCTAGAAGCCGTGGAAGAAGAGCCTTAATTGAAAGACGAACAACTCATTTTCACGTAGCAGTGGATTCGAATGCAAACAGGGAGAAGAAAAAGTAGTTATGGGACAGAAGACAAATCCAATTGGTTTCCGGTTAGCAGTCAGAAAAAAATGGGCTTCGAACTGGTTTGCATCTAAAAAAGATTTTGGAGATCAGCTTGTTCAAGATATACAAATACGAAAGTATTTAAAAAAGAAGCCTTGCTGCCAAGGAACTGCTAGCTTTACTATAAAGCGAATGGGCGACAAAGTTGAAGTAACTATTCATACAGCAAGACCTGGGCTTGTGATCGGAAAAAAAGGATCAGAAATTGATGTTCTAAAAGGGGAGCTGAAAAAGCTAACTGGAAGAGAAGTTTGGATCGAAGTAGATGAGATCAAGAGACCTGATCTAAATGCTACCCTAGTTGCGGAAGGAATCGCAATGCAGCTTGAAAGAAGAGCCGCCTTTAGAAAAGTTTTAAAGAAAGCAATGCAAAGTGCGATGGACGCTGGAGCGCTTGGAATAAAAGTGCAGTGTGGGGGAAGGCTTGGCGGAGCAGAAATTGCTCGTAAAGAATGGTATAAAGAAGGAAAGATCCCTCTTCAAAACTTGAGATTTGATATTGATTACGGGGTTGCTAGAGCAGAAACGACTTATGGTTCCCTTGGTGTAAAGGTATGGATTACAAAAGGTGAACAACATGTAAGCTCAACCGCAGCGACAGGAGGTTAAAAATGGCATTAATGCCTAAAAGAACAAAGTTTAGAAAATGTCGAAAAGGAAAGCAAACAGGCCTTAGTAAAAGAGGCGTATTTGTTTCGTTCGGTGACTTTGGAATGCAAGCCCTTGAAAGAGGAAATATTAAAGCAACCCAAATTGAAGCATGCAGGATTGCTATAACTAGGTTTTTTAATAGAAAAGGAAAAGTTTGGATACGTGTTTTCCCAGACAAACCAATTACTAAAAAGCCTGCTGAAACTCGAATGGGAAAGGGAAAGGGAGCGGTAGACCACTACGCAGCAACAGTTAGACCGGGTAGAATCTTGTTTGAGGTGGGAAGTGTAACTAGAGAACAAGCGCAAAGGGCAATGAGCATTGCATCGGGAAAACTCAATATTAGAACCCGATTTGTTGAAAGGGTTGAAACTGTTAAAGCATAGGTAGAGTGAAAATGAAATTAAATGAAATGAAGCCCCTTAATATATCACAGCTAGAAGATAAAATATTTGAATGGAAGAGAGAGCTAGTGGTTTTGCGAGTGCAGTCAGATATACAAAAGAAAGTGGAAAAAGTTCATATGTTTAAACTTCTTCGTAAGCAAATAGCGAGAGGTTATACATTGATCAGGGAAAAACAAATCGAAGAGATTATGAGAGGATAGATGCAAAATAGAAAAACATTCACTGGTGTAATCACTTCGAATCGTATGGATAAAACTGTTGTAGTAAAAGTAACTAGAACAGTAAGACATCCAAAGTATGGGAAAGTGGTTCAGATTAGCAAGAAATTCTATGCACATACAGAAGCTGACAATCTTCAAATCGGTGATACAGTGCAAATCATCGAAACGAGACCACTTTCAAAATTAAAGAGATGGCGTGTAGCAAACTAACAATTGAGACTTAAGATTTATGATTCAGCAAGAGACACAATTAGAAGTAGCAGATAATACAGGTGCTAAAAGAGTGCGATGCATAAAAGTTCTTCGAGGATCGAAGAGAAGATATGCTGGCGTTGGCGACATTATTGTTTGCGCTGTACAGGAGTCAATCCCCAAAGCTTCTGTGAAAAAAGGGGAAGTAGTAAAAGCTGTTATCGTTCGGACTAAAAGTGCAATTCGACGAATGGATGGCTCGTACTTGCGTTTCTATGTCAACAGCTGTGTGATTTTAGATGACAAACTAGAAAATCCCAAGGGAACGAGAATTTTTGGGCCAGTCGCAAGAGAGCTCAGAGAGAAAGGCTTTATGAAGATCGTTTCGTTGGCGCCTGAAGTTATTTAATGAGGGAATGTATGAGATATAAAGTCGGAGACAATGTTATCGTTACCACTGGCAATGACAAAGGCAAGCAGGGAAAGATAAACAAAATTAAGGGTGACAGGTTGATCGTTGAAGGTGTGAATACAAGAAAAAAACACCAAAAACCGACAGCCGATGGAAAAAAAGGTGCGATTGTTGAGTTCAACGCTCCGATACATGTTTCAAATGTGAGCTTTGTAGCAGATGGAAAAGCTGTTAAAGTAAAGGCTCGCATTAATGAAGAAGGGAAGAAAGAGTTGTATTTCAAAACAAAAGATAACGAAAGTAAATTATTACGAGTAGCGAAGTAGAGAAGGTTGTATATGAGAAAATCGCCCCAAGAACTGCATTATTTGGAAGTTGTAAAAGAACAATTGCAAAAGAAGTTCCAATACAAAAACCCGATGATGATCCCAAAATTGAGCAAGATTGTTGTGAGTATGGGTCTCGCTGAGGCTTCTAAAGATAAGCAGCTCATCGAAAACTGCATAACTGATCTCAAATTGATTACTGGACAAAAACCGCTTCCAACAAAATCTGCTAAAGCCATCTCTAACTTTAAACTTAGAGAAGGACAGTTGATCGGAGCTAAGGTTACTCTTCGTGGACATAGAATGTATGATTTCATGTATCGGTTGATTCATATTTGTATGCCAAGAATCCCTGACTTTAGAGGGTTAAAGAAAAAAGCAGATGGTCGTGGCAGTTATTCTGTTGGAATAAAAGATCAGATGATTTTTCCAGAGATTGACTTAGATAAAGTTAAATTCAACCAAGGTATGAATTTTACTTTTGTTACTTCTGCTAAAACCGATGAAGAATGTATGGAACTGCTCAGTTTAATGGGAATGCCCTTGAAGGGAAGTTCGACAAGATAAAAGAATAACCGTTTAATTATGAGGTTTTCTCGATGTTAAATGATCCGATCGCTGACATGCTCACAAGAATAAGGAATGCAATACAGCAAAGACATAAATATGTAGATGTTACTTTGAGCCGCATGATTGTCACGATATTGGCTGTGCTGAAAGAGGGTGGATTTATAAAGACTACAACCCTAAATGAAGAAAAAAGACTAGTAAGAGTTTACTTGAGTTACGACACAGACAGAGAATCGGCAATTCAGGGACTAAAGCGTGTTTCTAAGCCGGGCAGAAGAATCTATGTAGGATGGCCTGATGTTCCGGTAATTAGAAGAGGGCTTGGGCTATCTATCGTCTCCACTTCTAGGGGAGTGATGAGCGGGGCTAGAGCTAGAAAAGAAAAAATAGGTGGAGAGCTCATTTGCTGCATTTGGTAAATGCGACTGGTAAAATCAGGAGGGTATTGTAAGTGTCTAGATTAGCAAAAAAACCGATTCTGTTGCCGAACGGTGTGGATGTGATTGTTCAAGGGCTCCTTGTAAATATAAAAGGGCCAAAAGGACAACTCTCCTTTGAAATATGCAAAGGGATTGTAGTTGCAATTGAAGGAAAAGAAGTTTTTGTATCAGCTTCTGATGAAATAGAGCAAAAATCTTTTCTTGGATTAGATAGAGCGCGCCTTTGCAACGCTGTAAAAGGTGTGTCTGATGGATTTATGAAAAAACTTCAGTTGGTAGGCGTTGGATTTAAAGCTGCCCTGAAGGGACAAGATTTAGATATGACTTTGGGTTTTTCTCATCCAAATGTGATTAAAGTGCCTGAAGGTTTAACAATAGCTATCGATAAAGGTACCGCAATTGCAATTAGCGGAATTGACAAGCAACTTGTTGGACAATTTGCGGCTAAGGTGCGAGCACTTAGACCCCCAGAGCCTTATAAAGGTAAGGGGATACGGTATGAGAATGAAGTAGTGCGAAGAAAAGCGGGAAAATCTGCTAAAAAGTAAAGGTTAATTAGGTATGAACAGCGAATTATCAAATACCAATAGAAAAAGAGAAAAACGGGCTCTAAGAGTACGAAAATCGGTAAAAAGATTTGATAGACCAAGAGTTACTGTTTTTAGATCGTTAAATCATCTGTATGGGCAAGTAATAGACGATTCGAAAGGATTGACTGTGGTTGGCTTAGGTTCTTATTCTAAAGAATTCAAGAACATTAAAGACAGAAAAGAGGCTGCAAAGAAGGTGGGACTGAAACTCGCGGAATTGGCGGCTTCAAAAAGTATTAAAGAAGTAGTTTTTGATAGAGGCTATTACAAATATCATGGTAGAGTAGCTGCCTTTGCAGAAGGACTACGCGAAGGTGGATTGTCATTTTAGAATTTAAGGAAAGCTCACATGTCAGTTGAAAAGAAAAGAACATCGAAGGAAGACGGTCCTAAAACCGATCTGCACGAAAAAGTGCTCTTCATTAACCGTTGTGCCAAGGTAGTAAAAGGTGGACGTAGATTCAGCTTTTCTGCTCTTGTCATCGTAGGTGATGGTAAGGGAAAAGTTGGAATGGGATTTGGCAAGGCGAATGAAGTAACAGATGCCATTCGAAAAGCTGTGGATGATGGACGTAAGTCAATGATGGAATTTGAACTTGAGGGAGATACTATTCCGCACGACGTAGAAGCGGTATATGATGGAGCAAGAGTATTGATAAAATCTGCTTGTCATGGAACGGGTGTTATTGCGGGATCTCATGTGCGTTCAGTGCTAGAAATGATTGGGGTTAAAGATGTTGTTGCAAAAAACTTGGGTGGGAACAATCCTTGTAACCAAGTAAGAGCTACGTTTAAAGCCTTATCAAGACTGCAGAATAAATCAAAGGCGCGAGAAGCGAGGTCTAAATTATGATGAAATTATCTGAATTGAAAAACACTCACCGAAAAAAAGTTAGTGTTAATCGTGTAGGTCGAGGTAATGGTAGCGGTCGAGGAAAGACTTGCGGTCGAGGGATGAAGGGAGCTAAAGCAAGATCTGGATATAAGCGTCGCCACGGGAAAGAAGGGGGTCAGCTTCCTATGTTTAAAAGAATCCCAATACGTGGATTTAGCAGAGGTCGTTTCTTAGAAGACAAATTCTCTATCAACGTGCAAATGCTTGAAAAGTATTTTGCTGATGGAGAGCATGTAACTCTTGAAACTTTGAAAGAAAAAAACATTCTTTCAAAGAAAGCAAATCCTATTGTGAAAGTACTTGGATACGGTGAGTTAACGAAGCGTTTAATCGTGGAAGTTGGCGCTGTATCTGAAACCGCAAGATTAAAGATTGAACAAGCAAAAGGGACTGTTAAGCAAGCTTAAATGATAGCAGTATTAAAGAAGATATTCAGTATAGCAGATTTAAGGAAAAAAATTCTTTTTACCTTATTGATGCTTTGTCTTTGTAGAGTCGGAGCATACATTCCTGTTCCTGGAATTAATGGAGCAGAGATTGTAAAAGCATTCCAGTTTGCTACGCGAGGGGGGCAAAATCTTTTCCAACTAGTAGATATTTTTACTGGAGGAGCTTTTGCCAAAATGACGGTAATTGCTCTTGGAGTTATGCCTTACATCTCAGCCTCTATTGTAGTTCAACTTTTGATGACACTTATTCCATCTTTGCAAAGAGAGATGAAAGAAAATAGTGATCAGGGAAAAAGAAAGATGGGCAGATTAATTCGTATATTTACCCTAGCACTTGCTTTATTCCAGTCCGCTATTTTTGCAAGACATGCTTTGAGCCTAAACAGTACGACACCAGGGGTCATCTTTGATCAGGTGCTTAGTGTTCAGGCGTTTGGTTTGCCTTGGCTCTTTTTTATGTTAGTAATGTCAGCGATGACAACAGGAACTCTTTTCCTTATGTGGATTGGAGAGCGAATCACAGAACGTGGAATTGGAAATGGAATCAGTATGATTATATCTGTCGGGATTCTTTCTTCAATTCCTTCTATGGTGGGAACAATTTTACAGCAGCTCAATTTAGATTCACAAGAATCTGGGCAGTTAACGTTTTCTTCACTGATCGTTTTGTGTACGCTGTTCGTCTTTATTATTGTAGGTACAGTCATGATTATTCAAGGGATTAGAAAAATCCCCCTACAATATGCAAGACGTAACACTGGAGCAGAAGATTTAAGTGGGCAATCGAATGCGCATATACCATTAAAAGTAAATCATGCGGGTGTTTTGCCGGTGATTTTTGCCTCCACTATACTGATGTTTCCAGCTACAATTGTACAATTTATTAGTACCGGAAATGTTGCATCAAAAGTAGCATTAATGCTCTCTCCTGGAAGCTGGACTTATATGGCGCTTTATGTGCTTTTGATCCTGTTTTTTACTTATTTCTGGACGGCAACACAATTCCATCCAGATCAGATTGCTTCAGAGATGAAAAGAGGGGGCGCATTTATTCCAGGAATTCGTCAAGGAAAGCCGACGGAAGAGTATTTAGAAGCATGTATGAATCGAATCACATTTGCTGGTGCGGTTTCTCTAGCATTCATCGCCATTTTGCCCACGTTGGTAGGAAGAGTGTTATCTGTTGACCAATCTATAAGCTACTTTTTTGGAGGCACATCGCTTTTGATTCTTGTTAGCGTAATTTTGGATACTACAAAGCAGATAGAATCTCATTTACTAATGAAGCGATATGACGGATTTATGACGAGAAAAAACGTAAAAGCGAAGTTTTAATTTAAAAGGAACTATCGATTATGCCTAGGAT
>JBIIKD010000148.1:0-3695 GCA_044233345.1 Chlamydiia bacterium
AGCGGGTATTGACATCCCAAAGAAAAAAAGATTAGAGATTGCATTGACCTACATCTTTGGAGTGGGCTTAAAAAGATCTCAAGACATTATTAAAGCATTAGAGCTGAATCCTGATATCAGAGCTGAAAAGATTACGGAAGCAGAGGCTGCTAAGTTGACCTCTTACATTCAGAACACGTACCTCGTAGAAGGGGATTTACGACGTGAGATTCAGGGCAATATTAAGCGATTAGTCTCAATCGGATGCTACAGAGGTATCCGGCATAGATTGGGTCTCCCCACTCGTGGTCAGAGAACTCGAACAAATGCAAGGACGCGAAAAGGTAAGAAAAAGACAGTAGCAAATAAAAAGAAATAACGGGTTAGCTTAGGAGAATTGTTTTGGCTAAAGAAAAAACTCAAAAGGTAATGAAAAAGAAGCCTGTTAAAGCAAAAAAAAGAAGACAGGTTTCCACAGGAGTTGCTCACGTTAAGGCAACTTTTAACAACACAATCATTACGATTACTGATCCATCAGGAAACGTGGTAGCATGGGCTTCTGCTGGAAAAATGAATTACTCTGGATCAAGAAAGTCTTCAGGTTTTGCAGCGACTGTTGCAGCCCAGGATGCCGCTAAGATTGCAGCTTCAATGGGAATGAAGGAAATAGAAATTATGTTGAATGGTCCTGGAGCAGGAAGAGAATCAGCTGTGAGAGGACTTGCAAGTTCTGGTCTTACGATTACAATGATTAGGGATATTACCCCTATTCCACATAATGGATGTCGTGCACCTAAGAGAAGAAGAGTCTAAGGTGTAACCCGAGAATTTGAGTGCCAGGAAACACAAGTTAAGAGTTGAGATAGACGTTTAAGGGAGAAAGTAAGTATGTCAGTTAAATACGGTAAATTTGAATTGCCTAATAAGGTGAAAATTGAAGAGCCAGAATCTCCAGGCGATGTATGCAGGGTTGTTGCTGAGCCGTTAGAAAGAGGGTTTGGTCATACCCTTGGTAATGCCCTTAGACGAATTATGCTTACCTCTTTAGAGGCCCCTGCAATTTTGTCTGTAAATATTGAAGGGATTCCTCATGAGTATACAGCAGTAGAGGGAATACTAGAGGATATGACGCACATTGTGTTAAATCTTAAGAGTGCTCTCCTTAGAAAAATCCCGTTAGATGATGAACCAAAGTCAAGAAGCATCAAAACTGTAGTAAAAGATTTAGATATTACTCAGGATATGCTTACTCGCAATGGTGGTCATACATCGTTCGATTAGGGGAGTTATTGGGGGAAACTGATTTTGATATAGTAAATCCAGACTTAAGAATTTTTACAGCTACCCTTCCTATGAAAAAGAAAATTATTTTTAAAGTGGGAATGGGAAGAGGATATCTTGCTTCAGAGCGACAAAACATTCCAAATAAAGCGGTAAATGAGATTTATTTGGATGCTTTGTTTTCTCCTGTAAGACTTGTGAATTATTATGTTGAGCACTGTCGTGTTGGCGGTGAAACCGATATGGATAGACTGGTTTTAGAAATAAAAACAGATGGAAGAATCACAGCCAAAGAAGCTTTGACTTTTGCAACACAGATAGGGATATTGCATTTTTCTGTTTTTGATGAATTAAAATTTCAAACGATTACGTATGAAGCAGAAGAAGAAGAAGAAAGATCAGATAGAGATGCGCTACTCAATAAATTAAGTCTTAAAATTAGTGAAATTGAGCTTTCTGTTCGTTCAACGAATTGTTTGTCTCAAGCAAATATTGAGACGATTGCGGAGCTTGTCATTATGCCAGAGCATGAGATGTTAAAGTTCCGAAATTTTGGAAAGAAATCTTTGAATGAAATTAAAGCAAAATTAGAAGAAATGGGATTGCAATTGGGTATGGATCTGACTAAGTATGGAATCAGTCGGGAAAATGTAAAAGATGCTATCCATGGCCTTTTAACAGAAAAAATTTAGGGAAATAGCGAATATGAGACATAGGAATCACAGAACGCGCCTTGGAAGGACTTCTTCTCATAAAGAGGCCCTTATGAGAAACATGGCAAAAGCGTTTATATTACATGAAAAGATTAGTACAACTATTGAAAAAGCAAAAGAGCTGAGAAAGGTTGTTGAACCTTTGATTACTCTTGCAAAAGAAGATACAGTAACAAGCAGAAGAAGGGCTTTTCAACTTTTGGGAATTCATTTTAATAAATTGACTCCAAAAGAAGCAAGACGTGCAAAAGAAGGGGATCTTTCTGCCTATAATGATGATAGACTCGTTCTACAAAAGCTATTTTCTCAACTTGGCCCCAAGTTTAAAGAAAGAAATGGCGGATATACACGAATTGTGCGCTCTGGAAACCGAGTAGGTGATGCGGCAATGTGTTGTGTTATGGAATGTGTTGAATAAAAAGACTTAGGACCTTTGGAGTTTCCCAAAGGTCCAGTTTTCCCTTCCCAAAAATAGCAGTGCGTCTATAAAGTGTAAAAAATAATTATGTGGTTTAACGCACTACGTGTATGCTAGTATCTAGATAAGGGAAGAATGGGCGAAAGGAAAGAACGAGTGATATGAGTGCGATTCGAGTAGCGATTAATGGATTCGGAAGAATTGGTAGATTAGTATTTAGAAAGCTTCTCAGTAATCCACAAGTTGATATAGTACTCATTAATGATTTAGCCTCCCTTGATGTTTTAGCATATCTATTAAAAAATGATTCTGTTTATGGTCAATTAGATCAACAAATTCAGATAGATGAGCAGTTTCTGTGCGTCGGAGAGAAGAAAATTCAATTTTCTTCAGAAAGGGATCCAAAAAATATTTCTCATAAAAAATTATCTGTAGACGTCGTTATAGAATCTACAGGGTTTTTTACAAGTAAGGAAAAAGCGGAGGGGCATATAGTGGCTGGCGCGTCTCGAGTAATTGTAACTGCGCCAAGTGGAGACATTCCTATGTTTGTTATGGGAGTGAATCACCACCGCTATAATCCAGATTTTCATAAGGTAGTTTCAAATGCTTCTTGTACTACTAATTGTTTAGCACCCATTGCTAAAGTTCTCCACGATCGTTTTGGGATTGTCGAAGGATTAATGACGACAATTCATGCTGCAACTGCAAAGCAGCACGTGGTTGATACAGCATCGTCTGGAGACTTACGAGGGTGCAGAAGTGTATTTGGTAATATCATACCATCATCCACTGGAGCTGCAAAAGCGGTGGGGATGGTATTGCCTGAATTAAATGGTAAATTAACGGGCATGGCTTTTCGTATTCCAAGTCCTGATGTTTCTGTCGTCGATTTAACTGTAAGGTTAGAAAAAGGTGCATCTTACGATGAAATTGCAAAAGCAATGAAAGATGCAAGTGAAGGCAGTTTAAAAGGAATATTAGGATATACAGAAGAGCCTGTTGTCTCAGCAGATTTTATTGGCTCACCCTTTTCGTCTATTTTTGATTACGAAGCGGGTATTGAATTGAATAAGCACTTCCATAAGGTTGTCGCTTGGTATGATAATGAGTGGGGATATGCCAGTAGAGTCTCTGACTTGATGCAGCATATGGTTTCCTGTTAAAGGTAGCCGTAGGCCCAAAAGAAACAGAGGACGGTTAAGTGAATTTTACAAGAGAACCAATTATTGAAACGATCATTTCTGCAAAAGATGGTCATAAACTTTCAATACGAAGTAGCAAAAATCCTGGGTCTGAAGAAT
>JBIIKD010000038.1:0-10218 GCA_044233345.1 Chlamydiia bacterium
TAGTAATTTTTTTTCATCACCAGATAGATACTCAAGAAGGGGAAGGGACTCTAATATTTGGGAAGAAATGAGCTTTCGAATTTCTTGTTCGATGTGAAGGGTGAGGGAGATATGGTTTGGGAAAGCAGGGGAATGTATACTTGTGATTTTTATAAAATGCTCAATTGCTTGAGGGAGGGAAAGAAATCGAAGTCCAAAAAGAGAGCCTTTCTCTTTAACAATCTGTTGTATAATAAATTCTTTTATGTCATTGGTGGGATAGATAATAATCTTTCTAAGTAGAGAAGGGTCGCTTTCAAAAGAAAGTTCCTCTAGTAAAAGAGAAACTAACGTATTCAAGTCACTGGCAAGTAAAGATCCTGATTTTCGTTTTATCGATTGCTTGCTCAAATCAGTGAGGTGAGTTACAATTTGTTCGTTGCTCATATTAAAGTTTTTACTTAGGTGTGTTATGTCCTATGCCTCCGTTGCTGAAAAAATTAAAACATTCTCCTTAAAAAAGAAGTCTGCAAAACCTATGCAAGGGGGCCTTGGTGCTTTAAATGTAACGCAATTTCTCGGCGCACTCAATGATAATCTGTTTAAGTTTCTCTCTATTTATCTTCTCATTGATATTCAAGGGGCTGCAGCATCAAATAATATTTTATTTTTTATTGGCGTTGCATTTGTTTTGCCATTTCTTCTTTTTTCCGCAACTGCGGGAGTTGTCGCAGATCGTTTTAGTAAGCAACGAGTGATCTTTTTTTTAAAAGCATTTGAAATGGGAATTATTGCGATTGGATTTTTTGCTTACTATTACAAAAGTGCACCAGGCTGTTATTTAGTCGTTTTTCTTCTTTCCCTTCAAAGCGCGCTCATGGGTCCTGCTAAATATAGCATCATACCAGAATTAGTAAGAAAAGAGAAAATTGCTAAAGCAAACGGTTTAATTACTTCGTTTACTTACCTGGCAATTATATTTGGAACATTTTTGGCCTCTTTTCTAACGCAAGTAACAGGAAAAAACTTTTTACTTTCTTTAGTGGCCGCTGCAATTGCCTCTATTGTTGGTTTTGTAGCAAGCCTTTACATTCCCTATACTGAACCGAATAGAACAAAAAGTAAAATGAGCCCATTCTTTTTTGCGCAGCTATTTAAAACATTTAAGGATTGTAAGCGAACTCCACGCTTACGTTTAGTTGTTTTAGGGTCTGCATTTTTTCTTTTTATCGGGGCTTTTTTACAGTTAAATATCATCCCTTTTGCAATGGATTTTTTACACTTAAGTGAAGTGGGTGGGGGGTATTTATTTCTTCCATGTTCTATTGGTATTGCAGTGGGATCTGTTTTTGCAGGTCGCTCTTGTAGAAAAGAGCTTGATTTAGGACTTTCTTGTTTTTCTATTTTTATGATTGGGGTGATCTTATTTGTATTGCCTGTTGTTTCAAGTAAATTGATCCCCGTGGCAATTTCTTTGGGAGCGCTTGGGTTTTTTGGGGGAATGTTTGTTGTTCCACTTGAATCCTATATGCAGGCATTTAGTTCCTCAGAGATGCGTGGTCAAGTGATTGCTTTAGAGAGTTTTTTAAGTTTTGCCGGAGTGCTTTTAGCTCCTCTTTGTCTTTTCCTTTTTGGAACCGTTCTTCGAGTCTCTTCTGCAACGGGATTTATTTTTGTGGGAGCTATGACGGTTGTTGCTTTTTTAGGAATCACTAAATATCTCAGTAGCTACTTTTTAAACTTTTTTTCTAAACGGTTTTTACACCCTTTTTACGATCTTCATTTCATTGATTATCCATTTGGAATCAGGCATCAAGAAGATAAAATAGCGATACTTGTGCGAAAAACGTCTTTAATTCACCTCCTCTTACTTTTTGGAGAATGTACGAAATTTCATTTATTTATTGTAAGAAAGAATAAACACTTTATGGATCATTTTTTTCAATTTTTCTCTGGAATAGATGTTCTTTATTCTGAAGGGGAAGTGCTTCCAAATCCAGAAGAGATTCAGGGGAAAATTCAGGGGCTTCCATCGGTTATTAAGCCGATATTTCTATTTACAAACACCCATTCTTACAATACTTTTTTAAAGATTCGATATTTTGAAACTCTCAAGCAAGAGCTACACTATGCGATTAAGTATTATAAAATTCGCAATATGGCTCATTTTAGTCATTCTTGGAAAGCTCCTTTTAAAAGGGCTCAGCTTACATTTCATTTTTGGGAAAGCGCCCTTCCTGCGCCGATTAAAGAAGGAGACTTTTTTCTTCCTTACGTGGTCAATGATGCAGCAAAAATTTGTTAACTCATGAAAAATCGTTGGTTTTTTTTATCAGCATTTTTTATTCAAATACTGTGTGCTGATCAACCTCCGGCACCTGCAAAAGATATCCCAGAAGTTCACTCAATGCCTTGGCTTACCGGGCCTTTGATTATACCTAATGGAGTAGTTGTCCCTTTTGGTAGCTTTGAAGTAGAAACCTATCTTTATTTTATCTCAATTACTGGAATTTATGACCAAAATTGGAATTCTATTTCTATTCCAAACAATTTTTTTACTCTTAACAGCCAAATTCTTTTTTATTTTGGCCTGACTTCTTGGATGGATATTAGTATTACTCCAGAATTTATTTATAATCATTGCTTAGATCAAAACGAAGCAAATTTTGGGGATTTAATGCTCTCTTTTGATTTTCAGCTCTTAGATCCAAATAGAATCCCCTATTTTCCTGGGATTAAGTTTACTATTCAAGAGCTATTTCCAACAGGGTCCTATCAAAAATTAGATCCTAAAAAACTTTTAACAGATTTAACCGGCAGAGGAACATTTGCGACTACTTTTAACTTTGTTCTTTATAAGGTATATCCACTAAAGCCACGCAATTTTTTAAGCACTACTTATAGTATGGCCTGCACAATAAATACTCCTGTTGATGTTCAAGGATTAAATGCCTATGGAGGGGGAGTTGGAACAAAGGGGACTGTCCTTCCCGGAAACACCCTTGAAGGTATTGTTAGTTTTGAGCTCACAATGAATCAAAATTGGGTTATAGCTCTTGATAATATTTTTAATTATACAGGTGAGGCCCAATTTTTTGGGGTAGATGGAATTACATCTTTTAATGTTTTAAATGATATTCGCCTTCCCTCGTCTACGCAAATTAGCTTTGCGCCTGCTATTGAATACAACTTTAGTGAGAACCTCGGGATTATAGGGGGAGCGTGGATCACCGCTTGGGGAAAAAACGCTGCTCAATTTCGCGGCTTTGTGATTAGCCTCGCTTACAACTACTAGAGTAATTTTTTAGTTTCGAAAGAGCTTCAATTTTCAATCAATCTATGTATAAACAAAAATTCTACCACGCGTAGATGAGTTCAAATGTATAGCGTTTGTAGTCGTATGTCGTGGGGAGATAGTCGAGAGAGTGGGAAAGGCGAAAGACTTGGGAGATAGTAAGGCTATCAGTTGCTGCATATAGGAATTGTACTTGCCAGCCGATATAGTTAGAGTTTCCTACAGCTGTAGCATTCGTTGTAGGGCCGCCGCTGCCAGAGAGGTTTAGTGTGTATAAACCAATTCCGTCAGCATTTCCTTTTCCAATTCCAGAAAAGTCAAAATCAGGGATTGCTTGAGGTTGCACATATTGTACAAACGTTTCAAAGTTCCAGTCTCCTGTTTTTCTTACTTCACCCATGCTAAAGCCAATATAACTTGCAAGGTTTGCTATATCGTTATTCAGAATGGGAGTTGCCTGTGCTGCTGCATTTACTAAGAAGGCGCTATAAAAAGTAGTAACTTTTCCAAGAGAGGGAAATTTCCATCCTAAGATAAATTGATTGTTGATGAATTGATAGCGACGAGCTGATGGACTAACGCTTGTATTGATTGTATCCCAATCAATGATAGAATATTTTCCGTAAAGACCAGTGTCTGCAATATTAAGAAGGCCCATTTCTGCAACGTAGGCAAATTGATTATTCACTTCGTTTACAACAAACGGTGATGCATAAAGATAAAAATCACCAATTTTATCAGAAGATTGATCATATTTAAGTAAAACTCCATCCATTCTTGCGCCGAATTGAATTTTGGAGTCAAAAGTATATCCAATTCTTCTTCTTCCTACTTCTACATCAAAAGTAGAGTTGTCTCCTTCAATTCCCCGAAATCCTAAAAAGGCTCTATCTAGTGAGATATTTCCTGTAGTTCCTCCTACGATCCCCATTGTGTTGTCAAAGGCGATTCTTGCGCTTGCCCATGTAGTGTCAGCTCTATAGTCGAATAGAGAGTTGAAAGAAATACCAAAGTCATTATCGGGAATATAGGGAAACCTTGAGTTCGTCCCTATGTTTTTTATTCCATTTCTTTTTTCATTTACGGTGAAATATTTAAATCGAACTTCGCCGCTTAAGGATAGGTTTCCTCCACGCTCACCAACGGTTACTTGTCGTTTTGTCGCAATCCATTCGCGTAGCGCTTCAATCTGTAAATCATTATCGGTAATGTCATCTTCTCCTCGTCCTAGAACTGGAAGGAATAGACTAACCAAAAGAAATAGGTGAATTTTTTTTCTCATGATTTTACAATTGTAAGCAATTACTCTATTTTTATGTTTAAAAAAGTGCATTTCCTTTATCTATACATTTATGAAATCCAAAATACTTTTCCTGTTTGCGATTACGACAGGGCTTCAGGCTGGATATGATTTTGCGTATTACAAGCCAACAGATCTAGACTCCTATCCAAATATCAAAAGCGAACTCTCAAAAATTTCAGGGTCTAAAAAAGAGTCCTTACAGGATAAAAAAGTTCTGATTACTGAGCTAAAAGCAATCATTTTTGCTCCAGAAGGAGAAAGCCCTCCTGAATATATACGTGCATCTTCGAAAGGAGTAGAGTTTTATCGAATTTCTTTTAATGAAAGTCGAAAAAAGGAGCAAGAATTTCAAGCAAAAATCAATAAACTTGCGATTGGAAAACCATTAACATTTGAAATTCTTGAAAAAATTAAGAAAGAGATCATTACATTTTACAAAGATAGTGGAAAGGGTCTTGTTGCTGTTAGTGCCCAAGAAGATGATGTAAGAGATGGTGTTGTTGTCCTGAGCATTTTAGAGTCTAGACTCGGTCAAGTAAGTGTAAAAGGAAATAAATGGTTTTCTCCTGAAGTTTACACAGAGTTTATTTCCATCGAACCAGATGAAATAATTGTGGATTCAAAAGTTAAGCAAGATATCGCTTGGGCTAATCGTAGCCCTTATCGAAAAGTAGATGTGATTTATAAATCAGGAAAAACATATGGGACTACAGATATTGAACTCAACATTCAAGATCAGCTCCCTTTTCAAGTTTCCAGTGGAGTAGAAAATACAGGATTTGACGTCACTGGAACGGGTCGATTTTTTATGGAATTGAACTGGGGCAATGTCCTTGATATGGATCAGATGTTAACCTTTCAGTATAGTTCTTCTTTAAATCTTTCTTCTTTTCAAGAGGTTCTTTTAAAGTACACTGCGCCCCTTCCTTGGAGAGACCTTCTTGTTTTTCATGGAGGCTATTCAAAAGTTCAGTCAAGTGATAATTTTCTCAGTAAAAATCTACAAGAGGGAGAGAGTTGGCAATTTACCTCCCGTTATGCCTATCCATTTTCTAAAGGAGCTTTTCGTCAAGAAGGAGATATTGGATTTGACTATAAGGCAACCAATAACAACCTTATTGTCGGAGAAGATTTAATTTCTCCTCAAATAGCAACTCTTTTAGAACTTGCTGCAACGTATCAATTAGGATTTACCTATAGTCGGCACTCTTTTGATGCAAATGCAGAGGCCTATTTGCAGCCGTGGAGTATTGGAGAATCGATGAGTCAATTTACTTATGACTTATTAAGGCCTGATGCTAGTCCTTACTACAGTTTTTTTAAGTTAGGCGCAGAATATCGATGGTTACATGAAAGTGGAGCAATGATTAAAATCTTGGCAAAGGGCCAGATTTCTTCGGCGCCACTTCTTCCTATTGAGCAATTTGGAGTCGGTGGAGAAAATTCTGTACGCGGTTATCCAGAACGGGCGCTCAATAGTGATGAAGGTTTCATTTTAAACTTTGATCTTTTCAGTCCAAAAGCAAAATTGATTCAATCGATTAAAAAAAATAAGAGGATACAAGATGCAATTCAAGGAGTCTTCTTCTTTGATGTAGGATTTGCATCTCTTTTAGATCCATCTTCCACTGAATCTAAAAGTCATATTTTAGCAGGTATGGGCCCTGGTTTTAGATATCAAGCAAGCTCTTGGCTTTATATGAAATTTGACTATGGTTTTAGATTAGCCGATCTGATGTTCAATTCTAAAAGCTCCACCCTTGGCCACCCATATTTCAGTGTCATCGCCGCCTATTAATAGAGATGCTCGCAAAATAAGAAATGCTAGACAAATGATGACATAGGGAAAAGATCGGAGGATCGCAAAAAATAAAAGAAAGGATAATTTTAGTTGAAAAGGAGAAGACTGCCCACAAGTGGGCAGTCTTCAGCATAAGATGATTAGCTCGCTTAGCGGCTACTTAGCAGTTTTGTTTGCTAGTCGAGACTTGAGTCGATTTGCTTTGTTTCTTTTAAAAACCCCAGATTTAGCTGCTTTGTCGATCAAAGAGTAAAGGACTTTAAGAAGAGATGACTTTTCTTCTGGAACTGTAGCTTTTTGATGAGCGACTCGCGCTGTGTGAATACGAGATTTTTTTACGCGGTTAGCAAAGTTTTTCTTCGCATCTTGTTTTTCTCTCTTCAATGGAGTGGGAACGCGTGGTTTTTTCTTGACTGCTCCACCTTTATCATCATTAGCCATCTGAACTCTCTTATCCTTAATAAATTTTTTACGTTTGTAACTCTTCATCTTAGAAGAGTTCTTTAAAAAAAACGGTGAACAGACTATAACAGGAGAGCGAGATTTCGTCAAATGGGTCTATAATCTTGAATTCGAAGCATGTGTTTAAAATTTTATTTTTTATAACAGGGTTGGTCGCCTTGTGGATGGGGATAAATTTTTCGACAAAATATATTTTGTATAAAAAGTTTGCAGAGTATGCAAAAGGGGATGCTCTTCATTGGGGTGTTCTTTCTAAATCTCCAGAAAAGCATTGTGTCTATGTAGACTATAGTTTTGAGGTTCGTGGAGACCTTTATAGATCCCAATATGTGTTCGAAAAGCCCCTTTTTAAAAGTCGAGAAGCAGCTGAAATTGGTCTTGAGGCAAAAAAAACAAATGTAGTTGATGTTTGGCTTTTTCGAAAAGAGCATCCCGTGAGTATTTTAGAAAATTATTTTCCCTATAATGAACTTATACGATTCATTGTCACAGCAGCAATCCTTGTCTATTTCTATTTTTTAAGGAATTATTTGGGCCAGTTTAGCCGTTCAGAGCCTCTACGATCTTAAATAGCCATTTGTCATATAGAAAAAGAAGGTTTAAGCCTCTTTTTTTAGGAGAGGGTTTTTGAAAAATTGGCCTTTTAAGATCGACAGAAAGGGGCAAAGAGCGATAGGTTCTGATCATCCCTTTTATTGTTTCTTGTTGATCGTAGATCGATCCCTGTCCTGCTATTGTAATATTTGTAAAAAGGGCCATTCTGTGGGTTCTTAGGTACATTTCTGAACGGGCTACAAGGCGTTTATTAAATGTTTTTTGATGTAAAATCCAAATGACTCGATATCCAAAGCTTTGATAATCATCGATTCTTTTGGCCACCTCTTTTGGACTGATAGGGGAGCACTGAATCTCAAAGATAATTTTCATTTCAGGCCAAGCAACATCTGCAAAACGACCTGGGAAAGGATGTTCTAAGAGCGCTTGCCCTGGAGGTAAAAGAGAGATCACATGTTCTTGAACTGCTTTATGTAGTGAAAGAGGCTTTCGTTCCATGTTATATATTTTTGCTAAAAACTTTATTTAATGCAAGATAGTTTGATGAGTTGTTTTGTTAAATTCGCATTTATTATAATATTTATGTCTTTATTTATAATAAAAACAAGGTTTTTAAAATGCAGGGAATTCAAAGTCTATCTAAAAATGCTTATTTATCAGAGAGTTGGAAGGGCTTATTTATTGCCCCATATCCTTTTGGGTCAATGCTTCTTTCTGTAAATGAGAGGGGCGGTTTCTTTATTGAGCTTATTGATGAGCTAAGTAGATCCTTTTTTTCTAAAAAATCGGTAGATTCAGCACCCCTACCTTTAAGGGTCTCTCTTCCTAAAGTAGTAGAGGTGTCTGAATTAAACTGGAGAAGTATCGGGGAAATAGCTGAATCTTGGGCCATATTAATTAAGGAAAACTATTTAAGACTCGGTCAGGTGAGGGGACTTTTTTTATTTAATATGTCTTTGTATATATGTAATTCTATCGCCAAAGAAATTAAAGAATATCGTGAAAATAAGGCTCCAGTTGGTTCTGAACCATGGGACACCCTATATGTCTATGAAGACGCTTCTAAAGGAGTTCAAGCTATAGCTCTTTATGATAAAAAAAGTAACAAGTTAGCCTATATTGCGACCCATCCAAATAATATCAAGCATCCTGCTAATCCCTTAAGAGTTCGAGGCTCAGGCTCTGCGATTATGACTCATTTGATAGCTATGTCAAAATTAAATAAGAGACCTATTAGGCTAAATGCTACCCAAACTGCTGTAGGTTTTTATGAAAAATTAGGGTTTGTTAATGAGGTTTCTCATCGAAATCCTTATAGCTCAGTTACTCCTATGATATATAGACCTCATGATTGAGCCTTTTTCTTTTTCTTGACAGGAAGGGGGATGTTTAATAAGACCATCAAGTATGGAAATAGTGGTTATTATCCCCTCTTATAATAATGAGCCCTTTGTTGAAAGGAACCTTCAGTCTATTCAAAATCAAACTCATAAGAATTTTCGCCTCCTTTATATTGATGATGCCTCAACCGATCAAACAGGAGATTTGGCAGGAAAATTTTTAACTGGAATCTCTTTTCAGATTATTCAAAATAGAAAGAATAAGGGGGCGATGGAGAATCTCTATTCTTTAGTTTCTCAGCTCTTGCCAAATACTATTGTTGTTTGTCTTGATGGGGATGATTGGCTTGCACATGAGAGGGTTCTTGAGCGAATTGCCTTTGAATATAAAACAGGAGAGGTTTGGCTTACTTATGGAAACTATATCAAATATCCCATCCTTGAACCTCGAGTAGGGGGGGCGCCTACCATAAAAGGAAGAGAGGGGGCGTATCCTTTTTTTCATCTAAAAACGTTTTATGCCGGGCTTTTTCAACAGATTCGAAAAGAAGATCTTATGAAAAATGGAAGATTTTTTTCAGTTGGGCATGATGCTGCGATGATGTTTCCAATGGCTGAAATGGCAGGAGAGCGAGCTAAATACATTGATGAGGTCCTTTATGTGTATAATTTCGAAAATCCTTTAGGCGATGGATATATTCATAAAAAAGAGATGGAAGAGACAGATCAGTATATACGATCCCTTTCTCCATACAAACGATTAGAGAGGTTATGGTAGGAAGAACTGTTGGAATTATTTATGCAGAATTTGCTCAAGGAGATCGCTCGCTTCGCTCTGTTTTTAGGCAAAAAACTCCTTTTGATAGGATTATTTACATTGATGATGGAATCGAAAGCTCTATAGAAAAAAAAGGGATTGAATATCATAAGTCTCAAAAAAAACTAGGGTTTCTTCACCATCTATACACAACGGTACATCAACTAGAGGATGAAGATATTGTGGTTCTTATGAATGGGGGAGATGAACTTGCTCATGATAAAGTAATAGGTGACTTAAAAACGCTTTATGATGAAGAGGGGATTTGGATTACTTATGGAGGGGGTATGCACTACCCAGCCTATATAAAAAACCAAATGAAAGAAATTCCTGTTACTGACATTCTTCGAAAAAACAGCAGCGCTATTGACTGGAAAGAGGGGCATATGAAGAGTTTTTATGCTCGGGTGTTTAAGAAAATCAACATTACACACTTTCTTTCAGAGGGAGTCTTTGTAAAAGATAGGCTGGAGTCTTTATTTATGCTTCCCATGTTAGAAATATCTGAGGAAAAGGGAAGGTTTCTTTTTAACACGCATTATTTGTATAATTCAGGATTGAATTGTCTATATACAAAATAAGGAATTCTTGGTAGTCTGGGGCCTTGTATTAGCTCCCGGGAACACGAAATATGTCAAAAGCCAAGGAAAGTAGTCACGGGTTCGA
>JBIIKD010000152.1:0-3542 GCA_044233345.1 Chlamydiia bacterium
TGATAAACATCAAGGGTATATTACCTACGACTAAATCAATGATATTTTGCCGATGAGTTTTGACTCAGCGGATCAAATTGATCAGATTTTGATTTTTCTTAGTGGGATGGATATCCAAATTTTGAATCAAGCTGAGGTTGAAAGGCAAAAAGAGCGGAAAAAAGAAGCTAAAGAAGTTGAAGCTTTGCCTAAGAGAGGCGATGCCTCTGCTGACGACCCGGTCCGCATGTATCTTAAAGAAATGGGCTCAGTTCCCCTCCTATCTCGTGAAGAAGAGGTAGAGATCTCTAAGCGTATTGAAAAAGCGCAGATTCAGATAGAAAGAACCATCATGCGGTTTCGTTACTCAACAAGTGAGACAATTTCTATCATCGGGCATTTAATTAGTGGAAAAGAGCGTTTTGACAAGATTGTCTCAGAAAAAGAGATCTCTGATAAACAAAAATTTTATGATCTTTTAAATCGATTACAAGAGCTTTTAGAAGAGGAAGATGTAGAGCTTGAAAGGCACTTAGAGGCTTTGAGAGATGAAAGCATTTCCAAAGTAGATCGAGTAAAAATGCTCGAAGAGATTGAAAAAAGCAGAATTCGAACCCAAGCCTATCTAAGACGGATGCACTTTCGTTACACTGTGATAGAAGACTTCGGAGAGGTTATACTTACAAGTTACGATCGATTCCTTGTTCTAGAAAAAGAAATTCAAGAGCTAAGTCCAAGAGCTGAAAAAAACCGTTTCGCCATGGCAAAGCTTCTTGCGGCTAAGAGAAAATTGCAAAAGAGAGAGCTTGCTGCGGGACGTACTCTTGATGAATTTAAGAAGGATGTTCGGATGCTTCAGCGCTGGATGGATAAGAGCCAGGAAGCAAAACGAGAAATGGTTGAATCAAATCTTCGCTTGGTTATTTCGATTGCAAAAAAATACACAAATCGTGGCCTTTCCTTCCTAGACTTGATTCAGGAAGGGAATATGGGACTTATGAAAGCGGTGGAAAAGTTTGAATACCGTCGTGGATATAAGTTTTCAACTTATGCAACATGGTGGATTCGTCAAGCGGTTACACGGGCCATTGCAGATCAGGCAAGAACGATTAGAATTCCTGTGCACATGATTGAGACGATCAATAAAGTCTTAAGAGGTGCGAAGAAATTAATGATGGAGACAGGAAAAGAGCCTTCTCCAGAAGAGCTCGCTATTGAACTTGGTCTTACCCCTGATAGAGTTCGTGAAATTTACAAAATTGCCCAGCACCCAATTTCCCTTCAAGCAGAAGTGGGAGATAGTGGAGAGAGCCAATTTGGAGATTTCCTTGAGGATACAACATCAGAGTCCCCTGCAGATGCAACAGGGTATTCAATCCTTAAAGATAAAATGAATGAAGTTCTATCAACCCTTACAGATCGTGAAAGAACTGTATTGATTGAACGTTTTGGCTTACTTGATGGAAAACCAAAGACTCTCGAAGAAGTTGGCGTATACTTCAAAGTCACCCGCGAGCGCGTAAGACAGATTGAAGCAAAGGCTCTTAGAAAGATGCGGCACCCAACAAGGGCAAAACAACTTCAGGCATTTCTAGAAGCTGTTGAGAAGGGTAGTTTGATGGGGGATGGAGCGTAACGGATTCGAACCGATGACCTCAACAATGCCATTGTTGCGCTCTACCAACTGAGCTAACGCCCCCGATAAATGTTCCTAGAGTGTAATAAGTAAAGCGGTTTTACATCAAGAGGATTTACGTGAGTATTTATCGAAAGATAGAAGAGCGCCCTGAAGATCCTATATTTGGCATTCAAACAGCTTTTAAAAAAGATCTAAGAAAAGACAAATACAATCTAGGTGTGGGGTTTCTTCCAGGAGATAATGGAGAGGAGCCTCAGATTCTATCTAGTGTCATCCAAGCAGAAAAAGAGATTTTACAAAAACGGGGCTCGAAGAATTATCTTCCGATCATTGGCGACCCTAAATATATTGACCTTACAGGAAAATTGATCTTTGGTCCTTTATACAAAGAAAATGTAGTTGGGGTAGCAACCGTTGGAGGTACCTCTGCGCTACGTATTGGCTTTGATCTTTTAAAGGAATCTGGATCTAAAGTCCTTAGCATTCCGCGCCCTACATGGCCTAATCACAAAGGAATAGGCGAGGCTGCTCATTTGAAAATAGATGAGCACCCTTATGTAGATAAAGTATTGGAATTCGACGCAATGTGCGCCCATTTTTGGAAGCTCGATGAAGGATCTATTGTATTGCTGCAGCCAATGAGTCAAAATCCAACCGGAATGGATTTAAATTTAGAGCAGTGGAAAGAGCTCTCTTCTATTTGTAAAACACGTGGATTGATCCCGTTTTTCGATACAGCTTATCAAGGTCTTGGAATGGGTATGGAGGGGGATGTAGCGCCAATTCGGCTCTTTGTGGAAGAGGGGCATGAGATTGTCGTAAGTCACTCCTATTCGAAATCAATGGGGCTATACAATGAACGGGTAGGGGCTCTTTTTGTAACCCTTGAAGATATGGGTAGAAAAAAAGCTGTATTAGGGGCCCTTTCAGCCTCTATTCGAACAACATATTCAAATCCTCCAAGGCATGGCAGTCTCGTTGCAAGGGTGATACTAGAAACTCCGAGCCTTTATAAAGAGTGGCTTGATGAAGTAGAGGGAATGCGAAAGAAAGTAGACTTAATGAGAAGAGCCCTTGCCACAGGTCTTTTGAGTAAGGGTGATTACACTTATTTATTAGAAGGGCATGGTTTTTTTGCCTTGCTTAATTTACCAAAACCAAAAGTAGAATTGCTAAAAGAAAAATATGGTGTCTATTTAACCGGTGCTTCTAGAGTGAATATTGCCTCTTTGACTATTTCTAACATCGACTATATAACAGAAAGTATTAAGGCTGTTTTGTAATGAAAAAAAAACAAGCGCTTTCAACTTTTTTTCTGATTATTTTTCTTTTTGCAATGATTAACATCCCCACATCCTTTTCTGATGCACTTAGGCGGAGATTTGTCTTTCCAGTAGAGCTTTTTGCAAGGGGAGGGATAGATGAAAAAGAGATGGAAATTATGCAGCTCAAAATTGAAAATGGGCAGCTTCGTGAGCAAGTAGAATATGTAAAAGGATGGCTTGAAGATGAAGAAAGAGTGGAGTACCTTCTTACAAAATTGGAAAAAATTCAACCAGTTTTGACCCCTTTTTTTCAAAGAAGAGCAGCTGAAATAAATACTCTTTTAAAGGAAACGATCTATTCTATAGAGTCAAGAGTGATTTATAGAGATCCAGCCTATTGGAGTAGCGGTTTTTGGGTAGATAAAGGAGAAAAAGAAAATAGACTCCTTGGAAAGAAAATCATCGCGAAAAACAGTCCTGTTTTATTGGGTTTATCCTTAGTAGGTGTTGTAGAGAATGTTGAAGAAGAGAGATCTTATGTCAGGCTTATTACTGATGAAAAGTTAATCCCCGCCGTTCGCGCAGTGCGCGGAGGGGAGCAAAACATGGAATTGCTTCAGAAGATCAACACACTTATCGAACAATTAGAACTTAGAGAA
>JBIIKD010000027.1:0-13769 GCA_044233345.1 Chlamydiia bacterium
AGGAAGCACGATTGTTTTTCAAAAAGGAACTAGACACTTTCTGATTCTTTTTTTAGGAAGCGGCTTAATATCAGGCCTTACTGCTTTTTATGTTCTTACACACCTCCACTCCCCTCTTTTATTTGCAGGGACCACGCCTGCTATTTTTACTCTTCTTATTGCAACTCTTGTGCTCTTCCCTGAAACACAACTTATGTTTCTTCTTGCGATTCCAATCAAAGCAAAATGGGTTGTTTTAGCGATGCTTAGCTCTATTTTGTTAATCGACCTTTCTCATGGCACCTTTCTTTCCTTTTTCACAAATCTTTCAGCTATTCTTTTCGGCTACCTCTACGCTATCTCGGTTTGGCAAAAACATGGCCCTTTTCAAGCGCTAAGAAAGGTTGACTCCTTCTTTATAAACGCTTTCTCTATATTTTTTCCTTGGACACAAAAAAAATCTTTAGATGCCTACGCAACCACCAAGTCTAAAATTTATGATTTTAAAACAGGAAATCGTATTTTAAACGACGATGATTTTCTAGATGCCTGCCTTTCAAAAATTGCAAATGAAGGGAGGTCTTCTTTAAATTGGCATGAAAAACTTCGTTTATGGCAAATTTCAAAAAAAAGAGCGTCCCTAAGATAGACTCTTAAGCTCTGACAAGATAGCCATTCTAGCTGTTAAAAGACCTTCTAAGACCCCCTCTTCATAGCGAAAGTCAGGATGATTTTCAAGTAATGGAAAATCAAACGGCTGAAGAAGATCTTCCTCTACAACAGAGGGAATAATTTCTTTAGCTAAAGCAAGCATTCTTTTTTTCTGCCCCTGCACCAGCTCTTCAAATAAAAAATCCACTTCATTTAGACCCATGCGACTTCCTTTTGTTTCGAAAAAAATCTTGCAGCAATGTACGTGCTTCTTCCTCAAAAAGTCCAGATTGAATTTCAATTTGATGAATTGGGTGTTGTTTTATAAAAAGATCTGCCCATGATCCACAAGCGCCGTGTCGAATATCTGGACACCCCCAAACAATTTTTTTAACCCTAGAAAGAATGGCTGCACCCGCACACATACTGCAAGGCTCCATTGTAACATATAAAATTGTATCTAATAGACGCCAATCTCCTAAAATTTTAGTTGCCTGAGAAAGACAGACAATTTCTGCATGTTGGATTGCATTTTTTTCTTTTTCTACGCGATTTCTTCCGGAAGAAATAATGGTATTTTTTTTTACAAGAACGGCTCCAACAGGAACTTCATCCTCTTTAAAAGCTTCCTCTGCCTGCAGAAGTGCCTCTCTCATAAACTTTTTATCAAACTCTGTAAACTCTGCCATGGAACAAACACTCATCTCTTCTCGCAAATTGGATTGAACAATTATAGACCATCTGATAAAATCTTAGGTAACTTTTTATAGATGAATTAAGTCGTACGATAAGGGAGATAGAAATGTCATTAGACAAGAGCACAAAAGATGAAGTCACAAAAAAATTTCAACTCCATGAGAAGGATACTGGATCTGCGGATGTTCAAATTGCACTTTTAACTGAGAGAATTGCAGATTTGCAAGAGCATCTCAAGCGTCATCCTAAAGATCAAGGTACTCGTCTTTCTCTTCTCAAGTTAGTTGGACATAGAAGAAAGTTACTAAATTACCTCAATTCAACTGATACATCTAGATATCAGCAATTAGTCAATAAACTTGGATTACGTAAGTAATTCGTTTTTTTGGAGGGGTATAAACTAAATCAAAAATATCAGCGGGCCTATTTCTCAGATCACAACTTTTAGGAGATCAAACACGAATGAATAAGAATCAACTCAATGTTACTTTAGCCGGCAAGGAAATTGTCCTAGAAACAGGAAAGATAGCACGCCAAGCTAATGGCTCTGTGATGCTGAGAAGTGGTGACACAATCATTCTTGCGACCGCCTGTGCATCAAAATCAGCCTCTGACGAAATTGATTTTTTTCCCCTCCGAGTAGACTACCAAGAAAAATTTTCCTCCGCGGGAAAGACCCTTGGCGGCTTTATTAAAAGAGAAGGAAAACAAAGCGAAAGGGAGACTTTACTAAGTCGCCTTATCGACCGTCCAATCCGCCCTCTTTTTCCTGAAGGCTACTACAATGAAGTACAAATTCTAACATACGTCCTTTCTTATGATGCAGAGCATCTTCCATGCCCCCTTGCAATATGTGCAGCATCGGCAGCGCTTGTCATCTCTGACATCCCTTTCTTAAAGCCAATTGGCGCAGTACGTGTAGGGATGATTGATGGAGAATTCATCATCAATCCATCATTAGATCAGCAAGAAAAATCAATACTTGATCTCGTTTTAGCAGGAACAGAAGATGCAATCCTTATGATTGAAGGTTATTGCGATTTTCTTACAGAGACTCAGGTAATCGATGCAATTGAAGAAGGACACCGTTATATTAAAGAGTTTTGTAAAGCACTTTCTGACTGGCAAAATCTGATTGGAAAAGAAAAAACTATACCAAAACTAAGAGTGCCTTCAGAAGAACTCATACACGAACTAGATCAACTAGCTAGAACAAAGCTAAAAGATGCCCTTCTTATTAAAGAAAAACTTCTTCGTGAAATCGAGATCTCTTTAATTGAAGAACAAGTAAAAGCGCACTTTTTCCCTTTAGGAGAAGAGCCTAAGCATCCCCCATTGATTGTAAAAATGGCTTTTAAAGATCTTCAATCAAAAGTGATGCGCGAACAAGTAATGAAAACAAAAACACGTTCAGATGGACGTGGGCCGCAAGATATTCGACCAATCAGCATAGAACAGGGAATACTTCCTCGTACTCATGGAAGCTCACTTTTTACACGGGGAGAGACTCAAGCAATTGCAGTATGTACACTCGGCGGAGAGTCTATGGGGCAACGATTTGAAGATTTACAGGGCGAAGGTCTTCGTAAATTTTACCTACAATATTCCTTCCCTCCTTTCTCTGTTGGAGAAGTAGGAAGAAATGGCCCTCCAGGACGCCGTGAAGTCGGTCACGGGAAACTTGCTGAAAGAGCAATCCAAGCAACCCTTCCAAAAGCTTCAGATGGATTCCCCTACACAATTCGCCTAGAATCAAATATCACAGAATCTAACGGTTCTTCTTCTATGGCCTCTGTGTGTGGTGGATGCCTTGCTTTAATGGATGCTGGAGTTCCTATAGCCAGACCAGTTTCCGGTATTGCAATGGGCCTTATTTTAGAAAAAAATGAGTACCTTATCCTTTCTGACATCCTAGGTCTTGAAGATGCCTTAGGCGATATGGACTTTAAAATAACTGGTGATGCAAACGGGATTTCTGCCTTCCAAATGGATATTAAGGTAGAAGGAATCAATTCATCTATCATGAAGGCTGCTCTTGCTCAAGCAAAAGAAGGGCGCATTCACATCCTAAATAAGATGTTATCTGTTTGCCCTCAATCGAAAAAACAGATGTCTCCTTATGCTCCTCGCATCGAAAGCATCACTGTGAAAGCCAGCAAGATTGCGGTAATTATCGGCCCAGGAGGCAAAATGATCCGCTCTATTATTGAGCAAACAGGAGTAGATATCGACATCAATGATGACGGAATTGTGAATATAGCCTCTAACAATGCAGAATCGCTAGAAGCCGCTAAAAAAATTATTTACGATCTTATTGCAGAGATTGAAATAGGCAAGACTTATAAGGGGCCTGTTGTATCTATTCAACCATTTGGTGTCTTTGTTCGCCTACCAGGCTCTAAGGATGGCCTTTGCCATATCTCAGAGCTAAGCCATGATCGCATCAACAAAATTGAAGATGTAATCAAAGAAGGTGACGAGATTGAAGTAAAAGTTCTAGATATCAATGAACGCGGTCAAATCAAACTAAGCCGCAAAGTTCTTCTTGCTTAGACCTACGAATCAATTATCTGATTTAAATAAAACCCCAGCTAAACTGGGTTTTTTTTATCGGTCTAAATAAATGTAAATTATTGACATTAGACTTCTTTCGAAACTGAAAATTGGCTCCCCACTCTTCAGCCCCGTAGATTTAACAAATTACCAAAAAAGACAAGGAAAACAATCAGCAACTTTCCGAGGAAAGAGCGATAAATGAAAATATTATCGGGAATATAAAAAGGTTTAAAATTCTATAGAATCGAGATTGACTGATCTTTTTTCTTCTTCTAACTAAAAAATTGCAACAATTTTTTAGTTTCGAAAGAGATCTATTAAAAAATACTATAAATCTATATCAATAGCATTAGATTCGTTTTTTGTTATGTATCAGATAAACTTACAAAGTGTTTTTTCTCTTTAAAATAGAGATAAAAAAAAATCCCCCTAGTCACCTAGAGGGGTTTTTCTCCTACTTAAGACTGTGGAAGAGGCTTATCAATAAAGCCTCTTTTTTTCTTTTGCAACTTCTGCGGCGGCGGTGGCGGCAGACGACCTTTTGTATTATTGAAAGCATCAAGCATTGCTTGCTTATCTGAGGGCTTCCAAGTGCCGTTCATAATCGCTTCAAGATCTTCACGCTCTAAAGTTTCAAATTCCATTAAAGCATCTGCAATCAATATAAGTTTCTCTTTATTACTGCTTAGAAGATCATAGGCGCTTTGATAAGCCTTATCAAGAAGACCTTTTATTTCTTTATCAATCGTAAGAGCGGTTTCTTCTGAATACTCTCTTTCTTGAAATCCAGCCATTAAATTTTGCTGATTATCTTCACTATAGCTAATCATTCCCACTTTTTCAGACATTCCCCATTCACAAACCATCGAACGGGCGATATGAGTTGCCTGTTTAATATCCATTTGAGCCCCGCTAGAGGAATCTTCATTAAAAAGAATTTCTGCGACTCTTCCGCCCATAAGGACAATAAGTTGCGTTTCTAGCTCTCTTTTTCGATAGTTGACCCGATTGGTTTTCAACTCAAAATAAGTAGCTCCAAGGGAACGCCCTCTTGGGGTTCTGGTTACTTTTGTTACTTGATATGAATAATTTAAATGAAGCGCAAGAAGAGCATGCCCAGCCTCGTGATAGGCTGTTGTTTTGATATCATCAAGCTCCATTTTTAAACTTCGTCTTTCTTTTCCAAACTGCACTTTTTCTTGTGCGTAAACAAAGTCTTGCTGAGTTACAGCTGCTCTCATTTTTCTTGCGGCAAGAAGGGCAGCCTCATTGATAATATTGGCAAGGTCTGCACCAGCCAATCCCTGAGTCGCTCTTGCAACAGATTTAAGATCAACAGCTTCATCTATTTTAATACTCTTTGAGTGCACCTTCAAAATAGCAAGACGTCCCGCTAAATCTGGAAGGTCTACATGGACACTTCGATCAAAACGACCTGGTCTAAGAAGCGCCTTATCAAGAACATCTGGTCTGTTTGTGGCAGCAATAATAATAACACCTTCAGAAGAATCCATTCCATCGATCTCCACAAGAAGCTGATTGAGCGTTTGCTCCCGCTCATCATGTCCACCACCAAGCCCTGATCCTCTATGCCGACCTACAGCATCAATTTCATCGATAAAGATAATGCAGGGGGAATTTTTTCTTGCCTGATCAAAAAGATCGCGAACTCTAGATGCTCCTACTCCTACAAACATTTCCACAAAATCAGAGCCTGATATTGAGAAAAACGGAACTCCCGCCTCCCCAGCTACTGCTTTTGCTACAAGTGTTTTACCCGTTCCTGGAGCTCCTACTAACAACACTCCTTTAGGAATTCTAGCCCCAAGAGAAGTAAATTTTTTAGGGTCCTTTAAACATTCAACTAGCTCTTCTAGTTCTTCTTTAGCCTCGTCTATACCAGCAACATCATCAAAAGTAACTCTTTGCGATCCTTTAGTGATCATCTTAGCTGGCGACTTTCCAAAGTTCATAGCGGAAGAAGCCCCCCCCTTCATTTGCCTAGAAAAGATAAAATAGAGGAGCACAGCAACAAGGACGATCGGCAAAAAAGTAAATATATAATTTAAATAATTCGGAGCAGGCTCTTCACTTTTAAATGTTTTCTCTAATAGAAGGTTACGTGGCTGGTCTGGTGCTTTAAAAGCCAAACCTTTATTTTCTTGAAATGCGCTCCATTCCTTTTCCGATTGAGCAAACCATTGCCCATATTCTTCTGCGCTCTTTTTCTCTAAAGCTTTTGTAGAAATTTCACGATCATTAAAAAACCAGACAACATTTGCAACTTTTTGTCTTGCCTTGTCCAGCTGAGCTGTGTTTTTTTCTGCATCACCAATTAAACCATTATATTTTTCAATACTTTCTAAATAGCTACGAACAGATCTAAGCTCATAAAACTTTACCCCTTCATGAGTTGTCGTTAATTCTGATATTAGACCTGATACTTGAGCCACAACCCGGCTTAAGCCAGCATGTTTTTCAGAAAAGCTATATTCTGAAGAGCTAATTTTTTCAAGACCTGCCTGAGCTTCTCTTAGAACCCTCTTCATGGATTCATTACCAATACCTATTTCAGAAGAACGAAGTTCCTGAACAACGGCTAGTAAGGAGCTTTCTATTCGACTTAATGAGCCCCGATCCGTTGGAGAAGTATTTTCAAGCTCTCTTTTAATTTCAAAAAAACTAGGGCCACTCCAAAGCTTTGATTCTTCAGGCTTAATCATGACAGCATTAGATCGATCTGGAGAATCAAGTCCTTTCGGAATTACTTCATATCCCCTATCTGACAATTTCATTCCAATAACTTGAAGAAGAAGCCTACTAGAACTATATACTTTTGCTTGGATTTCACTTAACTCTTGAGATAGAAGACCCCTTTGCCCTAAAAACTCATAATGCATAAATAAGAGACTTAGGTATCTATATCTTTCCTTTCCAACTTCCGTTAAATTTTCTCTAAACATCCCGTGAAATGTCACAAGGCTATCATTTAACGCCGTCTTTTTATTTTGAGTAGGATCCAATAAGTCTAAGTTCACCAAGTGTTCTAATTGGTGACTAAAGGAAACGTTTGCTACCTTAGAATCAGAGATATTTTGAAAGGCAAGGAGAACAATTAGACCAACGATAAATAAAAGGAGAATCCCCGGAAATCCTCGTTTAGAGTCTGGCTTCATTTTGTCATCATTTTTCATAATTAAATAAAACAACCTATATAATAAATTTAGTAACCCGTCTTACATTTATTTATTACATTTATTAACAATCTAAAACAAGAAGTTTTAAAAAAACCATAAATAAATCTATCCTTAAGACTATGGAAACCTGAGGTAACGATTGTATTTTTTTTTCCGTTAAAGGTCAAAAGATCATTTTGTCGTTTCTTCTTTATCTTTGATTTTTTGACTCTCTGGAGAACAAAAAAAAAAGACCATTTTTCTTTAAAGAAATTTTCCATCCACTTCGGATCAAACATTTTCCATATTTTTTTTGTAGAATAATCTCTGTCATTCTTTCTATTTCATCTCGAGAAAGTGTAATTTTTGCTCTTTTTGCCATTTCTTTTAAAACGTATTCCAACTCAATCGACTCTGATGGAAAGGGAGGATCTAAATATATTTCTATTTCTTGATCAATGATCCGATCTGTAACTGAACGTATATTTCTTGCGATATACCCTCCAATTTTTTGCATCGTTTCACCAAGTTGATAAATATTTGATGCAACGCTTTTTCCAAAATCTTCTTCTAATTGAGGAATGATTGTCTTTCTAAACCGCGCTCTAAGATACCGTTCATCCTCATTGGTTTGATCAAAAAAATAAGAAATATTTTTTCTTTCTAGACAGTCTAGAATTTCTTTCTTTCTAACAGACAGGAGGGGCCTATAAATATTCATTCCATATCGAATAGACTCAGAGGCAATTCCCCCTAAAGCACTTATACCCCCACCCTCTAAAACCCTCTTAAGAACAGTTTCTATTTGATCATCTTTTTGATGCCCTAACAAGAGGCCTGAAGCTTCGATCTTTGTGTATATATTTTGAAAACAAACATACCGTTTTTCTCGTAAAACCTCTTCAATATTTCCATCTTCCCAATCGATTTTTGAAATTTTTTTAATATAAAGTGGAACTTTATAAAAAGAAGCTATTTCCAGTAGTTTCTTTCCCTCTAAGTGGCTCTCTTTTCGCATACCATGATCTACATATATTGCTGAAAACAAAAGTCCACTTTCAATCAATTCGTGAAAAAGAAGGATTGAATCAGGCCCCCCTGATAAGCCTAAAAGATACCTCTTATCCTGACTCAATCTACTTAGTAAATATTGCTGCACTTTATCTAACATGGCTGTATGATACCAAAATTTGGATAAATGGGTGCATGAAATCAGACTATGCCGATTATTTGGAAAGTTTTACTAAAAAAATTTTTTTTCGCCTTTTTTCTATGTTTTCTTCTTTTTATTTTTCTATCGATTGCTGGGAATATTCAATCTATTTTAGCTATCGCTAAATTTGGATCTGGCTATCAAACCATCTTTCTTGTTTATTTATCAAATCTACTTGAAATGAGCGGGATGTGCTTTGGATTTTGTTGTTTATTGGGATCTTTTTATGCGACTTCACAATTAAATCTATCTGGTCAAATAAGCTTTCTTCTTCCTTTTGGGATCCGTTCGATAGACATTCAAAAGCCTCTCCTTCAAGCATCTTTACTTCTATCCTTTCTCTCGTTTACCTTTATTTCAGAAATACTCCCTTACGTAAAAACACAGATTTTCTCTTCTCCTAAAGAAATCGCTGTAAACCCCCTGACCCTTCTTTCGAATTATAAACTTAGTGGATTTTATGAATCCTTTGTAGATATGGAACTGGATGAAACGGGGAAAACAGCAAGCGATTTTATTCTTATTCAAAACAATTCGATATTAAATGGTCTCTTATTCTTTAAAGCAAAAGAAATTTCTATATCTCCTGAAGGGAAGCTAAATGCTATTCAAGCCAATATCATTTGCCATCCCCCAGGAGTTCATGAAAGCTCCCTTCGCCATACCCTTTTGATTGAAAATGCAGATTCCATGTCAATAGATCTTCAAGAGCTTACTCCAACATTCTCCCTAACTTATAAAATGGACAAAAATCTTGAATTTCTTCCTCTTTCTATGTTATTCAACATAAATTCGACATCAATAGGAATAGAACTCTTAAGACGTAGTTCTTTAGCTTTTTTTCCATTCAGCCTTACCTTAATAGGAGGTGCAGTTGGACAAAAATGTAGGAAAAAATCAATAAAAAGCTCTATTCTTCTTCTTATTGCCCTTTTTTTCTTTTCTACGATTCTATTACAATCTACAAACAATACAAGTGAACTACATTGGAAAATTTTGCTATATATCCTTCCTCATCTTTTTTTATGGTATTTAACAAAAATCAACATCTCCCTTTTTAAGGGCGCGAGCAATCTATCATGAATACCATTTACAACAAATTTATCTTATATCGCCTTATTTCAACCTTTGCTCTAAGTTGCTTAAGCATCACATGTCTACTTTACTTTTTTTATTTCTTTAAAAAAGGGATTGTATTTACCAACTGGAGTTCTTTTTTTTATTTTTGCTCTCTTTGTAATAATAATATTCTTTCAATTTTTTCTATCTCCCTAATCATTTCCCTCCAATTTACAATTTTTTTACTAAAAACTCAAAATCAACTGTTAGCTTTAAAAATTTCAGGTTATAAAAAATCGATGCTCTCACGCCCCTTCTTCTATTTTGGAGGATTTGTATTTTTTTTTCTTTTTCTCTCCCTTTTTTTTGTTTCGAAACCAATAGACTCTAGGCAAGAAGTAAAAGTAGATCTTTTTTCAGGAAAAATAGAAAAACGATTAGAAGTTGAAAGACTTTACGATGGCTCTCGGATTGTATTTTTCTTTGAAGAAGATCAAACCCGTGATCTATTTTGGCTAAGAACTGATGGTGATATCTGGTATGCAAAAACCTTTGATTCTAAAACCCCTGGAACTTATTCAGGAAAAAATTTCGAAAAATATCGATTAGATACAAATGGGCGCATGCAACTTCTAGAGTCTGGTGAATCTCTTGAATTTCCCTATGAACTTATCTATAGTCGAAAAGGGCTTCATCCAAGATTACGCTCCCTTAGCACCTACAACCTACTACAAAAATTCTATAAGGATAAAAGCTCCCTTTTTTCTTTTAGCAATAGCCTATTGTCGACGACTATTTACAGTCGAATCATCACCTCTTTTATCCCTTTTTTTATTATTATCGCTCTTCTTCCATCTTTATTTAGAGATGATCACAACCCTGAGTTAATCTGGACAATTACGATTGGTGTTTTTCTTGGGATCTTTATCGTTTGGTATACAGAAATAGCCACTCTTTTTGGAGCCTCCTGCTTAGTCTCTCCTTTAACTTCATTTATTATAATCCCCGCTCTCCTTTCTTTCTTTTTCTTTTATCGCTTTTGTAAAATATGATATCTTTCGCTCTTAGACACAAAATGATTTAAATTTGGAGCTTTTGTTTATATGGGAAAAAACTCATCTTCTGTTCTTTTTAATAAACTTTGCGAGCATTGCAAAGTCGGGGGATTACTTCAATCTACGAGCCATTTACTGGAATGGGATCAAGAAGTAAATCTTCCTTTAAAAGGATTAGATTTACGCGCTCAACAAAATAAACTCATGCATGAATCTTTTCATAAACATATGACAAGCAAAACATATGAAAAAAATCTCTCTGAATTAATTAATTTAGATTCTGGCGCTATTTTATGTCAGGATCTTTCACTACGACAGCAGTCAGCTCTTAGAGAAATGAGAAAAGATTACCTTGAAAAATCGAAGATCCCTGGATCTTTTGTGAAAAAAAGCGCAGAAATCATAACTGAAAGCGTAGATGCGTGGAAGAATGCACGAAAAAACAACTCTTTTAAAGAGTTCCTTCCTCACTTAAAAAAAGTAATCGCTTTATCTCAAAAAAAAGCGGAGCACTTGGGCTTTGTTAAACACCCCTACGATGCGCTTCTCGACCAATATGAACAAGGAATGACAGTTGCCAAAATAGATGCAATTTTCACCCCTTTAAAAAAAGAGCTTATTGCAATTCTTGAAGAACTTTCTCGAAAAGAAAAACGAGGAGATCAGATAGAATTAAAAGGATATTACCCCATTCTTTCTCAAAAAGATCTTTCAAAATCAGTAGTAGAAAAACTAGGACTCGCAAAAGAATATTACCATCTTGCTGAAACTGCTCACCCTTTTTGCCAAAGTTTTTCCCCACATGATATCAGAATTACCACAAAATATCATGATGATGATTTTACAAAAGCCTTTTACGCTTCCATTCATGAATGTGGTCACGCTCTTTATGAAAACAATCTCCCCTACGAAGAGTTCGGCAATCCCCTTGGACAACCCGCATCTTTTGGTATTCATGAAAGTCAATCCCGTTTTTATGAAACTTTTATCGGCCAATCATTCCCCTTTTTAAAGCATTTTTATCCAGAAATAAAGAAATGTTTTTCACCTCAGCTAGACTCTCTTTCTATGAACGAACTATATCAAGCGGTTAATACAGTAAAACCCTCTTTGATTAGAATCTTTGCTGATGAAGTCACCTACAATATTCATATAGTTTTGCGTTATGAACTTGAAAAAGGATTAATAGATGGCTCAATTGAAGCTAAACAAATTCCAGAGTTGTGGAATACAAAAATGCGAGAGTATTTAGGTATTACACCAAAAAACGATGGGGAAGGATGCCTTCAAGACGTTCATTGGTCTATGGCTTTTTTTGGCTATTTTCCCTCTTATGCTCTTGGGAATCTTTATGCAGGATCACTTTACCAAGCTATGATAAAAACTCACTCTGATTGGGAGCATAAAGTTTCCGCTGGAAACTTTTCTTTTCTTGTCGATTTTATGAAAAGTAAAATATACCAATTTGGTCGGCAATACCCTCCTCTTCAACTCATCGAAAATGCCGTCGGAAAATCTTTTTCCTCTGATCCTTACACAACCTATCTTCGAACAAAATACCTTTAAACCCAATTGGCTCTCGCCAAGAGGAAACACCCTTGGCTTCTCTTCAATTATTCAAAACCCACCTACCTCGATGATGTCTGAAGATGAAATAGGTAGCCAATTGGGTTTTAAATAAAAAAACAGAGTTAAACAACTGTTTAACCCTGATGCTATACTCTGGAGTAGTAAATAAACGTCTTTTAACGTTTTGAGAATTGGAAAGACTTTCGAGCGCCTGGTCGTCCGTATTTCTTTCTTTCGCGACGTCGTGGGTCTCTTGTTAAAAAGCCTGGCTCTTTAAGTGGAGGTCTATTGTCTGTATCCAATTTAACTAATGCACGGGAAATACCATGTCTTATAGCTACCGCTTGCCCTTCTAATCCACCACCTCGGACTGTAACAACGAAATCATGTGTAGATTCTATTGCACATATTTTGCCTGGTGATCTGATAATTGCTTGCTGTAATGGAAGAGTGAAATACTTCTCCATTTCTTTGCCATTTACTTGAATTTTCCCAGAACCTTTTCTCATATGGACTCTTGCAACCGCAGTTTTTCTTCTTCCAGTCCCATTAGAGATGTTCGCAGCCTTTTTCATATTTTATCCTCTAGATTGCAACCGTAATCGGTTTTTGTGCCTGCATATCATGCTCATTTCCTGCAAATACACGTAATTTCTTAAACATCGCCCGCCCTAGCTTATTCTTTGGCATCATTCCTTTAACAGCGCGTTCAATGATTCTTTCTGGATGTCTTTCTTTGACTCTTGCATAAGGAATCTCTTTAAGACCACCAATGTATCCGCTATGGTGAATATATATCTTTTGTCCTTCTTTAGCACCAGAAACAAATATTTCTTTTGCGTTGATAACAATAACTCCATCCCCAAGGTCTGCATTTGGCGTGTATTGCGGTGTATGTTTTCCCCTGAGCACTTTTGCAATTTCAGAGGCAAGGCGTCCTAATGTTTTTCCTTTTGCGTCGAAAAGATACCAATCCATATTGCTTCGACCATTTGAGAAAAACTTCGTTGGTTGTTTAAAGAATTCAGCCATTTTCCTTCCCTTTCCTAATAAAATTATGAGTAGGATACATAGAGAAGCCTTATTTGCCAAGAGGAATTTTATCCAAACTTGATTGATTTCTTGCTTAATCTGTGCTTTTTTTTTAGAATACTAGGCTAACGCACAATCTTGTAAGGAATTTTTATGAAAAAGCCCTCATCTTTCTTTATTCGCACCTATGGCTGCCAAATGAATGAACTTGATAGCGATATTATGGTAGGACAGCTAGTAAAACGGGGATTAAAACAAACTTTTGACGAAAATGAAGCAGATCTTTTAATTTTTAATACCTGCTCTATTCGAGATCTCGCTGAAAGAAAGGTGTTCGGAAAAATTGGACAAATTGGACGCTCCTCTAAACGTCGCCAAATGATTGGAGTTACTGGATGCATGGCGATGGCAAAAAAAGAATCTATTTTCAGAAAGCTCCCCCACGTAGACTTTGTTCTCGGCACAAATAATATCACAGATCTAGGCGAAATTTTAGACGATGTAGTGTCAACAGGAAGACAGACCATTCGTGTAGATAAAGAATTCGAAGAAAATCTCGATTATTTGGCCGCTATTAGAACAGATAAAACCAAAGCACATGTTTCAATTATTCGTGGCTGCGATAAATATTGCACCTATTGCGTTGTTCCTTACACAAGAGGTCAAGAGGTCTCAAGACCCCCAGAAAGCATCGAAGAAGAGATCAGAAAACTCGCTTCTGAAGGATATAAAGAAATCACCCTTCTTGGACAAAACGTAAATAGCTATGGAAAAGATCAGCCC
>JBIIKD010000153.1:0-3468 GCA_044233345.1 Chlamydiia bacterium
TTTAGTTGCCCTTTCCCACCATCAATTATGAGAAGATCAGGTAGGAGCTTTTCTTCTTTGGCTCGCTTTAAACGGCGTTGGAGGACTTCTGTTAGTGCGCTATAGTCATCTGCCTTAGTTTTCTCTCTGATTTTATAAAGGCGGTAATGTTTTGGGGATTTGATTCCATCGATAAAGACAACCATGCTGGCAACTGGCTGAGATTGAGCGGTATTCGAGGTATCGAAACATTCAATTCTGCTCGGCAAGCGAGTTAAAGAGCACACGTCTTGGAGCTGAAGGAGGAGATCTTCTTGGTTTATTTGAGAATTTTGTTCTTGTTCAAAAAGGGCTTTTGCATTTTGATGGGCTAGATCGATAAGCCCTTTTTTCTCTCCTGTTTGAGGAAAAAGAAGCTTTGTTTGAAGAATTTCTTCTAAAGAAAATTGATCAGAGAGGGGAATTGGAAGGAGCACCTCGAAAGGTGCTTTTCGTTCTTTATAATATTGCATAAGAAAAGAGGTAAGAAATTCTTCAGGGTTCGGTACAACTTGCGAAAAATCATAATGTTCAGAACTAATCAGTTTTCCTTCCCGAAATAAAAGAACCACAACAAGAATGTAGTTGCCTTTCCCAATAAAAGAAATGGCGTCGCAATCGGCAGTTTTAGAATAAATCGGAAGGTCTTTGTTAGAAGTGATTTCTTCGATTTGTCGAACAGTGCGTAAAATGGCTGCTGCCTTTTCATAATGCATGGAAAGGGAGGCTTTTTCCATTTGTGCTAAAAGAGCTTTGATTACTTGTGTGTTTTTTCCTTTTAAAAAGAGAACAGTCTGATTGACAACCTCTTTGTATTCAGCTGGGGTACATTTATTTACGCAAGGTGCTATGCAGCGTTTGATGGAATAGAGAAGGCAGGGTCTTTTTCGGCTATGTAATTCACGGTCACTACATTGCCGTAAAGGGAATGTTTTTGTGAGAATTTCATAGGTTTGGCGAGCTGCAAGGGCACTTGTATAAGGGCCAAAATAGAGCTTGTTCGAGTCTTCTTTTCCCTTATATCGAACAAGTTCAATCTTGGGCCATTTTTCTTTTTGATTGATCATGATAGATAGATAGGCTTTATCATCTTTTAGAAGGATGTTGTATTTTGGTTTATATTTTTTTATGAGAGAGTGTTCTAAAAGGAGAGCTTCTTTTTCTGTAAAAGTAACAATAGTCTCAATATCTGTTACTTGTTTAATTAAGTAGGGAATCATTTCTCGATTATCCCCGCTTTTTTGAAAATAGTTTTTTACGCGTTCAGAAAGAACTTTAGCTTTCCCAATATAGAGAATTTGCCCTGTGCTACTTTTCATAATGTAGACGCCGGGCTGATCTGGAATATTTATGAATTTAAGAGGACGTTCCAATTAGCAATCTTTTGCAAAGCTTCTATGGGAGTCAGTTTATTGGTATCTAATTTACGAATTTCACCAAGAATTTCTTCATCATGATCAGGGGTTAAAAAAAGGAGAAATTGATCGTTTTTTTTTGGTTGATTTTTTTTCCCTTTAGGCGAGGAAGATTCTAATTCTTTTAGCATAGAGGATGCTTGATGAATAACAGAAAGGGGAAGCCCTGCAAGTTTGGCTACATGGATTCCATAGCTTTTATCTGCTTGTCCTGGAATGATTTTATGAAGAAAAAGAATTCCGTCTTCATTTTCTTGTACAGCGACTTTGAAGTTTTTGACTCCAGGAAGTTCTCCTTGGAGTTTTGTTATTTCTGGGTAGTGTGTCGCAAAAAGAGTTTTAGCCCCGATTTGTGTTAGGATATGTTTTGCTACCGCAAAAGCGATAGATATCCCATCATAGGTGCTTGTTCCTCTTCCAATTTCATCTAAAATAATGAGCGATTTAGGAGTTGCGTTATGGAGAATATTTGCTGTTTCTGTCATTTCGACCATGAAGGTAGATTGACCTCGAGCTAGATTATCGCTTGCCCCTATGCGGCTAAAAAGTTTATCAATTACTCCAATATGAGCTCTTTTTGCAGGCACAAAACTGCCTATTTGCGCAAGTATTACAATAAGAGCCACTTGGCGCATATAAGTTGATTTACCGGCCATGTTGGGCCCAGTTAAAAGAAGGAGGGTGTTTTCTTTGCAGTCAAGGAGTGTATTATTGGGAACAAAGGATTGATCAGGAACGGTCGTTTCAATAATTGGGTGGCGCCCCCCCTCAATTTCAATTTGATCACTACCGTCGACAGTGGGTCTTTTATAATTGTGCTCTTTTGCAAGTCTTGTAAGAGATGTAAGGCAGTCCAGAATAGCAATTTGAGAAGAAAGGAAAAAGATCGCATCGCTGTATTCTTTAATTTCTCTACGTAAAGAGAGAAAAAGCTCATATTCAAGAGAAAAAAGTCTCTCTTCAGCGCTTAAAATTTTTGATTCATATTCTTTTAATACTGGAGATATAAATCTTTCTGCATTGACGAGAGTTTGTTTGCGATCGAACTCTTTTGGCATTTTTTGAGATTGCATCCGGGTGACTTCTATAAAATATCCAAAGGCGCGGCTATAGTTTACTTTAAGAGTTTTGATCCCTGTTTCTTCACGTAATCCCGATTGATAGTCGTTAAGCCACGCATCATTTCCTTCTTTTAGATTTAAAATTTCATCTAATTCTTTTGAATATCCTCTCTTGAAAATCCCTCCTTCTGTTAATCGAACGGGTGGAGATTCGCAAATAGAAGATTCAATTTTTTGAACTAAGGGAGAAAAATTGATAAAAGAAGAAAGAATAGAAAAGAAAATTGGAGAATGGAGCTCTTTTATAGCCAAATATAGTTTCGGAAGTGCATCCAAGGAGCTTGCTAGTGCTAAAAGGTCTCTAGGGCTTGCTATTTCTAATTTTACTCGAGTGATTAAACGTTCTAAGTCTTTAATGGAAGATAAAAGTTCTTCAAAAAGATGGCTGTGAACCATGAGCTCACCAATGCCATCTGCCCTTAGAGAAATTTCGGCAGGATTATTTAAAGGATGAGCTAGCCATTTTTTTAAGCACCTTCCACCCATAGGAGTGGAGGTATAATCGATTAATTGGAGAAGGCTTGTTTTTTCTTCTCCTTTCATAAGGCCGAGAATATTGAGATGAGTTTCTGTTGTTTGATCGATAAGCAAGTAGTTAGAGAGGCAGTCTTTCCCGATATGATCAATGTGATCAATTTTTTGGTTTAAATCGTCAGAGATATGGGTTAAAAGAACTCCCGCTGCATTGATTGAAGAGACCATTCCCTTGAGCCCAAAAGTATCTAGAGAGTGCACTTGAAAGTGAGAGGCAAGAAAATTGTGTGTAGAACGGTAGTCAAAATGCCAATCTTCTTTTATTGTAAGACGGATGGATAAATCTTCTTTTAAAAGGTCTAGGGCTTCTTTATTTTCTTTATAAAATTTCTGTGAAAGAAGAAGTTCAGAAGGGGCTCTTTTGTGTAGTTCATCTAAGG
>JBIIKD010000154.1:0-3463 GCA_044233345.1 Chlamydiia bacterium
AGCTGCAACAAACAATCTACTTCGCTTTGCTTCTCGCCAAGGGGGAATACCCTTGGCTTCAAAGCTCAGCTTGTATCTTGCTTGTTTCGCTCACGCGCTTAGAGCGAATAGGTAGCCAATTGGGTTTAAAACCTTGTTCTCTTAGATCCATAAAATATGGTTTAGCCATTTGTATCTCCCTAAAATTTGTAAGAGATCAAAAACACCATATTATTGATTAAAATTTAATCAACTATAAATCTGCTGGCCCGAAGGGTGGGGAGCCAATTAAATCGAATTATTTAAATATATATTGAAAGTAATTAATTATAGAAATATATGTTAGTTTTTAAATTAAAATATAATTGAGATAGAATTTGTTAAATCAATCAATTTCTAATTCTGAAGTGGCAACTATCATTCTAGCTGGAGGTGAAGGGCGTAGACTTCAACCCCTTACACAAATGCGCTGCAAGCCTGCAGTGAATTTTGCTGGTCGTTATCGAATTATCGACATTGCTATTTCGAATGCAATCAATGCGAGATATAAAGACATTTTTATCCTTTCTCAATTTCTAGCTGATTCTCTAAACAACTATTTAATCAATACCTATGGAGATTTAAAGCTTTTAGGAGCCAATCTTAAAATTCTTAGCCCTAAAAAAACAGAAGAACAAAACATTTGGTATCAAGGAACTGCAGATGCAGTGAGAAAAAACCTGAAAACTCTTTTAAAACATCCCGCCGAATACTTTATTATCCTTTCAGGAGATCAACTTTACAACATGAACCTAAATGAGTTTTTGCAATTTGCTAAGGAAAAAGATGCTGATTTAACAATTGCGACCATTCCGATTAACCAAAATGAAGCTAAGCGTATGGGTGTCATGAAGATCCACCCTTCTTTTGAAATCACTGATTTTTTTGAAAAGCCACAAGACCCTCAAACACTTTTAAAATTTGCCCTTGCGCCAGAAATTGCGGCCAAACACAACGCTCTCTCTGATCTTTCTTTTTTAGGATCAATGGGCATTTACATTTTTAAACGGAAAGCACTGATTGATCTTCTTTATCAAGATAATAGAGATGACTTTGGCAAACATTTAATACCCACTCAATTAAAAAAAGGAAAAACGTTTGCTTATATTTTCGATGGTTATTGGGAAGATATTGGAACGATCCAGTCCTATTATAATGCAAATTTAAAACTAACAACAAATTCTTGTTGTTTAGATTTTTACAATGAAAATCGTCCCATTTACTCTCAAAGCACATCCCTTCCTTCTGCAAGAATTGAAGGAGAGAATGTCTCTCAAGCAATTATTTGTGATGGATCGATTATTCAAGCCAGCGAAGTGACCCACAGCATGGTCGGAATGAAAACTTTTATTGGGAAGGGAACCAAACTAAATGACTCTGTCATTATTGGATGGTCACCTCAATCAGAGCACTCCCCAACCCGGATTGGCGAAAATTGCCTTATTCAAGGAGCCATTCTTGATGAGGGATGTCAAATTGAAAGTGGGGTTCATTTAGTCAATTCTGAAAAGATCCAAGAGTTCGACAGTGATATGATCGCCATTCGCGACGGAATTATCATTGTAAAAGCAGGCGCGCATATCCCAACAAACTATCGCCTTTCTATTTCTCAATAGCTCTCTTAATCAACGAATTTAAAACCCAATTGGCTACCTATTTGCTCTAAGCGCGTAAGAGAAACAAGCAAGATACCAGCTGAGCTTTGAAGCCAAGGGTGATATTCCTTGATCACACCTCTACTTTGCTCTTTGATACCGGGTCTGTTTTGAGGCGCGATTTGTGCGTATGTAAAGGCAGGTTTCCTTACTAAATCCATTTTTCAATACCCTTTAGCATATATAAACCTCTCAATAGAATATTTGTTTTTAACCCCAGCATGTTGATCTTTAAACCTTACTGAATCGCCCATATTTTTAATATGGAGCTGCTTTATAATGGGTTGCGCCTGTTTTAAATTTCAAACATGAACTGTGAAAAACTCTAAATTTTTGGATTACTGTCTGTATACTATACATAAAGGATTGATTGAAAAAAACCACCCTTTTCGCTACGCTAGAGCGGTATGGAAACAAAATCTTTCAAAGATAAACCGCAGATTCGAGGCTCAGTTTGGGCAATCGCTGATCTACATCTTTCCTTTGGCGTTGTAGGCAAAGAAATGGATGTTTTTGGGGAAAAATGGACACGTCATCATGAAAAGATAGAAAAAAATTGGCGCACCTTGATTAAAGAAGAAGACCTCGTATTGATTGCGGGAGATATCTCTTGGGCGCTACATTTAGAAGATGCAATTAAAGATCTAGAGTGGATTGATCGCCTTCCTGGCACTAAAGTAATGATTAAAGGAAACCACGACCTCTGGTGGAAAAGTAAATCAAAAGTTAAGGGTGTCCTTCCTAAGTCGATTCACCTTATTTATAACGATGCTTTTACCTGGCACGATGTAACAATTGGCGGAAGTCGTCTTTGGGAAAGTAAAGAGATTAGTTATACTCCTCATATAGAATTTCATTCCTTCCCCAAAGTGCACATCCATAAAAAACCAGAAACACCTGAAGAAGATAAGCATGATGAAAAGATCTTTAAAGGGGAACTTGAGAGACTAAAGCTTAGTATTCATTCTATGAATACCGCAGCAAAACATAAAGTTGTGATGGTTCACTATCCCCCCACAGGGTCTTTACACAAAGAAACAGAAGTAACTGCTATACTAGAACAAAACAACATAGAGATTTGCCTTTTTGGCCATCTACATAACCTTCATAAAGATGCCCCTGTCAATTTTACAGTTGGGAATGTGAAGTACTTTTGTACCGCTGCTGACTATTTAGATTTCATACCCATCAAACTCGATTTATGAAGATCACAAAAAAATCTTTTGTTCTCATTGAAGTGCTCCTAGCAATCACTCTTATTTCTATTGCAGCCTTTCCCCTCCTTTCCCACCCTGCAAAAGTATACAAGCAAGAGCTTCTTCTTTTACAACAAAGAGAACTCGAACGCACCTTTGAAAATGTCTTCTTTGATCTTATTTCTGATCTAAATAAACACCTCTCTTTTGAAGATATTTCCTCTGAAGGTTCAATCCTGTCCCTCGGGCGCTATACAGTCAATCTCGGGGATCTTGGAACCTACCCTTACAATGCCCACTGCCTTGTTAAAAATTGCTATCCCAATATAGAAGAACCATCGATTTCTAATAAACTTATCTCTATCGAAATTGCCCTTACCCCTAAAAACAAAAAAAGCGCAAAACCCAAGCCAGTCACCTACCTTCTCCACATTAAAAAAGAAAAAAAAACCTGTTTTTAGTCCTTTAAACCCAATTGGCTACCTATTTCATCTTCAGACGTCATCGAGGCAGATGGGATTTGAATAATTGAAGCGAAGCCAAGGGTATTTCCCCTTGGCGAGAGCCAATTATTCAAAGACCGCTGCCGCAGAT
>JBIIKD010000139.1:0-3850 GCA_044233345.1 Chlamydiia bacterium
CAAAAAAAAGATGGCTGGCCACCTCTATCGAGCCTTCTTATGATCCATCCCAATAAACAACGTAGCCCTATCTGCTTTAATAAAGCCTCTACCCCGATACTCATCGCCTACCTAGGTCAAGAGGCAACTGAAGAAATCCTTGAACTAGAATATGAAAATTACTTAAACGGGAAAAAACCTCTTTCCCTTGAAGAAAACTCTTTAGACAATATTCTTGCCAAACACACCCTCACCTCCCACAAAAAACTGATTCAAATGAATGGAATAAAAAAATCTTTAATGACCACCCAAGGCTTTGACAAAACCTCTGGGATCATCGTTGAGCTTTCTAGCATCAAATAAAATAGCTCGAAAACAACTCTACTATAGTCGCTGAAATGAAAGATGAAAAGTAGTCCCCTGACCTTCTTTGGACTTAACTGAAATTTTCCCATCATGCCGCTGCATAATCACTTTTACAATCGATAGGCCAAGGCCTGCTCCACCAAGGCGCCTCGAGTGAGTTTTATCAACTGTAAAAAAGCGATCAAAAATCTGATCAATATCTTGCGATGGAATTCCAATTCCCCGATCTTCAATGTGAATATCCACCTCTGTTTCTTTTACATTGATGGTAACTTTAATATGTGCAGGCTTTAAAGAATACCGAACGGCATTTTTTAAAATATTAAATAGAGCAAGTTCAAGAAGATAAGCATCTCCCCAAATGTATACACTCTCTTCATTAAAAAACTGCTCAATTTTACAATCAGGAAAAGCGGTAATACATTGATTACAACTCTCTTCAACAGCTTGAATGAGGTCACATTCTTGCATATGTTCTTTAGATCCATTTTCAAGATCTGAAATGGTAAGAAGGTTTTTTACAAGAGATTCCATTCGCTCACAATTGCGAATAATTTTTTCTAAAATAGACTCATACATTGCTTCAGAAACTTCTGGAAGATCTTTTAATGTCTCTGCAAATCCACGAATAATCGTAACGGGTGTTTTTAATTCATGCGATGCATTCGCAATAAAGTCTTTTCCCATCTCCAAAATTTTCTGTTGATTCGAACGATCTTGCATAAGAAGCACCACACCATCGCCCTCTTCTGTTGGAACAGCAATCAGCTGAAGATATATTTTTTCTTTTTCTGAAAGGGTTAAAAATGTATGCACCCTTTCTTTACATTTTATTGCCTGGAAGACCAGTCCTAGGCAATTTTTCCAAAGCTCTGATGAAACAGAAACCTCAAAAAAATTTTTTCCCAAAAAATGTTCATTGCTTGCTCGAAGTAAACTCTCCGCTTTTAGATTAATGTAGGTGATTTTTCCACTGCTATTGGCGATGACTGCCCCTTCATCCAAATTCTCTAAAAGGACCCGCTTCTCTCTTCGTAAAACATCTATCCCTTTCGAAAATGCCATAGCCCGTCCTGCCATTTCACTGTAGGCTTTTCTAAGAGAGCACCAATAAACAAAGGCTCCGATCCAAAGAACTACTGCCCCAGACATAAACCATAACACCATTACTGCATCCAATTTTTAAAATACTATAACACATCCCTCATGATTGACGAATTGCTTTTTTTTATTTTCCCCTGAAAATGGCAATTAATTTTTTAGTTTCAAAAGAGCCCATTTTTTACACCAAATTAGATTAGAATTGTTGCAAAAAAAGCAATTTTACAAGAAAGAGCTATGAGACCTATAACAGAAACAAGGATTCGATAATTTTGTGAAATTCACAAAAGCATCCCACCTGAATACCGAATCCCCCCTATAGTGGAAGCTCCTTTGGATATTAAGCCTGTTTAGAAAATAAACTTATGTAAAGCTGTTCAAAATAAAATATTTTCAATGTTAATAAAAAGAACTTTTTCTTCAAAATAGAGGGAAAACTTTGGGCTGCCAATTGGTTTTTAAAGAACGCGGTAAGCCTTGATGGGTTCAGTGATCCCTTTTACGGTAAGGGGAGCTAGAGCTTCTACCTCAATATTTTCACGCACTTGAGGAGATTCTAGCACTTCTTTAGTGATTAGAATTTCCATTCCTTCTGCCTGGGAGCAAAGGCGTGATGCAAGATTTACATTATGTCCAAGAACGGTATAACTTGGGTGACTTTCTGCTCCCACATTTCCAGCTATAACCCTTCCAGTATGAATTCCTATCCCAATCTGTAAGCAAACAAGGCCTGATTCCTTTCTTTGCCGATTCCATTCCCGCATCACTTCTCTCATCGATTTAGCGCATTGAACAGCTCTTAAAGCTGATTGTTTTGTTTCCACTGGGGCTCCAAAAAGAGCCATTACCTCATCTCCAACATATTTATCAATCACCCCTTCAAAATCATCAACAGCTTTTGTAAGAATCGTAAGGCAATCGTTTAGCATATCCAAAACATCTTGTGGATCCATATTTTGCGTAATTGCTGTAAAACTTCGTATATCGCTAAATAAAATTGTTACTTCTCTAATTTCTCCACCAAGCTTGACCCCTTCCCGAATAATTTTTTCTGCAATCTTTTTAGAAACAACTTTATCTAGTATCCCTCGAACTTGCTCCCCTTTTTTTAAATCTTCTATCATCTGTATAAAGGCTCTAAGCAATACCCCGATTTCATCTTTTGCATCTCTTCCCTCTTCAGGAATTAAAATTTCTCCATATTGTGCTGCAGAGACTTGAGAAATTCCCAAAGAAAGCTTTCTTAAAGGATTTACAATTTTTCTAATAATTCGATCTTGAATCAATAAAATTAAAATCGCAGAAACTGCTGTTATAATAAGCTGCTGTATTGTGATTTCATGAGATAAAAAAGAAGCCTCTTGATTTAGTCGTTCCTCCATTTTTAATCCACTATCTTTCAATTCAACAATATATAACGTTCCTCCACCTTCAACTAAAGAAATAAGATGGAAAAAAAGATACTCCTCTCCCTTTTTGTTTCTTATCACTCCTGTTTCTTTTTTTAATAAATCTTCTAAATCATTTTGATTCCATTCGCTAAGATTTTCAAAAATTCCATCAGAATTGATATAAAGAACTTTTTTTTCTTCCGTTAGAAAAAAGAGCGCGCAATTAGAAATTAAGCTAATTTTTTTAAAAATTGGCATAATATCTATACCTATTGACAATGTTCCTTCAATATCTTCTTTGGGATTTGAAAAAATAAGAGTGTTGATAAGATAAATTGATTTTAAATTTTCAGTTACATAAACATTTAAATCTTTAGAAATGCAGGTATCTGTAAAATCTACATTTTGATCGATTGCGCAATCATAATTGATGGCAATAGGATTATCGAAAAGGGAGTCTTTTCCAAAAACCCCAGATCCTTGATTAGAATCTCCTAAAGGAGACAAAATTTCATTCCTAGGGAAAGAGACAATTCCTTTTGGAGCTGAATTTTGTAATGGATCAAATTTCCAAACTCCAGTTCCTGCCAAAATTGTAAGTTGTCCGATGAATAATTTTTGTTCATACTGATCAATCAATTCACCACCAGTAAGATCTATTTTATTTTTAAATAAACTACAAAGATAACTTTTACAACTTTCTACTAGTGTTTTCTTTTGCCATGAAAATTCTATCCCTTTTTCTTGCATCCATTTTGTAATCATTTGGGGAGATTGCAATATTTCTATCAATTCTGGATGTTTTAAAAGCTCTTTTTTTGTAACGTCAATAGAAAAAATAGTAGTTTGCAATAACTCTTTTGTGTTTTTAATTGTTAAAGCAATTACTGGCTCTGAAGGATCTAAATCTATTTGACCCTTAAAATTCCCCTTCAATTGACTAGGATCCATTGATAAAATTTGATCAATCGTAAATAACAACCAATAATTTTTATCTGGATTATTTAATGAGT
>JBIIKD010000081.1:0-6675 GCA_044233345.1 Chlamydiia bacterium
CATAAAAAGATTTCTGAATATCTTGATTCGACCAATAAGGAACTCCTATGTAAGCAATTGAAGATTCTGTGTAATTATTTTCTATAATAATATTCAAATTTTCATGAACTACAATTCGTTTAAACTCTTTTAAAAAAGGGGGCATTGACTCTATTCTGGAAGTCAATTTTTTTTGATCTGTTGTTTGAATAAAATCAATCCACGGGTAAGTACGCATTAAAAGATTTGCATTGTCCCAATCGTTATCTTGATAATTTATTTTTCCAGGGGTATATCTTTGTTTTAATCTTTCATTTTTCTTTATACTAGAAAAAAGCGCTTCTATTTGCACTTCCTCACTAACAACGGAAGAGACTAGAAAATTTAAAATACGATCTTTTTTTTCTACATTAATCTCTTCAATTCCCTTTTCCACCTGATTTTTTGCAGCCATTAAACTTCTTTTCATTTCTAAAATACGAATGAAACTTACCACGATCATAGTCGATAGGAAAAACCCACCAACAAAAATGAAAATACGAGTTCTAATCTGCATATTTTCTTTTCATATATTACCGAGCCATTTTATAAAAGATCGTTGTGACCCATCATATTTGCAATATTCACTTTGAAGAAGAACTCGGAGGGATTATCCAAGGCCCTTTAGAACATTCTTTTCGCAAACGATATCTTCCTTTCTTAGAACTTCCTAAAATTTGGGCGAACGAAGGTGACACCGTTTTTCCAACACCCCCAATAAAAGGGCAAACAATCAATTCATGGGGGCCTTCAAAACTTATTTTAGAATATGCGAAAAAACACCACCTAAAGTATGAAATCCCTGAATTGGAGATTGTAAAAAAAATCCAATCGAAAGCTTTCGCGCATGAACTTTCCCCTCTTCCGGGATCTTCGATCATCACAAATGAAAAAGAGCTTAAAGATTGGCTTGCTTTAACCCCACCCCCTTATGTATTTAAAAAATTCTACGACTTTAGTGGAAGAGGTCATCTTTTTAAACCAACAAATCTTCCCTATCCAGTACTTGCTGAACGTTGGGTAAAACGGTGTTTAGATTTTAGCACACAATGGATCCTCTCTAAAAGCCAAGAACTTACTTATATTGGAGCGACCATTCAAAAAATTTCAGAAAAAGGGCGCTATGAAGGGTGCGTGACAGGCAATGAAGAAGATATTTTTGGCCCTTTTTTCCCCTATTTCCAAAAGCATCTATCTGCTGTTCATTCCGCAGCTTCAAAATTAAATGGATTTTTTGGAAATTTTGGAGTGGATGCATTTATCTACAACGAAAAAATCCTACAACCCATTTGTGAAATCAATGCAAGAAAAACGCTTGGATTTGCAGCAAGAAAACTCTTCGAAAAATTAAATCCTCCCAACCGTTTAGTTTTTCATTTTGGAAAAGAATCTCCAGGAATTCCTATTCTTTCTTTGAAAGAACTAAAATATATATTAGAATAAAAAAATGAGACTAATGAGAATAAAAGGTGGCGCTTCATTAAAAGGGGAAGTAATTATCCCAGGAGCAAAAAATGCGATTACAAAGATGCTTGTCGCCTCCCTTTTATCAGATAAGCTTTGTGTTTTTCACAACGTTCCCAATATTACAGAAGTAGAAATTACTGTAGACCTATGCCAAGAAATTGGAATGCAAGTGAATTGGGATAGAAAAGCAAGACGCCTTGAAGCAATCACTCCCCATTTAAAAACTACCTACGTACCGCAGCGCTTTTCAGGGGGAAATCGTATTCCTATTTTAATCATCGGCGCACTCCTTGGACGTACAGATGAAGATATCGTCGTTCCGACAGTTGGGGGATGTAAAATTGGTAAACGACCTGTAACATTTCACATCGACGCTCTTCGCTCACTTGGTGCTGAGATTGAATACAGAGAAATGAAGAAAGATGGAGCATACTTTGCACAGTCACATAAGGGGTTAAAGGGGACTGTAATTGATCTTCCTTATCCATCTGTTGGGGCTACTGAAAATACAATACTTGCTGCTTGTCGCGCTAAAGGAAGCACAATTATACGTAATGCTGCAATAGAACCAGAGGTGATTGATCTAATCCTTTTTCTACAAAAATATGGAGTCAATATCGTCATAGAACCCAACAGAACGATCTGCATTGACGAGACAAAAGAATTTTATGAAGTAGAGCATTATGTTGTTCCTGATAGACTGGAGGCTGCATCGTATGGGATGGCTGCGATTAGCACTCGTGGGCGAGTTTATGTGCAAGGAGCCAAACAAGAACACATGATCACCTTTCTTAATAAAATAAGAGAGCTTGGTGGTGGCTTTAAAGTGTATCGAGAAGGAATTGAGTTTTTTTATAAGGGAGCTTTAAAAGGAGGCCTTCATATAGAAACAGATGTCCACCCAGGATTTCAAACTGATTGGCAACAACCCTTTGTTGTTCTTCTTACCCAAGCAAATGGCTCAAGTGTTGTTCATGAAACAGTCTATGAAAATCGATTTGGCTACACAGAAACATTAAAAGAAATGGGCGCTGATATTGAACTTTTCACTCAGTGCTTAGGGGGCAAATCCTGCCGCTTTGCAGGAAAAAATTTTCATCATTCAGCAGTTGTTAAAGGGCCTAAAAAACTCCATGGAATGCATATTGAAATTCCCGATCTACGCGCCGGTTTTGCATACGTTATGGCTGCTCTAACAGCCAAAGATGAGTCCACTCTATCTAACCTTCAATTTCTTGACCGCGGCTATGAAGCAATTGATGAAAAACTGATAAGTCTTGGAGCCTCCCTCTCACGTGAAACCATAGACTCCCCTACCCCCGATCTCATTACTCTTTAAAAAACCCCCTCTGAGAGGATGTTTACAAAGCCCCCATTAAATCATAGATCCTCTTTAGCATAGTTCTAGTCATCGGGTTTTAGGCGTGTTAATGACTATATAAAAATTTCTTCATGCAATTGCCCTCCCTTTCACCCTTAATTTTCTTATCTTTATTAGATTGTTCTAAAATTAATATCATCTTGTCAAATGTAGTTCGTTTTATGCCAGCTAAACGACGAAATTTTTCGTCTTCTAGCTCTTTCACCATTTCAAATTTCACTTCGCTCTGCACCATTTTTGGCAGAGAAGTATATTCAAAAATTTTAGTTTTGAAATAAGCATATTATTAAAAATATTTACTTTTTTAAATTTCCGTTTCTTTAGTGCAAATGAATTAATTTAACATTATTAAAAAAATAACAAAAACGATATAATTTCGATATTAAATGTCACAGGAATTAAATATTAATGGAACCAACAAGATGCATTTCTAGTTTTTTAATGACAAACCTCCTTACATGGAGAAATTCTAAAGGATTTGAAGAACACTCAACAACCAACCCATCAACTGAAAATAAGCGGGAATATTATAAAAGGATTATTTCAACTGAAATTGGTGTAGCTCTTCTTGCAATTATATCGAGTGTCGAAACAGTTGCCTATTCTGCTATTACATGTATAACTCTTATAGTATATCCATTTACGAATAACCCTTACAAATTCTTTGTAAAACATCTACAAAGTAGTTCTTTTACAATTATTTGGGGATTAGCTAATGCAATCTATAACCCAATATCTCTAAACGTATCCTCTGACGAAAGCTTGGCTCGAAAAAAGATCTTAAATAGCTATGGCATAAGTGCTTTAAAACTTTCCTTTATTCTAAGGATATTTTTTCATTCTGCAACTTTTCTTATAAAATTTTTAAATATTACGAGAGTATTTTCGGCGACGATCATAATAAGCTATTTGTTGATTAACAAAAAAACCAAAAATGTTTTTAATCAAACTATATCATTAATATTAAAAAATCTTCCAAAGGCAGTTTCTTTAATAAACACAAAATTTGATCTAATGATACTTCGATCAGATGATAGCGCTTATCTAAATAAAAACACTCTTACTAAAATTGCAAAATCAGGGATTGTTTGCGTTTCTAACAGCGGTCCAACAGAAACGCTTGGAAATTTTGCCCTTTGCCCCAAGGGCATCAATGTATTTGGACAATCTTTCAAATGCGCAGAAGCCGCATTCCAATGGAAAAAATGCCAAACTTTTGGTATATCAACATCTAAATTAAACGAATTTTTTACTGCAGATGGACAAGCTGCATTTAATTTGAGTAAATCAATTATAGCTGACAAAAGCGCTCCAGATTCGTGGGCAAAAAACAGGCACTTGGTCTTCAAGCTTAACGGAGGAATAGTTCATCAAGATAATGATCGATATCAAGCGATGTTGGCTGTATTACGGGCAAAATTCGAGCAAAACCCAGAAATGATGGACGATTTAAAAATTACCGGCGAAGCGTATCTTTTCAACCCCAATAAAAGCGATTTTCATTCAAATGATGCCGACTATTTTTCAGGTGAAAAAAATACGTTCGGAAAAATGCTTATGGACATTCGTAATCCAGATCAAAAAGTCCCTTCGAAACCTGATGGAACCCATTTTCAGGAAGTGCTGCAAAAATTTCCCTATTCGATTGATTAATCTATATATTCTCCTTTAAATCGAATAGGCAGCCAATTGGGTTTAAAATAAAAAAAGGCTCATTTAAAATGAATGAGCCTTTTTTTAATCTAAGAAAGAAAAATTATTTACCTTTTGCCTTTGGCTTTATTGCTTTGTTCTCAGCTTTTGCTGGCTTTTTCTCTTGAACTGTTTCTTTTTTTTGTGGTTTGCTTTTACCAGATTTGTCAGAACTTTTTATAGCCATGGTATACACTCCCATATATGGTTTTTTGTGTTTTTCTCTCATGAATCTATTTTAGACCCATTTCGCCATTCTGCCTTAAACGCTTCATCTTATCCAAGAAATTTTTATAAAAAATTTCTTGCGTGCTGGGAAAGGCTTTACCATGTATAATTTCTCCCCATGGAAGAATGGAAAAAGATACAAAGCAAAAATTTTCATTCGCTAAAAAGCTTAGCGGACTTTCTTTTATTGGATGAAAAAAACCGCTCCCTTCTTGCGTGGGATCGCCCATTTCCCCTGCAATTGCCAATACGTCTTGCCGAAAAAATTCCTAAAAATAGTTTAGATGATCCCATTGCGAGACAGTTTCTTCCCCTAAAAGAAGAATCGATATCCCACCCAAATTTTACGCTAAATCCGAATCAGGAAGAGCCTCCTATCGGCTGCTCTAAACTTTTACATAAATATAAAGGGCGCGTTCTTCTTGTTACAACAGGCGCTTGTACTATGAATTGCAGGTTTTGCTTTCGACAAAATTTTCCCTATAGCACCTATTCAGCTCCCCTTGAAAATGAAATTGCATACATTGAAAAAGATTCCTCTATTCATGAAGTAATCCTAAGTGGCGGCGATCCGCTAAGCTTATCAGATAGATATCTTGCTTCACTTCTTGATCAAATTAGCGCCATTTCTCATATCAGACTTATTCGCTTCCATACTCGCTTTCCGATTGGCATTCCTGAACGGATCTCCCCTGCTTTTTTACAAATACTAGAAAGTTGTCAAAAACAAATCGTGTTTGTCATCCACACAAATCATCCACATGAACTTGATAGAGAAGTTCTTGCTTCACTAAAAAAAATACAAAAAAGTGGGGTCTCTCTTCTTTCACAAACAGTTCTTTTATCTAAAGTAAATGATAATATAGAAACACTAAAAGAGCTTTTTCTTCTTCTTTCAGAAAATGGGGTGATCCCCTATTACCTCCACCAGCTCGATCCTGTTGCAGGTGGAATGCACTACAATGTAAAAGAAACGGATGGGCTAAATTTAATCGAAAGCCTCCAAAAAGAGATCCCTGGCTATGCCCTTCCGACCTATGTCAAAGAAGTCCCCTTTGCTCCCTCAAAACTTCCAGTCAAAAATCTTATTTTGACTTCATAGATCAGCAAACGGATTGTGGCTAAAATTTTTCTTTCCTTTTCGACGCTTACGCTCAATATCAATTGAGTAAAGAAGATCTTGATCGAAATCTTGGTGGGCTGCCCAATTAAGATAGTCGATCGGAACCTCACGAAATGGAAGCCCTTTATGCTTTCCTAGAGGCATTAACTTCATCTGAATAGGCTCTTTTAATCGAGTCATCATTTCTTTTTTTGACCGAAAGTCCATAACAAGATATTTAAATACTTTAACGTTTACAATAACGTCATTCATTGCTCTATGAGCACCCTCTTCTGGGATATTAAAATGCTGGCGAAGTGTCTCAAGAGAATTATTAGGGCTTCCTGCATAAAGACGGGCAAGCCTTAAAGTATCGATCGAGTTTTCAGGATTTATATTGCAGGGAATCCCCCGTTTTTTTGCAGCTTGCATAATCAAAGAAATATCAAAACCAATATTATGTCCCATAATTGTGTGATCGCCGACAATTTCAAGCACTTTTGGCAATACATCTTCAATATAGGGTTTCCCTTGAACCATTTCATTTGAAATATGGTGTACGGCAATCGATTCTTGTGGAATTTCCATTTTTGGGTCAACAAGCGCTTCATACTCAGCAAGCGTTTCATCAAAAGTGAATTTCACTACTGCAATTTCAATGATCTCATCCAGTTCTATATTTAGCCCTGTTGATTCACAATCTAAGCAAACAAAGACATCTTTTTTTAAACTCAACGGTCAATCCTTTTCCCAATTTCTGCAATTAAATGTTCCCGAGAAGCCTTTT
>JBIIKD010000155.1:0-3446 GCA_044233345.1 Chlamydiia bacterium
TAGAAAGACCTGTTGAAGTTAGATCGAGTTAGATATAAAAATGAATGAAGGGAATGTTCTTAGAGAGAGTTCTTCAAAAAATCTATTTTCTTATTTAACTCAACTAGGATAGGCTGAAACTATTGATAGAATATTAGGTGAGTGAATGAAACTATTGGTTTTTCTTTTTATCCCTTTTTTTGCTTTTGCGATCGACCCTCAGGATCAAATGCTTCTCTCTCCAGGAGCTAAATCTACTATGAAGAGCGAGCAAAACACAATACAGCAAGGGGTTTCTCAAGAAATTCAAAGTGGGATGATGCAAGATATGCAAAAAAAAGCGGCTGCTGGAATCCCCACTTCTTTAGGTACATCTGATGTGATGATTGTTGATCCAAAAGTGGTTTCTCAAGATTGGGTAGATGCATTTAATGCACTTAGTCAAAAGAAAGTAAATAAAATTGTCTTTTTGATAAAAGATAGCATGCCCCTTGCAGATGTGGTTGACATTTCTTCAATGCCTGGTGGATATTTGATGCTTTTTACTCTAAAAACAGTAAGAGGACCTAAGTATAAAATTGTCAAAACAAGCGATATTGCATCTTTAATGAGCGAATGAAGATAAATCTTTTACGTCTTTACAATCTTCCAATCTTTGAGCAGCTGAAAATCGAAGAGGCTCTCTTACGAACATGCACAGAAAACTGGTTTATCTTAAACGAAGGCTCGCCCAAAAGTATTGTGATGGGGATTTCAGGGATCCCTCATACGTTAGTCGATGAAAAAAAAGTCTCAGAAGATGGCATTCCTCTTATTCAAAGGTTTAGTGGTGGAGGGACTGTTTTTATTGATGAAGACACAATCTTCACTACCTTTATTTTTCAAAAAGAAGCTCATTCATTTAGCCCCTATCCAAAAGAAATTCTTGATTGGGTAGGTGAATTTTTTAAAAAGGCGCTTCCTTTAAAAGAGTTTAGAACTCAAGGAAATGACTTCGCTCTTGGCGATAGAAAAATATGCGGTAATGCGCAGTACATTCGAAAAGATCGTTGGCTACATCACACAACATTCTTGTGGGATTTTGATTCTAAGAATATGGAATATCTTCTCCATCCTCCAACAGAGCCCTCCTATCGAGAAGGGCGATCGCATACCGATTTTCTTACAAAGATAAAGCCTTATCTTTCAAAACAGGATCTTTGTGATGCAATTTTAGACTATTTAGAAAAGGAATTTGACGTAGCAGAAAAAAAAATCCCCTCTTCCTTCGCTATGCATAGAAAAACAACACAAATTCTGTCTTATTGAAATGGTAAAGACAAAAGGTTTTAGGGTTTACTTTTAGACTGTTTAAGCATTTTCATGTTAAAAAAATTCACACGTTCCGTTGGCGTATGAACATCTATTACCCCTTCTGGACTTAAAATAATTTTAAAATCGCTAATATGGGTGACATGTATTGTAGAAAATCTGAATCCTCGTTTAACGCAACGAACTCCGTTTATAGCGCAAAGGGATCGATCTCTTTTCATTTATAATAATATAGAAAATACACCCTCTCTTTTATCTCCAAATGCTAAAACGTCCAAATTATTTAACAATATCGAATCTTCTCCTACATCAATTCTTGATACTTCAACAGATTCAGAAAGCTCAGATAATAGTTAAGCCTTGCTGAAGAATCTCTTTTTTCTTCAACTTATTTTTATACAAATGCAAATCTTCAAAGGTAATTGTCGAGGTTGAATAAATTGACCTCGACAATTAAAAAATTAAGCCTGTTTTTCTCTCTCCCAATATGCTTTTGCGATAAGAATAGATTGAGCTAGAATACTTAACTGCCCTGGATTAATTGGATAGGCCTCATCTACCTCATCTACCTCATCCAGTTGAGAAAATTGATCTGTTTCAATTTCTGAAGTAGATTCAGCAAAAAAATACAAAACCTTATCATCATATAACATTGATTCAATCGCTGGATATTCTATTTCGTATGCGCCTATTTTAAGAAGCTCGCTATCTGAATTTATAAGCACTCTTTGTATATTTCTTAAATCAAGAGAGAACTCTTCTTCATTTAAAATGTTTTTATTAGCCAAAAGACGCGCTAAATGTAAAATGCGAATAAAATCTTGAGCTTTTTCTAAAGTTTCAAAGTGACAATTGAGAGCTTCTTCCTCTGTGATAATTGGAGTGTATTTCGATAAACGATCAACAAACTCTTTGTTGGGAAAATTTTTTATACATTCATCGATGTTTAAAGGCTGGAGTGTAGATTTAGATGAAGGCCTTATTTTTTCTTTAAAAGAATTCCACGCTTTTTGAAGTTTTGTTGTTCTAGGAAATCCCAACACAGTTTCATTTAACTCAACAAATCTCTCTTTAATTTTTTGCTGTCCAATAAAAGCAACAAGTACATTTTTAAGAAAGGCTTTTTCTTCTAATCTATTTTTTTCAACTTGAGAGATTGCCGCTAAAGCTAGGTTACGTATTAATCTAATTTCCCATTCGGTTTTGACCTCCTCTAAATAAGAACGAACTTCACGAATCAATGCAGCAAATGGAGATTTTGCTAATCGGAAAGTTTTTTCCATCACAGAGGCTACGCCAACTGCAGTAAAACGGATTGCAAATACAGTAGAATGGACAATTCCCCCAATAAAAAGGGCGAAAACTTTATTTATGCTAAATAAAAATGTATCGATCGCAGCTTGCCCTAGTGAAAAAACAAGGGATAATCCTGTCATAATAAGTCGGCTAAGGACACGAATTGATCCAGCTCCAATACCGTGATTTGCGATGCAATCCTTCACTTCTTGTTTAAAAACAGTCCAAGTATCTATATCAAAAGAGTTGGCGTGAATAGGTGATCCAATGATATCAATAAAGGAAGAAAGAAAAATAAAAGGGGCTCCGGTAAATTCTTCTACAACTACACACCCAATATAACGAGACCATTTACTATGTAGCAGATTTGACCCATCTTCTAATCTAACATTTCTTGAAAAATCAATTTTTTTGCTTACCAAGGCAGTATGTATATAAGACGCTAAGCGGAGAAATGCATGTTTATGATGATTAGCTGCAACAAAAGATGTGTGATCTTGACCATTTATTTTAAGCGGACTCGAATAATTTATTAAATTTAGACTGTTGACTGAATTTTTTTCTACTAAATCAATTTTTGCTGCCATAATAATCCCGTATATTCATTTTTAAAATTCCTAATGCAAGATTATTACATAATGGAAGGTTTTAAATCTATTTATAGACCACGATAAAGAGATATCAATAGAGGTTTAAGCCTGAGATTCGAACATTTAAACCCAATTGGCTACCTATTTCATCTTCAGACGTCATCGAAGCAGATGGGATTTGAATAATTGAAGCGAAGCCAAGGGTATTTCCCCTTGGCGAGAGCCAATTATTCAAAGACCGCTGCCGCAGATAGTCTGAAGATGATAACT
>JBIIKD010000156.1:0-3437 GCA_044233345.1 Chlamydiia bacterium
ACTAACCCCTTGCGTGTGATGATGAAACACCTCCTTACGTAAGCTCTCTGTCGCACGTTGGTATCTACCTATCCCTGGAAAACGCTGATTAAAATAACGTTTACATTCATAGCATTGAAATTTATGCGCTTTGATACACAAATAACTGTAACGCAAACCTATCGATTCATGACGTATCTTCCGCTCAAACGTATCTTTTTTCCTTAAACGCTTTCCATTGCAATAAATACACCGTACAACTCGATTGTAATTCACTTGGATATATACAGGATTGTTTCCTGTCACCTTGGTTATTGTATAACCAGGTAAATTTAGGATAATATCTTTTCTTGGCACTTTAGTCCTCTTTCGATTGGGGAATCAAAGAGTTAGATTACTATAATCCGATTAAAGTGCCCCTACATTTGGGGTAGAGCCAATTTACTTTTATGAAAACATAGTCTGAAATCATTTGTGCATTAACACAGATAACTCATCTTGCCTTGGAAGAGTTCAGAGAATTAAATCCTGCAATCGATATTTTTGTGCCATCTGGGAAACTGGCTACCAACTCAAGCTTAGCCCCTATGGAGGATAAATAATTGCGTAGTGTTGAAATGTACACATCATTTCTTTTTTCTAATTGAGCCACGCTAGGCTGTGTTATTTGCAATGTTTCTGCAACCTGATTTTGGGTAAGGTGCCGAACCTTTCTTATTTCATCTAAATCCATTTCGGCCAACATTTCAGCCGCTTTAGCATTTGCTGCGTTCTCAACATTTTTAGAGACTTTTCTAATAAGTTCTGATAGTGGCCTAGCCATAATGCGTATCCCCTAATCGGTTGCGGACAGATGATTTAAAAACTCCTGTTCAGCAATAGGAGTCATTGTTTTATAAAAGCGCTTCTTTCCAGCTTTATCACCGCCACATAACAAAACAGCTTGTCGCTCAGGGTCAAATGCAAAAAACACTCTATAAGGCCTTCCTTGATGCTGTATGCGTAACTCTTTGAGATTTTTCACTCGCTTTGTTCCCTCTAAAGTATCAGCGTGCGGCCTTCCAAGATTCGGTCCTTTCACTTCAAGCAGCTTGACTAGAGTGAGCACACTTACTTGCTCTAATTCATCCAGCGATAGAAACCACTCATCAAAACGTTCAACCGTTAATACAGCCCACATTACAGATTGACCCTATAAATAAAATATAGCCTCCAGATTATATAATATCAAGCTTATATTTACAAATATTAGACAAAATTTATGCATATATATTGAAATAAATTCTTTTTTAGACTAGAATGCTCAAAGTTTAGTCACTTGGAGCCTTTAAGATATGCCAAAACATCAGGATACATTACCTTTCAATCCATTTATTCATGGCACTTCCTCTCAAACATTAAGCATGATGCAAGGTACTGATTTTCAGCTCATGCCTGTTATAGCAATGCTTCAGGATTTTAAAGTGGCTCCTATGGTTGGCGAACTGACGCAAGGAGGCTTTAGTGTAATAGGGGATGGTTCTAACGGTAATACTATTACTGGGGCTCCCGCGTTTGGTCGTATGCAAAACGACCACTACGATTTAAATAAAGTCATAGGAAGCTATACCAAATACTCCGACACTATGAGCCTAGATGCATGTAAAGAAAATTTCAAAGACATCTTGGGACGCTCTCATAAATCAGCATTTACAAATTTGAATTTGTTAATGATTTATTTGGTTCGTTTGCGACAACTTGGCGTAAAAGCAGCAGATGTTGCGCCTTTAGATGAAATAAATGCTTTAAAAGAGCGATTAAATGCAACCATTCAATTTTATTATTTTATTTTATGTGTTCAAAAATATATTTTCATAGATGGCGCAGAAATGGAGCGCTTTAAAAAAGAAAATAATCTTGATGGTCGTTATGCGTTTGGTGATTATATAGAGCATTATTTTTCTTTTGAGAATTTTTTAGAGAAGATAAGAAGCACGGGATTTAATATAGAAGAAATTTATAACTCTCCGTCTCCAGAAAATATAAATAAGCTTATAGAGTTCGTTAAAATCTCAAAGGACTCTCAGGGAAATGTTAAAAGATATCCTTCTGGGGAAGACAACTTTATAGCTAAGCGCGATTATCATTTTTTTACCCCACATAAACATGAGCTAGGATGCAAAATCGATTATGAAAAAATGGGCGGGTATCTATTTACTAATAACTCTGGCTATTCATTTTCTCATTATCTTGAAAAATATCATCAAAGCTATGGTGGCATTCAGGAAGAAGATGAGGAAAACTACTCTACTTTTCCTAATTTTGAAAAATTTCATACAGAGGTTTTGCCTTATGTTGACGCAATGAAAGATAGAATTCAGCTATGTAATACGCTATTAGATGCTCAGGATAATGAATTTGTGCCCCATAATAAAAGCGATGCGTTACTCACAAAGCCTTTTCCAGTAGTGTTCGTGACAGAAGCAAAAACTCTAGAAGTCTTTCATGGTGAATATAGAAGTCGTGTACCTCTAAAGCTAGGAAAAGAAATTTTGCTAGTAGCCACTGATAATAAAGACAATCAAAAAAGATTACGTGATTATTTACAAAGAAATAATGTTGGGCCTGTAGAAGTACTTCTTTTTGATGATTTACAGACACTTCGTTCTCGGCCTGATGCTAATTACTTTGACGCATTTGCAAATGATGATTTAATTAAAGCATTTGAGTTAGCTAAAAAACAGAACTGTGTGGCTCAGTTTTCTAAGCTTTATCGTGCTCTTTCTGAACTGAATGAAAAACGTTATCGATTTAAATCAACAAATCAAGAAATGTATGAAAAATTAAGCAACTTGTTTATTGATGTAGAACAAAATATCTTAACTTCGGATAAAGATAAAATCAACTTTAGGGGCATGCAAGACGCGCTTCAGCGTAATAAACAGGAAAATTACGGATTATATGCAACGCATAGAGGGGTACTGGGAGTTGTTGATACCCTATTAACTATTCTTGCAAGCTTAGTGGTATTTTATCCAATAACTTACTTGGTTCAGAAAAGTAGAAATTCAATGCATACGTTTTTTGCAACCGATACGGAGAAAAAAGTTAACTACGCCCTCGATGCTGCTGATGAGGTTATAAACCAAGCTGCGGCTATTTAGAACAATTTTAGGGTGAATTGAGCGTTAATCCCGCGGCTTGCCGCGGTTCTTTCATTTTTTTATTCTGAAACACCCGCCTTGTTTCTTTACTCTAAGAATTAACTTTGCAATTTTCTCTTGATTAGCCCGCTCTTGTTTTTCCCAAACTTCTTCTATAAGAATACAAGCCTGGTATCCAATGGAAACTGCAGAACTTTAACAAAATGACGTGGTCAATCAAATGCACACACCTAGTTAAGCAACTTTTTTCATTTTCCCCCACTCTCTTTCAAATTGGTTTGGATTCACATAACCAAGATATGAATGCAAGCGATA
>JBIIKD010000130.1:0-4171 GCA_044233345.1 Chlamydiia bacterium
ATTAACAAGAAGAAGATCCATCTCTCCTAATTCTCGAACAAGCTCTTTTAAACTTGTTCTGCCAACTAAATTTTTTACCTGTCCAGACTCAAGCAACTCTTCTGGAATATGTTTACAGATCACCTCTCCTAAAGAGAGCATCTTTTTGTCTCCAAAAAGAAAAATCTCCGTATCAGGGATCTCTCTTGCAAGCCTTGTAGCGACTTCCGCGAATCTTTCAGGAAGCCAACATTTTGCACTTCCATATGCAGCTCCGGGACTAATCCCTATCTGCATTTTTTGTCTCTTCCCCTCCCTCTTTTCAAAAAACATTTGAGGCGCCTCACCACTCGCTTCAATTCCAAGGGGAGCCAAAATCTTTTGATAGGTAAGAACTCGATGTTGTTTTTTTTCAGAGGTGCGTATTGGATAGTTCACAAAAAAGCGGCTATGCGCTCTAAAAAGAGCTATACGCTTTTTCACGCGCCCTGCAAAAAAAAGCCAAGCAGAAGAAAAGGTGTCCGTTAAAAGAACCCCTGCATCAAATTTTCCCTTCCGAATCCTTTTTATAAGTGAATGCCCTTCACTATCTAAAGGAAAAAATCTCCGAATACCTGATCCAGAAAATTTTATCACTTCATTTACACTAGGATTCCCATCCAAAAGGTCAAAGACAGCTCCTCTACAAAGAGCTGCTATGTGCGCATCGGGAAAGGTATTTCGAAGCGCCTTGAGGACAGGCAAACCCATTACAGCGTCCCCTACCCAATTAGGCATTCTAACAATGATCCTTCGCATAGCGAAGAATTATGCGCTAATTTCATTTTTAAACACAAGCAATTCAATAATCACTATAAACCCAATTGGCTACCCATTCGCTCTAATCGCGTAAGCGAAACAAGAAAGATACGAGCTGAGCTTTTCGCCAAGGGTATTCCCCCTTGGCGAAAAGCAAAGCAAAGTAGGTTGCTTGTTGCAGCCAGCTATTAGAGCGAATGGGTAGCCAATTGGGTTTGAAGAAAAATCATAATGGAAAAGTTTCTAAAAAAAGCACTTTTACAAAAAAGTTAGATCGTAGGTAATAAAAGTTAAGAAAGGCAGTGTTTATCTAAAATTTCTTATTTCGCGAGCAACTCTAGGGAAAGAAAAAAAGGGAGAAGGGAGCCGATTAGCGCACCTCTCCTTTTTCCACCTGAATCTTATAAGCGCTTGAAGAATCCGTGGAAGATTTAGGTTTTCATTATTGAATAATGTTAGCTACCTTGGCGATTCCCAGAATACTCTTTGGGAGGTTTGTTAATAAAAGACACTCAGAAATATTAAGCGTTTTCAATTTTTTCCAATTCCCTATCTCTTGTGGAAGTTTTTTTAATGAAGAACACCCAGACAAAATAACATTTTCCAACCCTGTACAATTTCCCATACTTTCTGGAATGGACTCTAATCGATAAACGTTGCGTAGATTAATTTTTTTTAACGCGGTGCAATTACCTATACTCTCTGGGATCTTTTTTAATCCCTTGCTGGAGGAGAAATCTACTATTTCAAGCCTCTCAGCAAAGCATCCGTGATCAAAAATATCTGGCAATTCTTCGATATCAGACAAATTTGGAATGCTCAATTCTTTCTGCTCGCGATTATTAAAAAATAATGCGAGGTTGTGTATTACCATTTCTATCTCAACCGATGCTTCATATTGATCATACGCCTGTTTGCATTCTTGACCTTTGATCGTCAAGGTCCTTTCTCCACCCTGAGCTGCTTGGTCTATTTGCATTTTTACCCATTCAAGAACCTTTGATTTACATTCTTCAGGGATGCTTGAAAAATTAGCCAGTTTCAGATTAACCAGCCCTTCCTCATCTTTGGAAGAGCTCTGTTTGAGCGTTGAATATTCCGAAACGGATAAATCAGTTGGCGCGTTTATTGAGATGAAGAAATTGCCACTAACATCCATATTTTAACCCCCTCTTTTTAATTTAATTTTATTTAGTATAAATTTAATATGAATATTATATCAAAAATTATTTTTATTTTTTGCATTATTTTAAAAAAATCTTTTAATTCATAAATAGCCTTTTTTATTAAATAGAAGAATTTTAACATCAAACCTGAAATCTTTTTTTTGCTCAGCCATACCTCGAAAGGGGGGGGGAAATAAGCCCAAAAAAAAACTTTAGATATAATTTTTCTATTCTTAAGGGGCTCTAAAATTCAAATCTTTCTCGAGACTTTCCCTCTCTTCTTTTCTAAAAAAGGGAAAACCTATACATTTTTCCTATGAAGAAAAAAATTATTTTCGGAGCAGATCCTGGGACCCTGATCACAGGGTGGGGCGTGATTGAAGAGGTAGGTAGCCGCTATATTCCTATTGCTTTTGGGACCATTACCACAACGACTAAAGAGATTCCTCACCTACGCTATTTGACAATTTTTGAACGACTAGAAGAGCTTCTAGCTGAATATAAGCCTGATGCTCTAGCGGTTGAAACCCAATATGTTGATAAAAATGTACAAAGCGCAATTAAACTTGGAATGGCCAGAGGAATTATTATTTTAGCTGCTCTTAGAAAAGGGATTCCTGTTTTTGAATACACTCCGACAAAAGTAAAACAAGCAGTGACTGGGAAAGGTGGCGCTAGTAAAGAGCAAGTTGCCTCGATGGTAAAAATTCTCCTTCACTTAAATCAAGTGATCGAACCTTTTGACATTACAGATGCGTTAGCGATCGCCATTACACATGGACATTTCTCAAGGAGCCCACTATGTATGAATATATAAAAGGAACACTGACAGCCCTTTGCCCAGAGTATGCAACAGTAGAAAATGCCTTTATTGGATATAAAATATACATCCCTATAAACCTTTATACAAATGAGCTAAAAATTGGGAGTGAGGTTCTTCTTTACCTCTCTCATATCGTTCGAGAAGATAGCGAGCGTCTTTTTGGCTTTAGCACAAAAGAGTCCAGAAATTTTTTTGAAAAACTTTGTTCTATCTCAGGAATTGGAGCCAAAACAGCCCTTTCCCTGATTGGCCATATGGAAAATCGACAGCTTCAAGTCGCAATTCAAACAGGAAATATAAAACTTTTAACCCACATCCCTGGGATTGGAAAAAAAACCGCTGAGCGGATCGTTGTTGAACTAGGAGATCAAATCGCCAAATGGACCTTTACCCAAAAATCTTCTAAAGAGGGGCCGACTGAGCTTTTTTCCGATGCCTTCACCGCCTTACTAAACCTTGGCTATAACCAGCCTCAGGCACAAAAAGCGGTCCAAAAGGCCCTTGATGAGAGCGAAACTGAATTCACCCTCTCCCGCCTAATTACTACTGCTCTACGCCATATCTAAATATTCGGGAAAATGGTACCCTATTTGCTATGAAAAGGACAATAGCCGCTATTTGCACCCCTCCAGGAGAGGGCGCCGTTTCAATGATCCGGATCTCAGGTCCAGAATCAATCTTCATTGCTAATAAAATTTTTTCTGGGAACGTTTCAAACTATCAATCGCACACAGTTCACTTTGGACGAATTTTATCTGATAAAGGAGAAGGAATTGATGAAGTACTTCTTTTAGTGATGTTTAAAGGGCGCTCCTATACAGGGGAAGAGACGATTGAAATCATGTGCCATGGTGGGGTTTTAGTGACGCAAAAGGTGCTCCAAAGAATTTTTGAGGCTGGAGCTAAAGCTGCGGGGCCAGGGGAATTTACCTTTATGGCCTACCAAAATGGAAAAATTGACTTAGCGCAAGCGGAGGCTGTTCAGCAGCTTATTGCTGCAAAAAGCGAACAAGCACTCAAAGCCGCAGAAGAGCAACTAAGTGGCAAAGTTTCCCTTCGCATTAAAAATACGCAACACTCTCTTACAGAAATCACAGCCATTTTAGAAGCGTGGGTTGATTATCCAGAAGAAGGGCTTGAGTTCGCAACTGTTGAAGAGGTAATTGAGATGCTCAAAACTCTTCTTACAAAGATGGAAAAACTTGCTAACACCTTTCATGAAGGAAAAGCGATTACACATGGAATCTCTCTTTGTTTACTTGGACTTCCAAATGTGGGAAAATCCTCCCTTCTTAACGCACTACTAGAAACGAATCGAGCAATTGTCACAGATATTCCAGGAACAACAAGAGACCTTCTCAAAGAGGATCTTTTTTTTAAAGGGCTCCATTTTCAGATCATCGAT
>JBIIKD010000046.1:0-9343 GCA_044233345.1 Chlamydiia bacterium
AGGGATTCGATCTACTGAAGAAATTGTCGAAAAAGAAGGGATTCGACGCTCCATCGAAGCAGCCCAAAAAGCAGATATTGTTTTGATTCTTCTCGACATTACTCGCCCCCTTTCCCCTGAAGAAAAAGATCTAATCACCCTTTATAAAGACGCCATTTTAATTTTTAATAAAGCAGATCTCCCCCATTTTCCTCATGAAATCGCTGGCATTGAAATTTCTGCCTTAGAGGGTACCGGCCTTGAAATTCTTCAAGAAAAGATTGTTTTAAAGGCCCTTGGAGAAACGCGAGCAGAAAAAGGAGAAGTGATTATTACAAAAGAGCGCCATTTTCTTGCGTTAAACCATGCAATTGCATCCGTTCAAAAAGCAATTCATGGGCTACAGACAGAAATTTCCCCTGAATTTTTGGTCTTTGAAATGAGAGAAGCGCTACGATCTCTTGCGACTATTCTTGGGACAAATGTTACAGAAGATATACTAGGAGCGATTTTTTCAAAATTTTGCGTTGGAAAGTAAAATTCATTCAAGAGACTTTAGATAGACTCTATCCAAATCCAGCTGTTCCCTTAGATCATAGTGATCCCTATACTCTTTTAATCGCCGTTCTCCTCTCAGCTCAATGCCAAGATCTCCGCGTCAATGCTGTCACGCCAGGGCTCTTTCAACTAGGGAATACTCCAGAAGTTATGTCTAAAGTCCCCCTCGAAGAGATTGAAAATGCAATCAGAACCCTTGGCCTTTACAAAACAAAAGCGAAAGCAATCCAATCTTTATCAAAAATTCTCGTTGATCAATTCAAAGGCGTTGTTCCTTGCACCTTAGAAGAACTGGAAACTCTCCCAGGAGTTGGCCATAAAACAGCTTCAGTCGTCCTATGTCAAGCATTTGAAATTCCAGCTTTTCCTGTCGACACCCACATTCATCGATGTGCAAAACGGTGGGGCCTTTCAAATGGGAAATCAGTCGAGGAAACAGAAAAAGATCTAAAGAAACTTTTTCCAATCGATACTTGGTGTAAGGTTCATATCCAAATTATCCTATTTGCAAGAAGCCACTGCCCCGCTAAATCTCACAATATAGAAGCATGTCCTATTTGCTCTTATTTGGCTAAAGAAGAGCCCATCTTGCAGTAGACTTCGATCCCTTTTTGAGATTGCGCTAGAAGGTCTTCGTCAATTTGAATATGCCCTGGCTCAAAAAGATAGATCACAAGAGAAGCACCAAGGTCAAAATAACCCATTTCATCCCCTTTTTTATATTCTTGGTTGGGAGTATAGGTGAAATGAATACTTCCCACATTGGTAGCACCAACTGCAATAGCGAGAACTGTTTTTCCAGATGCTGTCTCAATTGGACAAATTACCCTCTTATTTTGTGTAATATAGGAAAGAGTTTTTCGAAACGCTATCGGACTTACAGAGTAAAGATACCCGCGAATTTTTTTTCCTTTTCGAGGAGTCCCATTGATCGGAAAATGAAAGCGATGATAATCAACCGGAGCAAGTCTTGCAGCGATTAAGCTTCCTTTAGAATACTTACTTGCAAGGGCTTCATCTCCTCCTAAAAGAGCACTTAAAGAAAGCGTTTGCCCTTTTATGATGATTTCCTTTTGCTCTGAAAAATTTTGATAAAAAAAGTATCTTCCATCTGCAGGAGCAACAATATTTGATGAAGCTATCGGTCTTGCGCTCTTTTTTAAAGCGCGGATAAAAAAATCATGAAAAGAGGAAAAACGGTTTTTTTCAAACTCTTTTTCCTCCATTTGATGTTCTTTTATAAATCTTTTTACCTCAAAGCGAGTCCAAGGAGTGCGACTCCAAGCTCCATAAAGAAAAGAGACAACAGGAAGTTTTGCTACGAATGTCCGAAGAATCGACGAAATCAGCCCTTTTTTTCCGTAGAGAAATTGGAGCGCCCCTAGAGGAAAAACCTTTTCTTCAAAGACTTTTCCTTTTTCCCGATCATATACAAATATTTGACTCATAAAGAAATTATCATCATATTCATAGAAAAATTCCACGAAAAAGGCCTTTTTCTGTAAACTTCTATTAAAAAGATCGGGAGAATCGGTGAAAATTCTAAAAAAAATCTTTGGTACAGAACAAACTCGCTTAGTCGCTAAATATTTTCGTTTAGTAAAACGGATCAATGAAAAGGAACTTTCCTTTCAGTCTCTTAGCGACCTTGAGCTTGTCGCAAAGACTGAAGAATTTAAAAAACGACTACAAAATGGTGAGACTCCTGATGATCTTTTAGTCGAAGCTTATGCTGTTGTCAAAAACGCCTGTCGTAGACTAGCCGGCACGCAGGTTCATGTTTCTGGATACGACCAAAAGTGGGACATGGTTCCCTACGATGTACAGCTTGTAGGCGCTATTGCAATGCATCACGGAGCGATTGCAGAAATGATGACAGGTGAAGGGAAAACCCTTACCGCTTCTATGCCACTTTATCTCCATGCATTAACAGGAAAGCCTGTTCATTTAGTTACAGTAAATGATTACCTTGCAAAACGTGACTCAGAATGGATTGGAGTCATTTTCAAAAAGCTTGGCCTTACAGTCGGATCCCTTACGAATGAAATCCCCCCTCACGAACGAAGAGAAATCTACCAAAAAGATATCGTTTATGGCACATCTTCAGAATTTGGCTTCGACTACTTACGCGACAACTCAATGGTCACAAACAAAAATCAACTAGTACAACGAGGGTACTACTTTGCAATTGTTGATGAAATTGATTCGATATTGATTGATGAAGCAAGAACCCCCCTTATTATTTCAGGTCCAGTTCCCGTTTCTCGTCAAATGTATGACGAATTAAAAGGCCCAGTTTTTGAAATGGTAAAGCTTCAACGAGATGAGTGTAATCGCCTAGCATCTGAGGCGCGTAAAGTTTTTGAGAAATTTGGAATTTTAGAAGAGAGCGACTCCCCTCATTCCTTAACAAAAGAACAAGAAGAAGAGGTCTTAGGAGCAGTAAAAAATCTTTGGCTTGTTAGCAAAGGAACCCCTACGAATAAAATACTTAAACGCATTCGAGAAAATCCAGACCTACGAGCACGACTTGAAAATATAGAAACCTACTTTTGGTCAGATCAAAACAAAGAAGAGCGCCTTGAATCTCTCGCTGAACTCTTTATTATTATTGATGAACGAAACAGTGAATTCGAACTGACTGATAAAGGGATGAAACATTGGAAAGGAGACAGCGAAACATTTACTATGCTTGATCTTGGGGAAGAATATGCAACAATCGATAAAGACCCCTCTTTTTCTGACCAAGAAAAAATGAAACACAAAGTAGAACTACGCGAGAAAGATAGTCTCAGAAAAGAAAAATCACACAATGTACGACAACTCTTTAGAGCGCATCTACTAATGGAAAAAGATGTAGATTACATCATTCAAGAAGGCAAAATTGTTATTATCGATGAAAATACAGGACGCCCTCAACCAGGAAGACGTTTTTCTGACGGCCTTCACCAGGCGATTGAAGCAAAAGAAGGCGTTGCTGTCCAAAGAGAAACACAAACCTACGCAACGATTACCCTACAAAACTATTTTAGACTCTACGATCGCCTTGCCGGAATGACAGGAACAGCTCTTACAGAAGCATTAGAGTTTAAAGAAATTTATGGGCTTACTGTTTTAGAAATCCCCACTCATAGAAAATGCGCTCGCGTAGACCAAAACGATGAAATTTATATGACGGAGCGAGAAAAATATAACGCCATAATAAAAGAAATCAGTGAGATTCACGCTAAAGGATGCCCAGTACTAATTGGAACAGAATCAGTAGAAATTTCAGAAAAACTCTCCCGTATTTTAAAAAATGCCCACCTTCCGCATACCGTATTAAATGCAAAAAACAATGAACATGAAGCAGAAATCATTGCAGAAGCTGGACAAGAAGGGGCAATTACTGTTGCGACTAACATGGCAGGACGTGGAACAGACATCAAACTTGGAAAAGGGGTTGCAGCACTTGGGGGCCTTTATGTCATCGGGACATCGCGCCACCAATCAAGAAGAACAGACAGACAGCTACGTGGACGCTGCGCTCGACAAGGAGACCCAGGAACCTCTAAGTTCTACATCTCTTTTGAAGATTCCCTCATGCGCCTTTTTGCTTCGAATAAATTGACCAAAGTTTTACAAAAATTTCGCCCTCCTGAAGGAGAGCCGATTTCTGCAGGAATTTTAAATCGCTCAATAGAAACCGCGCAAAAACGAGTAGAACAACGCAACTATATGATGCGAAAACACACCCTTGAATATGACGATGTAATGAATAAACACCGCTCTGAAGTATACCAATTCAGAACGGAAGTCCTTTTTACAGAAGATCCTCTTTTCATTGCAGAAGAAATCCTCGAATCTTTTTCTTCCATACTCAGCGAACCATTCCTTAAATCTCGTGGAGAAGAGCATGGATGGCTTACAAAAGAGTATAGACTTGCCTTAATGAGTCATTTTCCTGTTCTTTTAGAAGAGAACATTTTTGAAAATGAACAACTCTCTTTAGAAGAGATCGAAACCCTTGCCGCGAAAAAAATCGTTAGCATATTTAGAGCAAAAGTACTAGAAGAGCTCCAAATGATCTCCATCCTCTTTCAACTTAGAGGAAAACCGCAAGATCCAAAAATTGCTTTATCTGAACTAATTCGCTCTATTTTAATTCAGTGTATTGATAAAAACTGGCAAAAACACCTTCTTGCAATCGATCACCTTCGAACAGAAATCTCAATGCGTACAGTCGCCCAAAAAGATCCCCTCGTCGAATTTAAACATGAAGCGTTTGCTCTTTTTGACCAATTTTCCAAATCTGTCAAAAAAGAAATATCGCACTTTCTCTTTACCGTTTCGATTGTGATCCCTGACGACCCCGAAATACGAAAAGCAATGTCACAGCTCCAAGTTGGCGAAGCGATGCTACCACCGCAAAGAAAACCCTCTTGAATCACTTTTTGTATATATTAACTATTTTTCAGCTTCTTCCAGCCGTGGTAAATAAAGGGAAGGGAAAGAAAAAGGTAAAGAGGCCAGTAGCGACTTTTCCATGAAAGGGCAAGAATGCCATGGTCAGAAAAGAAAAACTGAAGCCAAGCAAGAGTAAAAAGGTGTCCCCCTATAGAAAGAAGTAATAAAGAGCCGATATGAGACTTTTCTTCTTCATCGGTCACCTTTTCTTTTTTTAATCTCGAAATAGGCTCTTTCTTTTTAAAAAGATCCTCTTCTTCCTCCGTGTCTAATTCCTCTTCTTTTGGATAGGGATCATCGCGAGAAAGAGAATAGCGATTAGGGGAAGTTCGATTAGGCGCATAGGGGGGCTCATATAAAGAAGCAAGACTATCTTCTGTCTGATACGCCATTTTTTTTTCCTCTTTTTTTTGCAAAGAGGATCCACAATAGCGACACTCTACAGCATCGATAGGAATACTCCCCTCGCAATGAGGGCACATCTTAGATTTTTCTTTTGTCTGCATAGGCCACGTACGCATAAGGCGTATATTGCAATCTACCCAATATTGTTTTTCTTAGAAAGAAAATTCCACTTAGCCGTAAAATTAATTTATGCACGTTCTTTTTTTTCTCTTTTTCTTTTCCTATTTGTGGACAGCGCCGATTGACATCGTAATCCCCTGCCACGAAAAAGATCGAGTAAAACTCCGATTCGCAATCGCAGGCGCTAAGCGTTATGTAAAAAATAAAAGAAATATCTACGTTATATCAAAAGAGCCTTTTACCAAAGACGCTATCTGGATCGATGAAAAAAAGACCCCCTTTAGCCATCTGTTTTTTCAAACCAACGCCCCTTATCCGATCCAACGATCTGGCTGGACCTTTCAACAGCTCCTTAAACTCTATGCATTTGAAATCATTCCCACCCTTTCAGAAAACGCTCTTATTCTTGATGCAGACACCGTATTTATCAATCCCGTTTCTTTTATGAACGAAGAGGGAAAAGCGTGCTACACTCTAGGTGGCTACCCCCATCAATTTTATATCGACTTTGCAAAAAAACTGATTCCACAAATTACTTCATTTTCCCCAAACGAAAGCCCGATTGCTCATCACATGCTTTTTCAAAAAACTGTAATAGAAAGTCTATTCAAAGAAATCCGCCAGATCCATGAAATGGAACCTTTCGAAGCCTTTCTTAAAGCCTACATAGGGGAAGTTCACCCCTCTGAATTTGAACTCTACTTTAACTACGCTTTTATGCAAACAGAGCAAGTTCTCCTCCGCCCACTTCTTTGGAAAGACACCCGAAGCCTATCGCTTAAGAACCTAAGAAAATACAAAAAAAAGGGATTCCATTTTGTTTCGAATCACCACTGGATGAAATAAAGTTTCCAATTTCTTTTTTCTCCACTTCAATGTTATAGAAAGAGTTCCCCTAAGATTTAAAATTTAGATCTAGAAAAAAACAAATGTTCAATCGGAAGGTGTATAAAAAATGATCAGATTATTTTTTTTCTTTCTTGCTCTTTTTATTCAACAAAAAGGCTTAGCTTATTACACGTATGTTATCAATTCTGGAGGGTCTAGCGTAAGCGTAGTTGATTTTTTAACAAACAGCGTTTTTAAAACAATAGAAGTTGGAAATAGCCCCTCATTTTCAGCAATAACCCCAGATAAAAATTACATCTATGTCCCAAACTCTAATGATGATACGGTAAGTATTATTGACACGATTGAAAATATTGTAATTGGCACAGAGAATGTTTTAGGAAGCCCGTTTTTTGCAACTATCACTCCAGATGGGAGTTCAGCTTATATAGCCTGTGAAGGTGGTGTATCCGTCATCAACACCTCTAATCAAAAAAATATCGCAAACATACCTTTAGATTTTGTTTGCACTCAAGTTCTTTTTTCTCCTAATGGGGAAAAAGCCTATGTACTAACTCCTGATAATGTAATAGAAATAGACACTTCTTCTAATCAAGTTTCTAACACATCCACTATAAATGCTTTTGATTTAGGCCAATATCCAAATTTAATAGCAATTACTTCTGACGGGGAAACCATATACTCAACAAATTTTTACGACAACCAAGGGTTTCCTATGTACGCCATCAACACAGAAAATCTTAGCTCCGTTTCTATTCCTCTAACAGGCTATGTAATAAACCCAACGATATCTCTTTCTATCCTTCCTAATCAAAAATTCATCTACGCATCAGGAAATTTTAATGATCCCCAAAACCAAAATTATTATGTTTATGTAATCGAAACTTCCACAAACACCGTTTCTAACGAAATTTTTATATCTAACGTTACTAATGCGAATATAGATCCCCCTGTTCTTATCGCAACGTTAGACGGAGAAAAAATCTACACCTCCAATTACGGAAGTGATGAGGTCTATTTTATCAATACAATAGATAATTCTGTTTCAGCTCCTATAACAACATCTATTCAAAACCCTAATTTTCCAACCCTTACAGATGATGGCGCTTTCGTATATTTATGTGGGACGGATGGGGCTATTTGCTCAATCAATGTTTCAACAAACGAAGTTTCAGATCCTATTCCTGTAGGAGCAAGCCCCAATTGTATTATTATTATACCTCCACCAAAACCTGTTTCTAATTTAATGGGGTTTCAAAAAACTGATTCATATATTACCCAAAAAGAAACCTATAATTTTCTTAGCTGGGCCGCACCAATTAATGGAATCATCCCGGTAAGCTACAGAATTTATCGCAATAGCAACCTTACCGATTTAGCAGCAATTACTAATTCCTTTAGCTTTATCGATCACAATCGAATAGCAAATCAAACATACACCTATTATGTAGTTTCAGTAGCAAATAATGGTGATTTTTCAACACCCGCAATCATTACAATTTCTCCAATATAAATTTATACGCCTCTTGATTAGATCTTTGAATTTTTTTAGAGCTAACACTTTTTTAGACGGACACTCGAAATTATGTAACTTTATCGAAAGGTTTTTTAAGAGGATGATTTTTTGTAGATTTTTGAATCAAAATCGGTATAGGATAGGGATATGGAATACGATGTTGTAGTAATTGGAGGCGGTCCAGGAGGATATGTCTCAGCAATTAAAGCTTCTCATTTTGGGCTGAAAGTAGCTCTTATTGAGAAAGATAAATTGGGGGGAACGTGCCTTTTAAGAGGATGTATTCCAACGAAAACACTCATTGCAAGCGCTCATGTTTTGCATACTCTACGAAGAGCTGAGGAATTTGGAATTCATGTAGGTGGATTTTCGATTCACTATGATAAAATGAAGGCTCGTAAAGATGCGGTAGTAAATGAACTTTGCAAAGGAGTTACTGGTCTTGTATCAGCCCACGGTGTGAAAGTTTTTGAAGGAACAGCTGAGTTTCTCTCTCCAAATGAGATCAAAGTAAGGGGGAAAGAGTCTTTTATTCTCCGAGCAAAAAATGTAATCATCGCAACAGGATCCATTCCAGGCCCTCTTTCCATAGCCCCTGTAGATGGAGATCTAATTCATGATTCCACATCTATTTTAGAAATCACAAAACTTCCTGATCGATTAATTATTCTTGGAGCTGGGTATATTGGTTGCGAATTCGCCTCACTTTTTGCAGAACTTGGTGTAAACGTTACAATGGTAGAATTCCTTCCGACAATTGTTTTTGCGCAAGGGCCAACAATTAGCAGTTTTTTAACCAAAGCATTTAATAAAGCAAGCATTGAACTTCGTTGTAATGTGAAAGTTGAAAAATGTGAAAAAAGCTCCCATGGAGTACACCTGTCCCTTAGCGACGGCTCAAAATTAGATGGGGATCTTCTTTTGGTTTCTGTTGGAAGACAACCCTTTACAGAAGGTCTTCGACTAGAAAATGCAGGGCTTGGAACAGATGCCAAGGGATTTATCTCTGTAAATGATCGGATGGAAACAAGCGTTCCCGGCATTTATGCGATTGGAGATGTAACAGGAAAAGCAATGCTTGCCCATGTTGCTTCACATCAAGGGATCGTTGCTGCAGAAAATGCCGCTGGCCATAAAGCCAAAATGAATTATGCAGCCGTTCCAGCTGTCATTTTTACAAGCCCAGAAATTGCAACAGTAGGCCTTACTATCGACTCTGCGAAAAAAATGGGATATGATGCAAAAAGCACCATTTTTCCTTTTGCAGCCCTTGGAAAAGCGCAGGCGGAAAAACAACCGGAAGGGTACGCAGAAATTATTTCCGTAAAAGGGACGGGCCAAATTTTAGGAGCTGCAATGGTCGGGCATGAAGCGGGAAATATGATCGCTTCTATGACCCTTGCTATTGCTAACGAACTCACATTAGAAAGTATTGCAGAAACAATCCATGCCCATCCAACACTTGCTGAA
>JBIIKD010000158.1:0-3305 GCA_044233345.1 Chlamydiia bacterium
ATCGCTATTCTCCTCGGTTGTTATTGTTACTCACAACTCAATAGTACCGAATTTTAGCGATGACTCAATTCCTAATTTGTCATCCCGAATTTACAGCATTTTACGGACATAACCTCAAAAACAAATTTGGGTTTATAGTGCCGCTCAAAACTTGAATGAGTACTCTACGCATGGTACCCCCATTGTCCAATTCTATGTTGATATATTTATACGTGGGTGTATCCAGATTGAGGAAAAATTTAAACGGATAAAATTCGAGTAATCTATATTTTTGAGGAACTACAGTTTGTGTACCATAATATTATCGTATTTTCATCGCTCAATTTTGGCTGATATCGATAGCAGGTTTCACTGATGCCAAAAAGTTCACATGACAAACGTATTGAAATATCTCTATCAAGAACCGCCTTTTGCGCCAGATCACGTCGGCGCGACGGTGTTACCACTTTTTTTCAATGGCTTCCTTGAGTATTTCAGCTTTCAAACGCTCTTCAGCGTACATCTTTTTAAGACGGCTATTCTCAGCTTCTAGTTCTTTTAAGCGAGACATCATAGAGGCATCCATTCCACCATACTTGGCACGCCACTTATAAAATGTGGCTGAACTAATAACATGCTCCCGACAAAGTTCCGTAACAGCGGTAACACCTTCAGCTTGTTTTAGAATCGACAGTATTTGGTTGTCTGTAAATTTCGATTTTTTCATGCAGAATCTCCTTCGCATAGGGTACGAAAAAATTCTACTTTTGACATCAGTTATTTTTCGGGAGGATTACCCTGGGACACCAATTAAATCAATGGGTTGCAAAAAATAGGCGTTATTTTAATGATGCTAGATGACTATCATCCTTCTTCATTGCTTCACCTATTTTTTTCATATCTCCTTTAAGAGATTTGTCTTTTAAAAGTTCACTCAACTTCCCATCAGTTAGTTCATTCAATAAGTTTACTGTCCTAGAACTAATTACTCCTTCTAATAGACCTTTAGCTCCATGCTTTTCTATGATTATCCCTACTGCTTCAGTTATTGGTGTACCTTTATCAGTAAGCGTCAGTAACTCAGCTAAACCAGCTACTTTTACTCTTTTTCTATCTTTATTAAAATATAGCAGACTACTTTCAATCTCTTTATTTAATTGAGCTATTGCATCACTAATTTTCTTAATCTGACTTCCATCTAGTGTTGTTATTATAGACACAGAAGTCTTGTATATTGAAAAAGGAGTCGTGAAGGAAACTTTTTCTTTTTTCGCGATGTGTAATTTATCTAACTCAGAAGAAAGTTTAGAATACGCTTCTTGAGTTGCAGAATAACATCCCTCTTTGCTATGCTCATATCTTTTCTTAGTAGCTATATCAAAACTTCCCTTCATACCCAAGTCATCTCTGGGTGAGTCTCCCTGAGCCACAGCAATTTTTTTAGCCGTAGTCGCTAATTGTATTAATATATCTTCTGGAATATATTTTTTGATAAGATCAGGCACATATTTCACATTATAAGTACTACCATGGCTTCGGACCCAATCCAAGCTATCTGCCGCAGCAAGTATCAGAGCATAGATATTTTTTTCTTGTATTGCTCTATCGTCCTTATGTTCAATTGCCTCACAAGTTTTATCAATATCTTCTGTCGAAAAACCTCTTTCTTCTAACCATTGTCTACATTGTGCTGAACCATTAAGCTCCCACTCTTCTGTATCCCTCCCATTATCTTTCTTTCTTCCTGTATCATGAAACATTGCTGCGACTTTAATCAGAAAACGATCTCTGTCGTTAAGTTGAAATGTCGGCTCATAACCTGCTTCCAGTAACAAAGAAACAAATTTTGTCGTATGTAGCGCTGTGCGTGATGCATGCATTCCACCATGCTTTACGCGTTGAATTTGATCTTCGCTTTCACTATTTCCTTCATATTGTTTAGGATAAGCCGCAGAGTCTTCGGACGCTCTTGTAAGAAGATGATCCCTAACAATCTGGTTAAAATGAGTATTCTCATCAGTAATGTCAATTTTAATACTTGATACTTCTTCTTGTTTCTTTTGTGAAGCAGGTGGCTTAGTAGTAACCTCCCACTCAACAGCTGGTGCAATAACTGCTTGAATTAAAGCCGCCACAACTTTTATATCGACCTTTTTCTCTATCGCTTTACAAATCTGATCGATATCTATAAGGCTAATACCCGCTTCTCGTAAATACGCTCTACGCTCTTTGGTTATCTTTAATACACCAATTAATTGATTTAAAATCTTTTCTTGCGCCTTTTCAATTAACATATACTTTCTGGATAAAAGCTGCTTAATTATCTCTTCGTTTTTTTTCACACCTTTATTTCCTGGCACTCCAGTATCAAAACCATTTTCTCTGACACATGCTGCTAACTCTTCATTAGTCACTGACATTAATTTTCTTAAGCTAATGAAAAGTTTAGGGGAATCAAATACGCCCCTAAATACTTTTGCAGCTGCTTTTAGAGGCGCCGCATGAAATTGGGTTTCTTTTTGTAGTCCAGATTCCATATCTTCAAATTCCCCAACTTCCGCATTAAAATTACCCTTTTTTGCTCCTCCTCGAGCTGTATATCTTAAAGCTGCTCCAAGGTCTAAACGAAACGGTTCCTGAGCATTGCAATCAAAGAACATATTATCCATTTTACAACCAACAACGTCATAATTTGATAGAAGCACATCAATTAAAAAACCTTCTTGTGCTTTCTCTCGCATTGTGTTAAAATCTTTGCCTGACTCATTGACTATCCTGATACCCTCTTTGATCTCAGAAGTAACTCCATAGTACCTTACCTCTCTCTGAACAAAAGTAATAAACTCCATCTGAGGTACTGCAATCCCATACTGCTCATAAATTCGAGCAGCTAGAATTTCATTATTGAAGCGATTACGGTGTCTGTTCTGATATTTGCCCGCTGCTAAATCTGCTGCTTTAAAAAATTTCCTTTCTGAATATTGAATACTCTCTTCAAGCCATTTAATATAATATTTTTTACCAGTTTCTTTATGAGTAAAAAAACCACCCTCATTAAATCCTGCTTTTTCACCTGTTTGCTCATAATTATCGAATTCTATTAATTTAGGCAATTTTGGCATAATTTGATGTCCACATTAAGATTGTTTATTCATTATACCATACATTAATAATACTTGTTGGTTATTAAATAACAATACAATGAGTAGAAAATTGCCGTCTTAATCATTGTGCGCTGAAGAGCATTTGAAAGCTGAAATACTCAAAGAATCTATTGAAAAAAGTGGTAACACCGTCGCGCCGACGTGAGCTGGCGCAAAAGGCGG
>JBIIKD010000066.1:0-7599 GCA_044233345.1 Chlamydiia bacterium
TAGTCATCTCTTTTATCGCTAAACAAAAGCGAAACAGCAAGCGTAAAGCGCAATAATAAAAAAATCCACCCTGCACTACTTTCTGCATAGTAGTTTTGTTCGTTATTTTTCACGATGAAAAAAGATAGGGATAATAGCGGCAAATACAACCAGCAGCACTCCCATAATAAACATAAAATCAGGAACATGACCAAAATATAGCCAATCTAAAAGACCTGAAAGAAGTGCTGCAATATATAGAAATGGTGCTAGACTGCCCGGCTGTGCATAGCTGTAAGCAATACCTCTAAAGACCTGATTTCCTATAGTTCCAAGAGCAACCATGCAAACTGGAAAATAAAAATTCCATCCACCTGTAAACACAATCATTAAATCTGGATTGATCGTGTCAGAAAGCACCCCTTCTGAAAGGATAAATAAAGAAAAACTACAAAGTGAGGTAAAGAGAAAAATTAAAAATACGTTTACATCCACTTTGCATGTAATGCGATGGTGTCCATACAAAGTTTGTGATGCGGCAGTAAAAAATCCTGCCATAAGCCCCCAAAGGCTTAAAGGGTCAAAAATGCCTACATCTGGTTTTAAAATAAGAGCTAATCCAAAAAAACCAACAACTACGCTAACCCAAATAATTTTTTTATGTTGATGACGAAAGCATAATTTACAAATAAGAGGAATAAACAAAGGAGAGGAATTCCAAAGCATCATTCCATTCAAAAGAGTTGTATGATTAAGGTAGTAAAAAAGACTGTATTGAGAAATAAGAACAAAAATCGCCCGTATGAAATGGGCCGGATAATTTATTCCCGGACTTTTCAATCTTTTAAAAGTACCTAAAAAGAAACAAACAGGAGTAACTAAAAGGAAGGGAAGAAAAAAACGCAAAAAGACAAGAAATGTAAAGGGGAAATTTTCAACTTCTATTTTTACAAAAAATCCAAAGAGGGTTACCGAAAGGGCCCCGAGAAGCATGAATAGAACTCCACGCTCATATTTTTGGAGATTTTTTATATACATAGGTTTGTTAAGAAAGATATATATGAATACTAGAGCAATTCATAAAAAGAAGCTAGCCAAAAAAGAAAAACCAAGGTATCCTCTGAGGAATTTTAAACTAAAGCATGTGGTTATCAAACAAATGACGGGAAATATTGAGTTACAGTCTTTTGGTAAGTGGCGAAGAAGACTCTGGCCTTTTCATCGATCAGAATTTAAAAAACTTTTTCCTCTACTTCTAATTAAACTTTTAATTTCTGTAAACTTTACAATTTTAGCAGCCCTAAAAGACACCGCGATCGTAACGGCACCTGGATCTGGGGCTGAAGTAATCTCTGTCCTTAAAGGATGGGTTGTTCTTCCTGCGGCAATGCTGATTGCCATTCTCTACTCAAAACTGAGCAATATTCTCAATAAACGAATGCTTTTCTATACCATGATTGGTGGTTTTTTAGTCGTTATTTTTCTCTACGCTTTCGTTCTTTATCCTAATGCAGATACATTAGCCTTCCATAAATCTTCTGATTGGCTTGTGTCTAAGTTGGGAGTAAAATTTGAACACTGGGTTGCTGTATATAGATATTGGATGCATTCTCTTCTCTTTGTGACAGCAGAACTTTGGGGTACTGTCATCATTCTTGTTCTTTTTTGGGGATTTGCCAATGATATAACAAGTGTTGATGAAGCTAAACGATCCTATAACATCTATATTGCAGCTGGTGATTTAGGCGCATTTTCTATAGGACCTTTAGTCTATTTTATTGAAAAGCAATTTTTTAACCTCGATTTCAGCTATACAGCGCAAACCTTATTATCGATTGTATTGATCTCTGGCTTAGCTATCATAGCAATTTATTGGTGGATGAATAAGTACGTTCTTACTGATGCCCATTTTTTCAATGCAGATGAGTACAAGGTCTCTCCTAAAAAGCAAAAAGAGAAACTTTCTTTAAGACAAGGGTTTAGGCACCTAGCAAAATCAAAATATCTTCTTGGCATTGCTGTTTTAGTCGTAGGATATGGTTTTGTGGTCAATATGATCGAAATCACCTGGAAAGCAACAGCGAAACTTGCTTACCCAAATAGCGCTGATTACTTGGCCTTTACTAGCAACACAACTTCTTGTGTGGGATTAATAGGCTTTGTTATTTCCCTTCTTTTGGGAAGTAATGTCATACGTAAGTTTGGCTGGCGCTATAGCGCCCAACTTACCCCGGTTTTAGTAGGTTCTACTGGAGTTATTTTTCTCTCTTTCATCCTATTCAAAGACTCTTTATCTTCTATCTCCCCTCTTTTTGGACTATCCCCCCTAGTATTCTTAGCTTTTTTTGGGGCCTTTCAAAATGTAGTGAGCAAAGTAACCAAGTATGCTTTTTTTGACCCCACTAAAGAAATGGCCTATATCCCTTTAGATGAAGAAGCTAAGCTAAAAGGAAAAGCCGCTATAGACGTTGTAGGTTCCCGCCTTGGAAAATCAGGCTCCTCTTGGATTCAAGTAGCTCTTATTGACCTTGTGGGTACAGGCTCAATTCTTTCAGTAACCCATATCCTTCTCCCTATTATAGTTGCGGTAACCGTTTTCTGGATTATTTCCGTCCGCTCTCTCAGCACGAAATTCGAAGAAAAGCATGAAGAACAGAAGATGGCTCTTAAAGGAGTTTAATTAATGGGTGAACAAAAGCCCATTATTATGATAAAATAATTAAAAGTTTAGACTCAAGGAGCGATTTATGAGTAGAAAGAACCGATTTAACTGGGGTAATGGCCTATTTCTTATTGGATACCACATAGCCCTTATCGCCCTAGTCCCTGTATATTTAATTTATTTTAAAATCTCGTGGGGCATTATTCTTTCAAGCGTAGTCCTTCTTTATATGACAGGAATGAGTATAACCGGCGGGTATCACAGACTTTTTTCTCATCAGACCTATAAAACCAATAAATTTATTGAAGCTGTTTTTCTCTTTTTTGGATCAATGGCAACACAAGGGAGTGCTTTACGGTGGTCAAACGACCATAGACTCCACCATGCCCATATTGACGAAGATGAGGACCCTTATTCAGTAAAACGTGGGTTTTGGTATGCGCATCTGTTCTGGATGTTTGAATCTCAACCACCAATAAAAGAAAAAGTTGTCAAAGATTTGACTCGTTCTAAACTCATCATTTTTCAAAATAAATATTACGAGCTTTGCATGATCGGTTCAAACGTGATCGCAACTCTTTTTGTTGGGTGGCTTACTGGAGATTATTTCGGGGCTTTTGTGTTTTCTTGGCTTGTGCGTCTTTTCTTCTTGCACCACTTTACATGGTTTATTAACTCGTTAGCTCACTACTGGGGTCATCAAAATTATTCTACTGAGCATTCAGCCGTTGATAACTACGTTTTAAGTCTTCTCACATTTGGCGAAGGATATCATAACTATCATCATACATTTGCGAATGACTACAGAAACGGGATCCGCTGGTATCACTTTGATCCTACAAAATGGCTCATCTGGACCCTAAATAAACTTGGACTCGCGCATGATCTTAAGAAGGCAAATGAGGTCAAAATTAGTCAAAAAATGGTTCTTGAGCATAAGAGAGCTCTTTTAGAAAAAATCAAAAATTCTATCACTTCTACACACTCTGAATTAGAAGCTAAAGCAATATTATATGCAGAAAGCCTAATGACTAAACTTTCAGAAATGCAAGAACTTATTAATCGCTATAAGGCTACAAAAATGGATCAAAGCGCGCTGCCAAGCTCCATTCGCCTTCTTAATAAAGAGATTACCCATCTGAAAAAGACTCTAAAAAGAGAGTGGCGCATATGGAGAAAATTCTCTAAAAACGTAATGCGCTTAAAAGCTGCATAAAAAAAATTAATTTATTTAAAAAAATAATAGATTTAATAAAAAAAGGTTTATTTTTATGATTCAACCTATACGTCATTATCTAATTTCATATCCTGAAATTATAAACGATCATTTTATGCTTACAACAATTAATCGCATAAGACTTTCGAATAATAGACAAAACTTTGAATATTTATTGGAAAATTTTGTCTCCAGAAAAGACGATTTATTAGAATATTTTGAAATAAATATTAAAAATCGGGATAGTCGAGCTCTGTTTGCAGTTCTTGGTTCGTACGTTATCGAAAAATGCGAGGCTTTTAACATGGATAAACCTCAGAATTATATAGATCTAGACCGCGAGCGGTTTGCTATACGTAGAAAATTTCAAGATAGCTATATTGTTCATCCTGAAAAAAATTATAGTTTTTGTATGTCTGAATTAGAAATCTCACCGCTTAGTGTGCGAAGTATATTTAGAGATAGTGAGAGATATATTCCTGTGCTAGGAGCTCTTCCAAGAATGATTAACGCCATTTATTGCTTTATAGTATGTTTTTTTTATACAATTATACATGCAATTCCTAGCATGAGAGCTGATTGGGATACAGAAAGGGTCCTCGATATTACCTACACAGAACTCCCCTACCACGCTACGTACAGAAACTTTTATCTTAAAAAAGCCTGGTTTTTTATAAATGACCTCGTTATTTCTTCTATAATCGTAATACCAATTGTAGGTCAAATTTTTGCAATATGTTTACATAAAAACACTTATAGCAGTTTAATAAAGCTCAAGGAGAGATCGTGTTCTTTCACATGAGGAGATCCAAAAGCTTTTAGAAGTTTGTCGTCAAAGCACATCCCCTTACCTCTTTTGCATCGTCCTGATCGGATTTACCACAGGAGCCAGACAGGGAGAAATTCTAGGCCTTGAATGGAGGTATGTAGATTTTGATAACAAGCTCGCCTACCTCAAAGAGACCAAAAACGGTCGTCCCCGAAGCGTTGCTCTTTCTGATGAAGTTATTGATGAGCTAAAGAGTCTCTATGAGAAAAGAAACCCTCTTAAGCCCCTCGTTTTTGCCAGTAAAACGGTCTTTGGCAAGATTGACATCAAGAAAGCTTGGGGGACAGCTCTCGAAAAAGCAGGTATTGCAGACTTCCACTTTCATGACATCCGCCATGGTTTTGCAAGTCTAGCTGCCAGTCAAGGGGCTTCCAACCTCGAATTAGCCACCGCTATGGGACACAGAACACTATCGATGCTTCAACGCTACACTCACCTTGACGTACAGGTGACCAAAAAATTTAGTAAACAAATCTCTCAGCGACTCCTACAAGTAGATTCTTCATAAGAAACTACAAAGAGCTATCGAGCACGCACGTAAGCGACTGGGATCATAGTCCATAATAGGAAAGCAATCCCATTAAACCCTTGTAAAGGAAAAACACACCTATGATAAAAAGGAAAAGACGCAAATCTTTCCTAAAAAACATTTTTCCAAATGACCACATTGCCACAAAACACATAACGATTGCAGACACTAAAGGATTACTTCCATAGGAAATCAGAATAGCAAGCACAACGAGTGCAACAGCACATTCTATTTTTCCTTCTATTTTCCACCACTGTTGAAATCGCTTTTTTCTTGTTATTTTTTTATCTATTTCCAAATTTGCCACCAACTTTTGCTTGACTTATCTTCCTCTATTCCTTGTTCTTCCTGAATAAATTTTTCCAAATCATCTACTCGCTTTTCCAATTCTTTAGCTTCATTATATCTTGTACACCCCTCTACAAAATTTTCAGATGCTAGATAACCACCCGCAATCGCAGGCAATACCTGTCCACCAGCTAAAGCACCACCAGCTCCTGCCGCTTCAGCAATTCCTATTATTATGTCAGTTCTTGCTTCCCTCTTAAGATCCGCAACCTCATCTCTCATTGCTTCAATTTCCTCTTCTAGACTATCGCATTCCCTACAACAGTGACAGTTCTTTTTCGAGCAAGACAGGGTAAGATACTCTATTCCACCAAAGATCGGTCTAATCCTTTTTGGAGTTTTTTTTCCACGTTTAATGTTTCAGCCCACAGTCTCATTCCCTTTTTTATGGAGTCAAGGACCTCAACCATTTCTTCAGGAATCGCTTCATTCCCTCCTTTCATTTGGTTGGTGAGCTTAGTCAAAAACCGATCCTGATTCTCTATCTTAGCCATCCATAGAGGGAGCTCCTGTTTTATCTCCTCATCCGATTTTCCATATACAGAAAATCCTATGTCACCTATGAATTCCCTAAACTCTATCGTGATGGCCTCACAAGCTGTCCGATGATTTTCTTTCTTGTGTCTAGAGCACTCCGATGCAAATCCAGCTGCACTTAATAAGATGAACGCTATGCATAATCGTTTCATAATTTACCCTCTGTAAAAATCGAAGTGTATTTAAACCAACCGTTTAATGTCAATAATCTGTACTCAAAAATGTTGGAAGGAGTCTGTTCTTCCTCAGCGATGCTGAATACAGCAATAAAAACACAACTACTTTATAGAGAAAATATTGCAATGCACGATATCATTTGTCTATTCAGGAGAATTAGAAAAAAGATGTAGTTTCGCTGCTTGGGAAAAAATTAATCGATTTTTATTTACCCTTGCAAATGAAGGATTGCAAGCTCAAGGTGCAGAATTTGAAACATCTGACTATGTTATCTATGCACACAAAGCCCCCTCCCTTGAGTTTCGCCTTGTTTGGTATTGGTTTTGGTTTTTGATTGCTACTTTGCTTACTGCCTACGATCAAATTCAGTTACGTAAACAGGCCCGGCTTTATCTCAAGTAAAATTGGCTATATATATTCGTTTAAATTTGAATTAGCTTCTATAAATTTTCAGCCAATTTTCTGCCTTATTAATTTTCGGAAAAATAGTAGATTTATTTTTTTCAAGTAAATGTAATAAAGTTCCCGTACGTGGGTTAGAACCGAATATTAATTGGTGTTTTTGTAAAAATCGCCAAAATAGACCGTCCCAAATGTCAGTCCACCCCCCTTTGGGGTAATTACTCATTTTTAAAAGGTAATTCGACCCTGAAACATACGGCTTTGTCACGATCTTACCACCATCTGCATATTGACTCATACCGTAAATGTTTGGAACCATAACCCAATCATAGGCATCTACAAAGAAACCCATAAACCAACTATAAACCTCATGGGGTGAGGATTCTGTCAAAAGGAGGAAATTTCCCAATACCATGAGTCGCTCGATATGATTAGAGTACCCTGTGCGCAAAACATTTTTAATAAGTAAATCAATAGGCAAAACACCTGTAGATCCATCCCAAAAGCTTTTGGGAATTTTGTAATGATAATTAAAAAAATTAAGAGAACGTTGAGAGGATCCATAGAGAATATACGATGCACGAATAAATTCTCGCCAGCCGATAATTTGGCGTAAAAAACCCTCTAAAGAATTCAGCGGCAATGAATGATTTTCTGCATGTGCAAGGGTTGTTTTAACAACTTCTAGAGGGGTTATCAATCCAATATTTAATAACGGAGACAAAACACTATGAAATAACCTTGAATCTTCTTTTTGAATAGCATCTTGATAGTCGCCAAATCTTGCCAATTTATGCTCTAAAAACTCTTGAAGAACCTCTTCCGCCTGATCGTGAGTATGTGGGTATAAAAATGGGCGAGCTTCCCCTATCGCTTCAGGAAATTCTTTTTCTACTTCATCAATTACAAGCTCAATTTTC
>JBIIKD010000100.1:0-5384 GCA_044233345.1 Chlamydiia bacterium
GAATAATCAAGCCTTTAGGTATTTTTTTTCTATTTTCAATATCAAAGCTATATTTCCCACCTATAGGCTGACTTCCATCCATTAAAATATTCATCTTTTTTCTTTGATAGGCATAAAATTGAGCCTGAGAATACCTCTCTTTTCCAGCGAAAAAGGCCTTTACATCCTCATTCGAACAGATAAATCCAGGTGAGGGATAAAAATGGATCTTCCAATTATACTTCTGAGAAGCCGATATTAAATCTTGATACAGCCACTCGTCAGCAAATTCAGCCAAATGGACACTTTGAATTTTTTTATGGGCTAATATTTCAAAAAGATCTCCACGCTTAGTAAGTTCTTTAGAGGAAATATAAACGACTTTATTTTTCTGTTTTAAAAGGATTTCAGCATAAGCCCGCATCGCAGCAATAAGGAGCACCAGTCTTTGTTTGTGAAAAGGTTGAATCCTAAAAAAAAGAAATTCTTCAACGATGTAGATTGTTCTTCCTGAAGCAATTGCTGGGTGATTTTGAAATAGCTGGTCTGGTAAAATCAAGGTAATATCAGTCATATTCAATTTTTCTACTTTTGATAAAGTCCAAAAATCTCTTCTAACACTTTAGTGCGATACTCAAAAATTCGGTGAAGATCTTTTTTAATTTTTAGATAATGCAAAGCTTTGCCAAAGAGCCCCAAAGGGACTTTATAATAGAGAACATCTTCCATTAAAACGCCATTTGGAATAGAAGTAAACCAATGTTCATGATGCCAAAATGCATATGGACCCATTTTTTGTTCATCGATGAAGTAGATGGGCTCTTGCACAGCGGTGATCTCTGTAATCCACTCCATGGATATACCCCAAAGCGGTTTAACAGAATAGGTAATGATTTGTCCAGGATACATTTTTTTTTCCGCATATTCGCCTTTGATTTTTAAATCGAGGCTTTTAGGAGTGATTTTCTCAAGATTTAGTGGACAAGAAAAAAAATCCCATGCTTTATCCAAATTTATAGGCAATTTTTGTGAAAAATAGAGTTTGTACATAGACTCTTGAATTTAATTTAAACTATTATATTTATGCACTTCATAAGTGAAGATTTGGTTTTTTTCCACGCCAGTATTTTGACTTTTAAAACTCTCTAAATCGCCAATATTTTTAATATGTAACTACTTTTTCATCGGCTACGTTTGTTTTAAATTTCAAATGCGAGCTTTAAAAAAGCTAAATCTAAAATTAGTCTCTGTATAGCAAAAAATCAGTTAAATCTAAAAACAAATCGCTTGTTTAAAAAATCTTCTAAAATTAAAAAAGCGGCTAAGTTTTTTAGGTTAACCGCAAAATTTGATCAATTAAATAGCGCCTAAAAAAACAAAATTCATTCTTGCAGAACAGATTGGGATTATGACTCCGATCTGATTTACTACTGCATTAAATGGAGAAGAGCTTATATTGACAAGCTCAAAGGTATCTCCTGCAAAAATAGTTAGAATTGTAACTGCAGTAAGATGTTGAGCATTATCATCTGGGGAAGAACTAAAACCTGCAGCAGTGGTGCTATTCACAATATTGCCATTTTGAGATATTCCAAAAGCAACTGAAGGAACAGGAAAAGGAAAAGGAGGCGTTAATCCACCCTCTACACCCCAAGTAACTAGATAATTTCCAGATCGAAGCACTGTAATACTCCCTGTAATAGGGGCTTGTGATAGATCAAAATCTAAAGTATTTGGCCCAAGAACTTCAAAAGTTGCAGCTTCATTTGCTAAAATTATTTGGTTTAATTGACTATGTATATTTGCGTATGCTGCGATAGAGGGACAGCAAGGACCTGTAGGGCCCTGAGGGCCTACGACTCCTTGGATTCCATCAACACCAATAACTCCCTGAATTCCTTGAGGGCCTCTTTGTCCTTGTGGTCCTGGGGGGCATACTGGGCAACAATCAGCAAAAAGTTGCGAAACGCAAACTAGCGTAGTTGCGAAGCATAACATGAACTTATTCATTTTTAACCTTAGGATAAAATTGTTTCCAACACTCAACTTTTAATAGATAATTTCATTGGAATTTCCACTTTAAGTCTAGTTGAGGTGTTATAGCCTTTTTCCACCTGAAGGTCAAATTAAATTTTTATTCAAAAATTGATTTGGAAAACTAGAGGGGCTTTATTTTTAGATGGGCAAGTCCGCCATCAACAGATAAAATTTCCCCAGACATCCAAGAACTTTCATTAGATAAAAGCCATGCTATAGGAAGGGCTATGTCTTCTGGAATGCCAATTCTTCCTAGAGGGTGAAACTTAATAGACTGCCTTAAAGATTCTTCATTATCTGTGATTGATTGAGATAGAGGCGTTTTTACAAGACCTGGAGCTATTCCATTTACCCGAACTCCAGTCGCTGCATAAGAGGCTGCCGCTGACCTAATTAATCCTTCGATTCCACCTTTTGCAGCAGAAATTGCTTCATGATGAACGAGTCCAATTTTAGCAGCTCCAGATGAAATTAAAACAATCGAACCCTCTTTTTGAGGTTCCAATTTTTTTAATGCATATTTTAAAATGATGAAGGAACTTCCAAGATTAACCTTTATCACCTCTTCCCAAATTTTAAGGTTTGTTGCTTGAATGGGTTTAATGCAAAAAGAACCAATACAATTAACAACCCCATCAATTTTTTGATTCGAAATTTGACTAAAAAATGCTTCTACATCCTCTTCTTTTGTCCCATCAACAAGATAATATTCCTGAGACAACTCTGAAGAGAGCTCTTTTAATTTAGCTTCATTTCTAGAGCATAAAAAAACTTTGCATTCACGTTTCGTTAAAATTTTTGCAAGCTCTGAACCAATCCCCCCCGTTGCACCAAAAATAACAATCTTTTTATCTTTCATTTCGAAAACTCAGTTTGTTAGATCTTTTAAATACAAGACTCTGAAAATTTATAAAATAGTTTTTTTGATTCTTTTGCAATAAAAAATCAACGAATCTTTGCCCAAAACCAATAAAAAGCACGAAATATAAGGGAAAAACCAGGTGTTTGTAAAAAAATAGCAAGAAGTGGAAGATTTGTCCTAGCGTAAACAGCTGATAGCGTGTCTATTCCTTTCAAAATTTTCCCATCGAAAGTTATTCCATGTATAGTTTGGATTGATTCTTCGTAAGTAAATGGCGCTTTCATTTTTTTGAGTTCGCTATCTGAAGAAGCTGTAGCATAATAAATTAAACCTGTCTGCTTTCTTCTTTTTAAATACTCCATCTCTTTTCTACAAATTGGGCATGAAATATCAAAAAAAACAGTAATTGGTTCTTTAAGTTTCTCTGAATTAGTAAACTTTTCCTCGATCTTAATCATTTTCTTGTTGAGATACAAAAGGAGTGTTAAGAAAATCCCCCAAGAAATCGATATAACAACATATGAGATATTCGAAACTAAAATAACACCATTAAGTTTTTCACCAATTAAATAAGAAAAAATCGAACCAATTCCTCCAAGAAAAAAGGCCAAATAGAAATTTTTGTTTAAAAAAGAAAGGGAGGAGTTAAGGGTAAGTGAAAAAAGTGGATAAAGACTTAAAATCCATAGAGGCGGTAAATACCTTTGATTTAGGTAAGACAGGGTGTCAGTATAGATAAAAAAAGACTCCTGAATCACTCCCAGTAATAAAGAAAAAATAGAGATTGGAATGGAAATAAAAAGACTTTTTCGATCAAATTTATAAAAAATGAGTAATTGAAATAGATAAAAAATGGCCGCTATCATTAAAGATGTTATCAGCCATCCCGTTGCCCCATATTTTACAACAAAAAACCAACTAGCTGAATAAAGAATACCATTAATTAAAGAGCAAGGCATGAGTGAAGGAGTTTTTTCTGAATATATGATAAAATCAACATGCTCTTTCATCTTTTTTTCTAAAGGCTTAACCCCAGATACAAAAATAATTAACAGTGTAATCAATAAAGGACTAACGATAAAAAGAAAACCAAAGGGAAGATAAAGAGAAATCATCCAAATAGCCCACCATTGAATAATTTCTCCAAGATAATTTGGATGTCTTACATAACTCCAAAGTCCTGTCATCATCAGCTTTTCTTTGTTTTCTGGATTTTTTTTAAAAACAAGTAGTTGATAATCGCTAACAGCTTCTAATAAAAACCCGATAAACCAAATGAAAATAGGAATGGTGTGAACTACTTTTGCTGGTTGCGTTTGAATCCAAATAATTGGCAGGCTCACAATAAAAAGTATGACACCTTGCAAAAGAAACACTTCGAAAAAGATTTCTTTTTTAGTCTTCCATTTTTTATAACGAAAGTCTTCTTTTCGTCCCTTATTTCTTAAATAGATATGTACACTTAAACGAATCGACCAAATAGAAATAAGAATATTTACGATTAGTCCATTATAAGAAAATTCACTTAAAAAAAATGCTGTCCAAGAAACAATAAAAAATCCTATTCCCCAAAAAATATCAGCAATATCTTTCTTTTTTTTAATGACCGCAATAAAAAATGCCAAAAAGACAAAAGCAAAAAGAACAGAAAACGCAAACAAAAAGATCATTAATTTTTTTCCAATGGAATTTTATATACTTTAGTATTCCTTGATCCATGTATATTCTATTTCTACTTCCTCACAAAGAAAAAAATCCATACCCTAACCCTCTTTAATGCATAACCCGTAGTTTTCTCATAACACAGAACTGGTATAATTCAAAACCTCCCTACAGCCTTCTAATTACAGGGAATTCAACGCAAAGCTCTCTTTATTAGAATCTTAAATCACACTAATTAAACAAAAATCTTTACTTTTTAATTAAAAAAATGTATAATTTGAATAAGCAAAAATATAATCCTTTAATAAAATAACATTTAAATCGGAGTTTAATTATGACAAATTCAGTGGATGCTGTTTCTTCATCAAAAACTGATGTAACACAACAGGTGCATGTAGGCGGAGGGGAAGGAGGCGGAACCAACGGCGATAGTCTTATTGAACAAATGATCTATCAAATGCTCCTAGATTCTATGCAATCGACTCCACAGCCTACTACTGATTCATCAAGCGCTGGTACAGGAGGAAATGGGCAGCCAGCAGCTACCCAGATCAACCAAATCAACTAGTTTTCACCTATCTTTATGCGCCTTTCTAATCCCCCTTTTTTGGGGGATTTTTTATATAGCATTTTAAATTATACCCAAGTAAATTCAAAAGTTGGTAGCAGGCGCACCAATTGGACTAAATTTATCTCTCACACGCCTTCTTAAGGATTGCCCTAAAATAGAATCCGGAGTAGCCGTTGCTAGGACTGTAAAGAACCCAAAGATTGCATTCTTAAATTCTTCAAAATGTTCATAATAAGTGTTGTATATCACTCGCTCTTTCATCCACTTCCACAG
>JBIIKD010000163.1:0-3229 GCA_044233345.1 Chlamydiia bacterium
CTTGACCTTGTTTTATTGGCGCTACTTCAATTCCATTTAAAGTACCACAATCTGCTTCATTAATTAAAACATCTTGTGCAACGTCAACTAGACGACGGGTTAGATACCCTGAGTCAGCTGTTTTTAATGCCGTATCTGAAAGCCCTTTACGAGCACCGTGTGAAGAAATAAAGTACTCAAGAACGCTAAGACCTTCTCTAAAGTTAGAGGTAATCGGGTTCTCAATAATTTCACCTGACGGTTTTGCCATCAATCCCCTAAGAGCTCCAAGCTGTCTTAGCTGTGATTTATTTCCTCTTGCACCAGAATCAATCATCATATAAAGAGGATTTAATTCTCTTCCTTTTGCTTTCATGATCAAATCATACACAACATCAGATAGAATTTCAGTTGCTTCAGTCCAAATTGTAATAATTTTGGATTTTCTTTCCCCTTCAGTAATAATACCATCTTCATACTGACGCAAGACGATATTTACTTTATCATCAGCTTCTTTAATAACCTTTTTCTTAATCTCTGGAATGATTACATCGCAAACACCCATAGAAAGACCAGATTTTGTCGCTTGCTCAAACCCTAGATCTTTAATATCATCTAGAAACTTAACTGTCCTTTCTAATCCAACTGTTTTATAAATTTGAAGAACTAAATCTCCCAATCTTTTCTTTCTGAGGGAATAGTTTTGGAATCCAAGTTCCTTAGGAACAATTTCATTAAAAAGAACTCTTCCTGGAGTTGTTTCAATGATGCTACCGCCGATTAATACTTTAATCTTTTCATGAACGTGAATTCCTCTTCCGACGTCATCTCTTCTTTCGTTTTCTTTTACTTCACCATCAAAGCAATTAAAACTACCTGAAGAACTAAGCGCTAGAAGAACTTCTTCTGGAGAAGAATATATTCTTGTTTTTCCTCCACGATCTTCTCTGCTATATACTGGATCAAACATCACATAATACAGTCCAAGAATCATATCTTGTGATGGGATCGCAACAGGTTTTCCAGAAGATGGAAGAAAAATATTATCTGGAGCCATCATTAATACTTTCGCTTCAATTTGAGCTTCTACAGAAAGAGGTATGTGAACGGCCATTTGGTCACCATCGAAGTCAGCGTTAAATGCAGAGCAAACGAGTGGGTGAATACGGATCGCTTTACCTTCAATCAACACCGGCTCAAAAGCCTGTAATCCCAACCTGTGCAGCGTTGGCGCACGGTTTAGAAGAACTGGATGTCCCTTAATGATCTCTTCAAGAACGTCCCAAACTTTCGGATCTTCTCTTTGAATCATTTTCTTAGCAGAACGAATCGTGTACACATATCCATAATCTTTCAATTTTTTTACGATAAATGGTTCAAAAAGCTCCAATGCCATCTTTTTAGGAAGACCACATTGGTTAAATTTAAGCTCTGGTCCGACGACAATAACCGATCTACCAGAATAATCGACACGTTTACCGAGAAGGTTTTGCCTAAATCGCCCTTGTTTCCCCTTTAACATTTCTGAAAGAGATTTTAAAGGACGGTTTCCAGCACCCATTACAGGATGTCCATGTCTTCCATTATCAAAAAGAGCATCTACTGCTTCTTGCAACATTCTCTTTTCATTTCGGATAATTACATCAGGTGTCTTTAATCGTAAAATAGCCTTAAGACGATTGTTTCTGTTGATTACTCTTCTATAAAGGTCATTTAGATCAGAGGTAGCAAATCTTCCGCCATCAAGAGGAACAAGTGGTCTTAAATCTGGTGGAGTTACAGGGATAGATCCCATTACCATCCACTCAGGAGCATTCCCTGAATTCACAAATGTCTCAACAATCTTAAGACGCTTTGCTATTTTCATTCTTGCTTGAAGAGATTTTGTCTTTCTAAGCTTATCTTTTAATTCAATCACAGTTGATTTTAAATCTTCAGCTTCAAGAAGGACTTTAATCGCCTCTCCTCCCATCATTGCCTTGAAAGAATCTATACCCCATTTTTCTTGTGCTTCTCTATACTCTGCATCATTTAAAAGCTGTTTCTTTTCAAGAGTTGTTCTACCTGGATCAACGATGACATATTCTTCATAATAAATAACTCTTTCAAGATCTCCTGCCGCCATTCCAAGAAGATTTCCTATTCTTGACGGTTGAGTCTTAAAAAACCAAATATGTACAACAGGAACCGCTAAATCTATATGAGCCATCCGTTCTCTTCGAACTTTCGAAAGAGTTACCTCTACCCCACATCGATCACAAACGATCCCTTTATGCTTAATCTTTTTGTATTTTCCACAACTACATTCCCAATCTCGAGTGGGACCAAAAATCTTCTCGCAGAAAAGGCCACCCTTTTCTGGTTTGAATGTACGATAGTTGATTGTCTCAGGTTTTTTAATTTCTCCCCGAGACCACTTCTGTTGAATTACTTCATCAGAAGCAATTTGAATCGCCAAATTTTCAAAATAATTCGTTTGAAACTCGTCTTCTTGTGTCTCTGACATCAAAAGCTCTCCAAAAAAGAGGGTTATCTATACCCAATTGACTTTTGTCAAGCCAATTGGGTAACTTTAAAACTTTATACGTAAACCTATAGCATTTCACTAGCGACTTCTGCTCGCACATCTAAACAAAGTCCCTGCATCTCTTTAACAAGCACGTTAAACGATTCAGGTATTCCAGCATTCAAAATATTCTCACCTTTAACGATCGATTCATAAATTCTCGTTCGTCCAGCAACGTCATCTGATTTTACAGTGAGCATTTCTTGAAGTAGATTTGCAGCTCCATATGCTTCTAGTGCCCATACTTCCATCTCCCCGAATCGCTGACCTCCCATCTGAGCTTTACCACCCAGCGGTTGTTGCGTAACAAGTGAGTATGGTCCAATCACCCGAGCATGGATCTTATCCGCTACTAAGTGAGACAGCTTCAACATATAGATGTATCCAACAACGATCCGGTTATCAAAACGCTCTCCGGTTCGTCCATCATAAAGGAACATCTTTCCGTCTGATCTGTACCCAGCTTTTTCCATTAGACGCCAGATTTCTTCTTCTGGGAATCCTTGGAAAACAGGTGTTTTTACATAGATACCATTCTTTTTAGCTGCAAACCCGAGATGGGTTTCAAGCATCTGTCCAAGGTTCATACGAGATGGAACCCCAAGCGGATTCAAAATAATTTCAATGGTTTCGCCATTCGCAAGGTACGGCATATCGCACTCAGGAACAAGTTTAGATACAACC
>JBIIKD010000167.1:0-3161 GCA_044233345.1 Chlamydiia bacterium
CAAGCAATCTACTTCGCTTTGCTTCTCGCCAAGGGGGAATACCCTTGGCTTCAAAGCTCAGCTTGTATCTTGCTTGTTTCGCTCACGCGCTTAGAGCGAATAGGTAGCCAATTGGGTTTCAAAAGAACTTTATTTTCCCCTACATATAGATCGAATTATTTTTTAGATCCTTCTATAGAGCGGGCTTTTGTGGATTCATGTGAGCTTGTGATCTCTTTCCATTTATGGGCGATTTGGGCTGCGAGTGGGGCTGTTTCTTTTCCTGAGTCGCCATAACGGAACATTGCTACAACGACTAAATCTACGTCCTCAAAAGTTTCTGCTTCGTGAAGCAACATTCCGCCGAACCAGATGTGTTTACAAAGAATGGGAAAAAATTCCCGATCAATGCAGGGTCGATAAGTGATTTCAGCGGTGGATGTTTTTCCTGCGATCGATTTCCTAATACTGTTGTAAATTCTACGGGTAGATTCATTTTCGGTAAGTGTTCTGATGACACTTGGTCGAGATGTTCCCCGTTCTCCGTTCATTACTTCGTAGAGACTTTCTAGGAGAAGGGTGCGTATTTCAGGAGGAAGGTAGACAGAATTTCTTATTTCAGGGGTGGATTTCCAAAGATAGGGTTCTTCTATTTTTCCTTGCACTTCTGTAAATAGGGGAAAATGAATTCCAACGCCCGCTAAAAGATCTTGGTAGGGAAAGCGAGAGGAGGAAAAAAGAAATTCAGACCTATCTGTCGGCTCTAAATTGACGATCGTTTTTACAATTTGGGGTTTTAAAACAAATCCTCCGTTGGCAAAGGTGCTTAGAAGTACGGCTGTTTGTAGAGGCGTTGTTGTAAGAGAGTGTTGCCCAATAGAAAATGCATAGAGTCCTGATCGATTTTCATTAAGGTCTGAAGGGAGGGTTCCTGCGACTTCTCCAGAGAGATCGATTCCAGTGCGTCTGCCAAGACCTAGTTCAAATGCCGTATCTGATAGATCGCTTGGTTTGTTTATAACGTCTGCACATAAAAGGGCGAAATAAAGGTTGCTTGAGCGTTCAAGAGCCCCTTTTAGATCGATTCGCCCGATATTTAAGTGTCCTCGAGGAACTCTTCCCCCTTTATATTGGCGTAAAAGCGGCGCTCCTGTAGAGCTATATCCAAGAATGCTTTTCTCTGTCATTTTTTCATTGTAGGGTGGAGATTGATCGATAATCGTTAAAGGATTTAGGTTAAAATGAGGAGAGTGAGAATTTTTTTGATAGTGTTGACGTAGGCCTTCATAAGCAGTCACAATTTTAAAGGTAGATCCAAGAGGGGTGTTTTCTTGATAGGCAAACGATTTTGTGTAGCCAAATCCATTTGATGGGTAAAAAGAACGGGCTAGATCTTTTTCGCTCGCATTTTTTCCTGAGCCAAAAGAAAAGTAGTAACGCCCCCATAGAGGGCGATTGAGTTCATTAAAAGAGCGCATGGTTTGCAGATACTGCACAATGATCGGAAAATCCATTCGTAAAAGATGTTCTTTAAGATGAAGGGCATCTTCTCCTTTTTCATGCATCCCAGTTTCTATAATTATTTGGTGGTAGGGAAGGAGATCTGGGTCTTTTTCTAATGGAGCATTATCGATCAAAAAAGAGGCTAAAAAACTCCACTTATTTTCTTCAAAAAATTTGGAAAAGAGTAGGTTTTCCATTTCTTCAAGATAATCAAGATAGGGGCGTTGATATTGCTTTTTTTCTTTTTCTTCTTTTCGTTTTTCCTCTAAAAATTCTTTAAAAAACTCGCTGCGCCATCTTTGAAAATGTTCTTTATGAAAAATTGGCCGGACGAGTTCTTTTAGTCTGCTTTGTAGTCGAATGACTGTTTGATTGAATCCTCTATATGTAGAAAGGCTTTCTTCCCCTGTTTGTGTAAGAAGACGATCATCAAAAAGGTGATTGGGAGCGACTAATCTCAGTAAATCAAGCGCTAAAATTTTATCGTCATTGCGCTCAATATGGGTTAAAAAAGGGTGAATTTCTTGTGCAATTTCTTCTACAAGAGAGGTGCGAGATTTAAGTGTTTCCAAAAGTTTTTGGGAGGTCTCTAAAAGGGTGTCATGAAATGTAGGGATGTGTCCTTTTTCTTTTGGGAAAAGAGCATCTATTAGTGTGTGAATAGAGGCTCCATCAGAAAGTTTAAGAAGTGTTTCTATAGAGTTTTGTAGATAAATGGCATTGTGAAGATTTGCAATTCGGTAAAGAGCTTTTCTTACCCCTGATTTACGAGATAGAATCATTTCTAGATAGAGATCCCAGCTAAGAGAGCGCTCTTCAGGGATGGTGCTTGATTTAAGATTAAAAGGAAATTCTCGTTCAAGTAAAGAAATCCCATCCCAAATTTGGCCAATATATTCAGGGGTTTCAAGCCATTTATTAACCTTTTTTCTTTTTGTAGAATCTACGAAATCATTCGGATCAAAGCGTGGATAAGAGGCTAGGGCAACAATTTCTCCTGTTTTAGGAATCATAGCTACAATAGCACCTCCTTTAATCCAAGGTTGTGGGACTGAAGAGTGATCTTTTCCTGCAGTAGGAAAGCGCTCAATACGTGTTAATTCGCTTTTAGCTAAAAGTTCTTCTGCATATTGTTGGAGTTCACTTGATATTGAAAGAATAAATCGCCTTCCAGAAGTTGCTTCATAGGATTCAGGTAAGCGACTTAAAACGGCGCCTTGCATATTTACTTCATACTTTGCCCTTCCGCAAATCCCTCGTAATTGATCATCAAATTTTCCTTCGACTCCAGATTTTCCCACCTTAGAATGAATCGTGTAAGATTTATCTTTTAATTCAAGGAAGCGGTGCTTTACTTCTTTCGAGCTAGAAAATCCCTTAGGAAGAACAACTGGAAGCCCCATTTCACGCTCTTCAAGGTAACGTTCTAATTCTTTTAACTCTTCTTGAATATGAAAATGTTCTCTACTACTAATCGATCCCATGAAGCCTAAAACATTTCCTGCGATGGGGCCTAGAGGATAATGCCTTTTTGAGCTAATTTGCATTTCAAGGCCAGGCCAGTCACGCTCTAAAATACGCATTTGGTAATATTCTGTTTCCGTGATGTTTTCTTTAATGATGAATGGGGTGTTAGGAAAAACGGCTCCTTTGCTCCAAATCAAATCTTCTATATATAC
>JBIIKD010000168.1:0-3114 GCA_044233345.1 Chlamydiia bacterium
TCTTCTAATAATTCCAATGCCTTGAGTTTAAACTCTAAACTGTAATTCTTTCTCCTGTTTTTCATCTCTTAAAGATAGAGCATGGGGGCTTAGCTTTTGTGTCCACCCAAAGGTAGTAACTCCAGAACTTCTTAAGACAAAACCTCAAAAGCACTATTTGGCTTTTTGCGTACAATTGAAGTATTACCAATATTATGGAGTTTTTCCGAAAGATGAAAAGGAGCTTGCTTATTCTTATTTACAATACATTTCGGAACAGTTAGATATTGATCGTACCTCTATATCTCCCTATAATTGGGAAAATAGAACAGCAAGGAGGCATCGGCAGGAAATCTTGACATTCTTAAATATAATAAAGTTGGATTCTAAGGGGCGCACAAGTCTTATGGGATATCTGACAGATTAGATTTTTCCAAAAGGTATTTTAGCCACAGAAGCATTTGAATATGCCTTAGAATGGCTGCATCAAAATAAAATACAAAGTCCTGCGATCGCTCAGCTTGAGAGAATAATAGCAACAAGCCATTCCAAATTTAGAGAATCTCTTTTCAGAAAAATTACTAAAGGAATCTCTCATGATTCAAAAACTATTATCGATGATTGCCTGGAAGACAAACAAAATATGGTAGAGTTCACTTTTCTAAAATCAGATCCAGGAAGAGTAAGCCTCGATTCTGTATTAAAAGAGCTAGAAAAATTAGAATTTATCAACCTTTTGAAAATTCCGAAACAGCAACTTTCCTCCTTAAACCCTAAGCTCATGACTCATATTAGGTCTCGTGTTCTTTCCGAAACAGCCTGGGAAATTAAGCGCCATCCGCCCGCTATTCGGTATGCATTAATGAGTGTTTTCTTTTATACCAGGCGAAGTGAAATCATAGACGGCTTAATAGAACTCCTCATTCAGATCATCCATCGATTATCAGTAAAAGCTGAAAAGAAGATATTTAAGATATTAATGCAGGATTTTCGAAAGGTCTATGGTAAGAATACCCTTTTAGGGAAAATAGCCGAAGCTTCACTCAATAATCCTGATAGTCCTGTCAGAGAAGTTGTTTATCCCATTGCCGGAGAACAAACATTGAGTAACCTAGTCAAAGAATATAAGTCATCCGGCAAGGGTTACCAGAAAGATGTTCATCGAAAAATAAGATCGAGTTATGGCAGTCATTACAGACGGATGGTTCCCAAGATTCTTGACAGCATAACATTCTGCTCAAATAATATCATGCATCAGCCTATACTTGATGCTTTAAGGTGGTTGGAAAATCATAAAAACTCAAATACCCAATATTATTATTTATATGATAATATTCCTATTGATGGTATTGTTCGTCCGAAAGACTATGAAATTATAATAGAGACGGATGATAAAGGAGAGAAAAGAATTAACCGAATTAACTATGAAATTTGTGTCTTACAGGCACTTCGGGAAAAACTTCGCTGCAAAGAAATATGGGTACATGGAGCCGATAAATATAGAAATCCAGATCAGGATTTACCCCAGGACTTCAATGTTAACAGAGAATTTTATTATAAAGATTTAGGCATTACACAGGATATCCAGGAATTTATAGTCACTCTAAGGGAAAATATGGAACAAGCCCTTTATTCTTTGAACAAATCAATTCCGGATAATAAAAAATTACGTTTGCTATCACGTAATAAAAATAATATTTCTTTATCTCCTTTAGAAGAGCAGCCCGAACCTGGGAATATCAACAAGATGAAAGGGCAGATCCAATCCGTATGGCCGATGACAAGCCTTTTAGACATTTTAAAAGAAGCAGATATGAGAATAAGGTTTACTGAATGCTTTAAAACACAACGCTCCAGTGAAAGACTTAATCGGGATGAACTGCAAAAACGGCTATTACTGGCGCTCTACGGTTTGGGAACTAATACCGGGCTAAAACGTATATCTTCAGGCCGACATGGTGTAAACTACAAAGAACTTCTGCATGTAAGAAAATTTTACATTTATAAAACAGCTTTAAGGGAAGCTATTGGTAAAGTTGCCAATGCTATATTTAAAATAAGAAATCCCGATATTTGGGGAGAAGGTACAACGGCCTGCGCTTCAGATTCAAAAAAGTTTGGATCTTGGGATCAAAATCTTATGACCGAATGGCATATTCGCTATGGAGGACGTGGTGTCATGATATACTGGCACGTAGAAAAGAAATCCACCTGCATTTATTCTCAGCTTAAGCGATGTTCATCTTCAGAAGTTGCAAGCATGATTGAAGGAGTACTCAGACACTGTACAGAAATGGATATTGATAAACAGTACGTTGATACTCATGGACAAAGTGAAGTTGCTTTTGCCTTCAGTTATTTGTTGGGATTCAATTTAATGCCCAGGCTTAAAAATATAGCAAAACAAAAATTATACATCCCGGATATTGGGTCTGCAAACAACCTTCAAAATCTAACTCCTATTCTGACAAGGCCTATCAATTGGGAACTTATTGCACAGCAATATGATCAAATGGTACAGTATACCACAGCATTAAAGCAAGGAACCGCCGATCCGGAAGCTATTTTAAGACGTTTTACAAAAGGAAATATTACCCATCCAACCTATAGAGCGCTATCGGAACTTGGTAAAGCTGTAAAAACAATCTTCCTTTGTAAATACCTTGAAAAAGAAGAGTTGCGTAGAGAGATCCATGAAGGATTAAACGTCGTTGAGAATTGGAATTCTGCCAATTCATTTATCTTTTTTGGAAAAGGAGGAGAAGTTGCAACCAACAGGCTAGAGGATCAGGAACTTTCAGTTCTGTCTTTACACCTGGTTCAGATCTGTCTTGTATATGTTAATACTTTAATGATTCAGCAGGTTATTTCCACAGAAGAATGGAAACATACATTAACAACTGAAGATTACCGGGCCTTATCTCCACTAATATACGCACATGTAAATCCATATGGAGTCTTCGAGCTTGATATGAACGAACGTTTAAGCATTACAGCGAGCTAGTTTATTTTAAGTACACCTTGGAGTTACTACCTTTGGGTGGACACAAAAGCTAAGCCCCCATGCTCTATCTTTAAGAGATGAAAAACAGGAGAAAGAATTACAGTTTAGAGTTTAAACTCAAGGCATTGGAA
>JBIIKD010000030.1:0-12458 GCA_044233345.1 Chlamydiia bacterium
CTTCATATACGTAAAGGTAGAAACCAACAAGGGGATCATATTTAATCTCATAATGCCTAGATGTAGAAGAGTCGAGTTTGGCTTGCCATATTGTTTGGCCATAGCTCTTTTTCATGCGTTATCCATACGGGGATTATGAAGAGCGCGGTCACATTTAGGGCATATCACCATTGCTTTCAATGAGTCAGATTCCCAGGCGTCATTACATTTTGGACATATAAGCCAATTAGAATCTCCTTCTATAGCGCTTTCTGAAATATTTGCATCTGACTGTCTTAGGTATTCTTCAAGAATGGAAAGGGTGATTTTTTTTAATTTTGATATGGCATTATGCATATCCTCTCTATAGTTTCCTTTCCATCGTGATATTGAGCCATCTTCGATACTATCGTGAATTATTTCTAAGGCATTGACCTCTGCTTGGAAAGCATCTTTCCAAGATTCAGAAACAGATTCTAGTGCGTTTAAAAGACCACCTAAATCGCAAATTAATTCGAATAAATCTATTTTTTTGTTTTCAAACATAAAAATTTTCTTTTCAATCAATATTATCTGCTTTAAGTCGTATTCCGTTAATAATCCCATTAGCTTGATCTCCCATACATCACTGTTACTACTTTACCATCTTCAGTAATTACCGAAATGTTATTCGCTGGATCATAGAATTGCATCCTTCCAGCAACTTTGTTTGGAACGCTTGTGCCATTCTGTATTGTTTCTTCGATGACCGATGGAGTAAATCCACGGTTTTGCATCTGATCCAAAGCATGCCCTCCATAGGAACGGCCTTGAATGGTTGTTGGATTGTTTCTAATTTTTTGATATTTAGGGTTCTTAAGCTCGAAGCCCTTATTCCCAAAAAAACCATTGCTGCTTTTTATTTGTGCATGACTAAGCTTTGCTATTTTAGTGATTTGTGCTGGAGCTTTTGCTAATTTATTGAATGCCATCACCCCTTTAACAGCACCGTACCCACCGGCTATCAAAGACCCAACTTCCAATCCTAAGGTTGTTTTAGATCGAAAAGATTGATAGACGGAATCAGACTCGTCAATGGAGAGCATATCCATCACCCAATTTCCGACTTTAGCCATTTGATCGGCTTGGGACTGCTCGACCGCCTCAATGATTTGAATGCGCTCTTCGAGACTGAGATCTAATTCTGCTGCCCCCATGTAAGTGGCAGCAGTTTGCAAGTCATGGATAGAGCCAACTACAAAGTCCACCACTCCATGGCTAACTCCGCAGATAGCGCTCTTAATATCGCTCCCGATTTTGCTCCGATAGCTCCCTGCAGAGTATGCGCTTCCGTTCCTACCGCAAATACAAACGCAGCCTTCAGGAGCATTATGCCACCCGGGATGGCCATGCTGTGTGCACCCACAATTTTCATCGAGCACTGAATTCAAGCCAAAATAGTCGACGTATTTCATGGGGTTATTGCGAGCATAGGCATAGAGATTGGGTCCATCGATAGCTCCTGCAGGGTCTGGACTAATCCATCTTCCTACTTCAGGGTCATAGTATCGGTAGCCAAAGTACATAAGACCGACCTCTTTGTCGACCCGCTTGCCCCGATATCTCCAAGGATTACCTACGGAAGAATCGGAAATAGAACGGCCTCTTTCATTGAGGATCTCCTCTTCCCCAAAGACAGAATAACGATAGGTTTCTACAACCTTGCGTCTTTGAGGGTCGAGAAGGCAGGTAATATTTCCCTGCAGGTCATAAAGAGGAACATAGATTTCCTTCTTGATTTCGATAGCAATGCTTGGGGACTCAGGGTTATTAGGATTGCCTGGGACCTTGAGCTCAACAATAACTCCCTTTTCATCCACTGAGCCGATCTCTGTGTCTCCTAAATAGAAGAAACGGAGTATCTTCGATTTTTTGCCCTTAGATTCGATTCTTTTGGTCAGCCGCTTGCCACTGGGGTCGTAAGTGAATTTGACGACATTCTGATCAGGATCTGTAATAGAGACGATCTGATTTAGATGATTGCTTTGATAAGTCCATATTCTGGTCCCTATCGTTTTAGTAGCAAGATTGCCATTCGGATCGAAAGTATAGGTAACTCCTTCGGCCTCTACGAGTTGGTTAAGGCCATCGACTTTATAAGCTGATCCGTCTCTTTGGAGGCGGTTTCCGATCGAATCATAGGAGTACTTGTGCTCGATCTCTCCTTTCTCGAGAATCAATTGAGATAAGGCATTGTAGTCATATTCGATGGTATACGTCTCATCATCTAGGACGGTCTCTCGTTTTTTGATGTTTTCAAGAGGATCGTATCCACCAGCTGTCACCCGATCTTGGAAGAAATCGGTCGATATTTCTATTCTGCGACCGGATTCGTCCCAAGTCTGATTTCTTCCTCGAAGGTGGCCAGGCAGGATTTCCTCGAGAATGTTGCCCATGAGATCTCTTGAAGCCACCTGATAGGTATAGAGCTCCTTTTTGTCTTTGCTAAAGCGTTTAGCTCCTTTGACAAAAGGTCCTTCATAAAAGTACTCGACAAATGAGCCGTCTGGAAGTTTGAGCGTTTGAATTTTTCCCTCCCAATCGTAGGTACGCCCTACCTGATAAGATCCAAATTCATCTTTGATCTTTTCAGTGAGAGGCATGTCGTGGGCATCAAAAGAATAGTTAATAGTGAAGGAGGAATCCAAGTAGACTTCCGTGATGTTTTTATGATGGTCATAAGAAAGCTTGTAGTCGATCTCATTTTTCCCCTCTTTATAAGAGATGGTGTCTAGGTTGCCTTCATTATTATATCGATAGGTGATCGGCTCTTTAGCTCCGTGATTATATTTTGCTGCGATATCTCCATAAGAATTGTATTCATATCGCAGAGTACGCTCTTCTGGAGTTCCTTTTCCCAAAGTGAATGATTCAACCCGGTCGGCCTGGTTGAGGGTCCATTGAGTTTCATAGGCACTAGAGGATGCATTGGAAGAAAGGACTAGGGCTTTCTGAGCGATTTGATGCCCTAAACTGTCATAATAAGACTCAGAATCAGCCAAGATCTGCCCTGACTTATCTGTTTTAGTCAATTTAATCAATCGACCGTCCATATCAAAGATCTCTTCGGTCTGATTGCCAATCGGATCAATCAGAGTACGTTTACATGTTCTTTGACCCCATTCATTAACAAAAGCGTCATCATACTCGATGGTTGATGTATGTCCTGCCGCATTGGTTGCTTGGTGGAGACGACCGAACCCGTCGTATTCATATTTGAGTAAGATACTTTCTTTATTCTGCGGATAACCGATAACTTGAGCAATCTGTCCTCCATCATTGTAGACGTACCTTTTTTTGAGCAGAACTTTGCCTGTTTGATCTTCGGTACGCTCTTCGATAACCCTGTCTAAAAGGTCGTATTCTTTGATGTCCAAGGTGAAGGTCTTGGCAGACTTCCACTTTTTGACTCCATGAGTTCTTCCAAGACTATCATAGATAAACTCGACCTTCTGTTTGTCTTTATTCAAAGATGCTAGACGTCCTGAATGGCCATAAGTGTAAGTTGTTTGCTCCCCTCTGGCATCAGTTTCCGATGTTTTATGGAAGGCTCCATAGCTACAGGTTGTTTCCTTGAAGGAATAATTAGAGCTCTTACTCCCCCTCTTAAATTGCTCGAGTTTGTTTAACCTTCCTTTGTAATCGTAAGCAAACACTTGAAGAAGGCCATCCGCTCCATAATATTGGTGAAGATTCCCGCCGCTATCATATCTAAACACTTCTTTGGTTCCATTCAGATGGTTGATCTCGATTGGCTTTCCATGGACGTTGTATGATCTTGCGAGCGTCCTTCCCTTTGGATCCGTTACAGAGATAGGGTTGTCGAATAAGTCATAGGTATAAGTGTATGTGGGTCTTACAGAAGAATGTGTACCATCAGAAGTTTCTGGATAGGTAATTTGGGTAGGACGTCCCAGAGAATCATTGGTATAGATCGTCTCATTCCCATATCGATCGAGTTCCGAGAGTTTGTGTCCTGCGGGGTCATAGGTGATTTGCGTTCCAAATCGATTCCCTGCTCGGTCTTTCTCCAGGGTATAAATAGGAAAGTTTCTTAAATCATAGCCATATTCAATAGAAATGCCAGCGTCTGAATGGATTTCAAGGATCAGATTTTGGTTCCCATCGTAAGAGTAATGCGTCTCATTCCCAAGAGGATCCGTCTCAAAAACAAGTAGTCCACATTCATATCCCTTGGTAAGGTTGTAGCAATAGTTTTCATCTGCGTCATAAATGGCCTGGGAAGCGATGTTTCCCTGTCCATCGAATTGATTGACAGTTTTTCTTAGGAGAAATTCTGATTTCCCATCTGTAGAACTGTATTTCTGCTCAACTACTTCAGGGGCTCCGACATTAGGAAGTTCTTGTTTGGGGGAAATCCGCGTGACAGTCCTTTCGGTAACTCCATAATCGTCTTTGAGAGTTCCTTCTTTCCCATCATCGACGACCACCTGAATAAGAGCAGCGTCATCGTTATAGGCGTAAAAATGCCTCTCTTTTATGCCTGACCTATAGTCTTCTTCTTCCGAGTCAGGAGATCCTTTCGTCAAAATGAACTTCTTAAGGAGAAGATTAGTCCCTTTTTTGTACCAATACTTAACTCCAGTTCCCTTGGCATCTGTTTGGAAAAAACCATGAGTGTTTTTGCCAGAGAAATAGGCATAATTCTTGATGTGTCCATCTTGATTTGTAACCAGGCCACTGTCATCAACATTCAAAGAGATAGCCCTTAGACCTATCACATCTCCATATTCTCTTTCCTCAACGATATTTCCTTTATCTTTGCTGTCGTAAGTGAAGTGCTTGTAATAAAAAATATTACCGCTTGCGTCTTCGACAGAAGTAGAGATGAGGTTTCCTGCATCGCTCTTTGCCCCCCATGATTTCTTGTGAATCCGATAAGGAGATCTATCTAGACATTGTTCTACAGCAACAAGCTGATAGTCATCATCAAATCGATATGTCGCCTTGCGTTCACCTGGACCCTCGACCTCTGTGTAATCGTCTCCATAGGAAAATAAAACGCTTGCCATGCCCCCTGATCCGGCTGGAGTAGTCACAGATCTGACTTTATTTTTCTGGCCCTTATCAGTGTAGTAGTCGATTTGGACAAAACGCCCCTCTGGCAGAGTTTTTCTAGTCAAAAGAGCTTGATTGCCCACAACTTGGTATTGGTAGGATAAGCTCGGCTTATGAGACCTAATCACCTCGCTTAAGAGCATTGCGCCTGAGGAATCTTGCTGGAAATGATATTCAGCGGATTTTCCGTCGCTTGTCTCAATGTGAATCCCATTTCTATATTCAATTTTAATCCAAGCCAACACCTTCTTCTCTGAAGCGTTGGTTTCTTTGATGAAAGAGAGCTGTCCTTTTTCATCGAACTCATAGAAGACTTTATTACCGCTCGGAAGGACTTCTTGCGTGATAAAATAGACATCAAGGGAAGGGTGTTTACTATAGGAACGCTTTCCTTCTGAAGAGAGAAGGAGCTCAAAGCTGTTCGTTTGAGGGTCAAAATAGAGTTCATTATTCTTCAGGTTTGTCCAGCAACTGATAGTCCCTTTAGCTGTATTCGCTATTCCTGCTACTTCACCTTCTGGGTCAATTTTAAATAGGGACTTCTTTGAGGGGTTGGTGGTGTTCCGCCAGCCGAGATAGGTTAGAATTGTCCCGTCTGGATTGCCGATATAGACGTATGTCCGTTCAAACTTTCCTTCGGCGGTCGTATAGGATTTCCCTTTAGGATCTTTCTGAATAGAGAGAAAACAGTGTGGATTGAATCTCCATCCGCCAAAGCTAGCTGTTTGAAGAGTATCCCGGCTACTATAGAATCTAGATAAGACTAGAGAATCTGGAGATGAAACGGTAAGATCAACCTCAACCTCTGTATAATCGCCATGGATGGTGCTCACATTCTCGACTAAGCTTGCAGGATCTCCTTCTTTAGACCCCAAATATGTACTACTAACAGAGCTTTCTTTTGCAATCGCATTTTGAAAAAAGCAGTAGAAACTTAATATTAGGCCTGTTAAAAAATATTTTATTAGCGATTCCTTATTCTTCAATCGGTCCGGTAGACTTCCTACAATTTAAAGGAATGCATGATACCAAAAAATGTCTTTCTAAAAGAGAGAAATTTCAGTGTGCCACGAAATCCAGATCAACTAAAGGATGGGTGTATTCGCAGCAGATTCTGCATACGTTGAATAGCAAAAGGATTTAAACCGAATTAATGTTAAAGAGAGGAAATAGCAAAGTGCGTTCTGCGGACAGTTTCATCTAAATCTATTTCGTAAATTCCATTTACAATTTTGAATCAAAATTAAAAAAGGAGTTCCTGCATATGTACCCGATGACGCACGCGCGTATTAGGGAACAAATTCTCTTTTCTTCGCCCAATATCCAAGCATCCCAACACGTGCAGCTTCCCTACTCTTATCTTTGCCCTCCTGAGTTTTTGCCCCTGTTGATAAGCCCCCATGCATTCGGCAACGACCATTAATGGGATCTCCCGTTTTGGAGTCCACTATGACCTTAGCTTTGCAGGAACGGCCATTTCGGCATTTAGCACCACACAAAGGCCGGTTCTTTTTCGATGAACTTTCGCTTTTCCAATGAGCTGCATATATCTGAGCTTTTCTGTGATTAGAATAGCTCCATGGCTCCCAAGGTTTATACTGCCAGGACCTGAACCGCCAACTTCATTTGCCTGCAACCATCCTTCATCTTCTAACCAGTTTAAAGCAGCTTCCACAGCTTCATCGGTTGTCAAATACTTCCATTGATTTCGGCGTACATCTCTTGCGGTAAACCCATTTGATAGCTTGGACTTGCATAGCTTATCCGACAAAGCTTGCGCTGATCGAAGACCATCATCGGCCAACAGTCCGTAACAACGCCTCGCATGAGCTTCTAGAAATTCACACCATGCAACTGCTCACTGTGCCGATTGTACCCTTATAGATTCAGAGCTTCCGGAAGAAACACAATCAACCAAATGAAAAATCAAAGCCAAAGCCGAAAAAAATTTTTCAAATTTTGCTAAATGCTGTGCAATGAGGGGATTGTCTTCGTTGGGAAGGCTCAATAAATTTAAATTTTTTGACCAATCGATAAATATTTTTTGTGCTTCGTCGTCGTATGTGAAGTGGGGAAATTTAACATAATCATCAGCAGGTAGCGCACCCCAAGCTATAGGGTCTAAATTTGCGATCGCATCAAATACGGCATAGGATTTGTCTCTTGCCTCTTTATCGGGAATAAAATCACACCATTTCCAAGGTCGCTGATCCGGATAAACAAGCACTTGAAAACGTTGTAGCATTCCATCATTAGCTAAAGCATTTGCAGAGTGCTCAAGGTAGTCTGTCAGTTTATCGGGCTGTATACCACCAAAAAGTGATGTACATAAATTTGGAATATGTATGCGTCCTCTTCCTATGCGATCAGTATCAAAGCTCCCATATCCATTCCATGATTCTAAATAGAAAGATCTATCGCCTTCATGCCCTGCTTTATCCTATGAGGCTATCAAACCTACCACTTCATCTCTCAAAATCAAAATCCCAGCTGGGTTATCCCTTAGAATTTCTCCCAGCTTCTCGATAGTTGTATCATTCGATTTGTAACGTCTCTCAATTGGCTCTTTCGGTGCTGTTTGTTGGTAGGAATGTAATTCTCTAATAGCACGATCCACATCTCCATTCTTTTTTGCGGCCAACTTAACGCGCGATTCAATCGCCTCCTTTTTTGGATCAAAAACTATTTTATCGGCTAAATATGCCTCTTTAGCGAACTGTAGCTCTTCTCCAGACTGAGCAATTAGCCTTCCAAGGGGTTTTAGCGCTGCACTGATGGCAGGAGCATTGATGTATAAGCCATGAATAATAATAGCTTTTCTGCGTCGATCTTTCTCTGAAATGCAAGATTGCGTATGTCTTTGCTTAAAATCTTCAAGCTGCCTGTTTAATTCTTTAACAGGCAGGTTTAACCAATCTTTTGACGGGTCTATGTGATTATTGGCAAAGATCTCCAATAACACATCCACAAGGTCATTTGCTTTATTAGCCATTTTAGACTCCTTGAAAAACTTGCTCCCTCATTCTAGATACGGCATCAATAGAGCGTGATTCGACTAGGTGTGCGTACCTGCGTGTTTGAGAGACGCTACGATGTCCTAATAAGTGGCCTATTTCCCCTAAAGACAATCCTTGAGCAAGCATTTCTGTTGCATAGCTATGACGGCAATCATCCCCCCGAAAGCCTTTCAGCTCCGCAGGTTTAATGGCTGTTCTAAATGCCCTTCTAAGCTCAAGCGGCTTCGATTTTTCCTCACTGGGAAATATACAGCCTACTGAAGAAGATTGCTGCGCAAGATCTCGAAGTAATTCTAATCCTAACCCTCGAATTGGGATAGAGCGCATATCAGTGTTTTTTGACTTGGTAATAGTGATTTTTCCCTGATAGAGATCCACATCGGTCCACTTAAGGCACCGAATCTCGTTATAGCGACCTCCAGTACTTAAAAGTAGAACTACAAAAGTAAAGAGGTAGGGGTTATCGCTTATCCGACACGCTTCAAGAAAACGGCTGCGTTCTTCAGAGTTCAAAAAACGGGTTCTTTCTCGGGGTTCTTTTTCTCTTGTGATTCTGCGAACTGGATTTTCAGAAGCCCACTCCCACTGTTTTACACAGATGCCCATTAAATGGCTTAAAGTAGCAACATAGCGGTTGCAGGTGCTCTTGCCACGAACAACTCCCTTAGGGGTTGGTTCTGTCAGAAGTTTTTGTTTCTTTTCGGATAGGATGGCTGGTCTGACATCGTGAAGAAAGAGAGATCCAAGTTCTTGTTTCCACCACAAGAGATGGCCTTTCTTAACAACTGAAACAGTTTGCTCTTTGAAGTATCTCTCTACTGCTTCTGAAAAGGTACGACGTTTGCCATCTGAGTAGAGGTGATGACGTGCACAACGAATATCTGCTTCAACTTTTGAAATCCAAGCTTTAGCATCTATTTTCCTATCAAAAGTGGCGGTAAGTGTAGGGTGACCTTTCACAAGAAACAAGACGGATCTTACACAAGCTAATTGCGAACTCATGTTTAATCCCACTTTTGCATTTCAAATTTCAATTGGCGTAGTGAAAATATGGGGGAGGCGATTTTTAACGGTTTTTATCTTGGGGGTAAAATTAAGGAGAAGTCGTTGGACTTCTCCTTAGAGTGGCCAGAACTGGAATCGAACCAGCGACACAAGGATTTTCAGTCCTCCCAGGTCATTGCCATCCCTTGCCTTTGGTTGCCTCAAATCAACCAAGACAGCCCAAGTCTACAGGAGAATTTCAATCTTTTCCATGATTTATTGGAAGTCGAAGGCGAACAATAGCAACCTTCGGCAATCGGCAATTACGGCTATATTACGGCATTTTCTCTAAAGGATTGGTCAGTAGATCAAAAGTGACGAATCACCATATCGACTGCTGAAATAGAGCCCAGCACTTGGCAGTTTTTTGGATCAACTAGATAAGCCGTACCTGGTTTCGGCTCAATACTTAACCCCATCGGCTCTCGCAAACCATCTAAAAATGCTTTGTAAAGCTGGGCTCTTTGTAAAAATACCGCGGCTTCGTCAAGTCTGATAAAAACAGTTACGGAGTAGTGGGATGTGCTATCAGTTTTTTTGAAATAGGAAAAATTACCAAAAATGAATGCATGCACCACGTCAGGATCTCCTGCATCATCTAGTGCACTTAAACCCTTAGTTGGCTTCAGTATTTTTGCCCATTCAGAATCATCACGCTCACAAATCCTGGATATAAATCTGTATGCGCTTAAATTTCTCTTTGTAGTTGTCAAAAGGCCAGCCCATCCCTTGAGCATAGAAAGGTCACGTTTTTGAGATACCCCTTTCCTCACTTCCACATCTTGACTAAAGCGGCAGATATCCATAAATCTCCCCACTGCATCCCAAGATAAGTCCTTACAGAGTTCCTTATGACTTGAAGGATGGCTAAATGCAGTCATCCACCCCTCTATCGTGAGTTGATAGAGATCCCGTCCTAATTCATGAACTTTTGAAAAACGATTGAACTGGAACTCTGATCGATTTTTAAGAGCATCTACAGAGAGCAAGGGGTGATTTTCATAAAAAGAACCGCAAAACAACATGAGTGCGTCGAGCAAATCGCAATCTTCATCTTGCTGGGTTCTGCTTGAAACAAGGATTTCCTTATGCTTTTGAACCATACATTCGAGTTCGGCATTTATCTCCTTCAGGGGAAAGCCTATTACTTCGAGCCTTATTGTGGTTGGTACGGCAATCAAATGTTCTCCATTCTCCCACTCAGGCTCATGCGGCAGAAGAGAGTTTATAAAACGATCCCAATTACTTCTCCAATAATCCCTATGAAAAAGGAGCCTTGTTATTCTCGTGTCAAATAGCGTGTTAAAAAGTTTCATATTACTTCAAATGTTGTAATATCCCTGCTTCACGCCTTGTGCCCGAAATTTGCTTTCTCTTTTTCAGAAGATATCAGTCGCACTTCACGATGTGTTTTATGCATTATTTTTGATCTCTTTTTCATTGATATATTCAAGCAAACGAGCAATTTGCTCCGGCGAGGGTAAATCGTTCCGCAGTTCTTTCGGAAGTTCTCTGAGTGTTTGGTACGTCGCTACACCGATTGGCTTATTAGCTTCCTTGAGGGCATACTCAACAATTGTCCGATCTTTTTCTTTACACAAGATGATTCCTATAGACGGTCCCTCGTCTTTCATTCTCACCCTGTCATCTAGAACGGTGAGATAAAATTGCATCTTGCCCATGAACTCTGGGACAAATTCTCCAATTTTCAACTCAATTGCAACGAGCGATTTAAGTTTCCTGTGGTACAACAAGATATCGATCAAAAATTCCTTATTTCCAACCTCTAAACGATATTGGGATCCCATGAATGCATAGACCCCACCAGCCTCCCTTAGAAATTCCTCGATCTTTCCAACCAAGGCTTTCTCTAGTTCGCGCTCATCGTACTCGTCTGCCATATCCAAAAACCCAAATCCATACTCGTCTTTGACAGCAAGCTTCGCCTCTAAACGAATTTCCTCGGGCAAATTCTTATCGAAATTCGTCTGACTGGATATGGTTCTTTCATAATTTTTGTTGTCGATTTGGTTTAGAAGAACCCGGTAGCTCCACCCATGTTTCTTGGACATCCTCATATAAAACTCACGTTCTAAGGGATCTTTGCACTTTGTCAAAATATAGACATGATGAGTCCAGCTAATTTCTGTCAGCAGTGCTGACAGTTTTTCCCTCCCATGATAAGACTGATAGAAGTCCTTCATCCTCCACAGGTTACGAGAAGAGAATCCTTTCATACCTGGAAAAGATTTTTTTAAATCACGGGCGAGCCGATCAACTACAGAAGTACCCCATTGGGCTATTTGCAGTTGCTCATGGATAGTCTTGCCGATGTCTCCATACACATTGATGAGCTCATGGTTGACTGCCAGCATGGCTCTAGCTTGGGCAGCCCGTATCTTATGGGTAAGGGCCTCTAGAATAGAGGCATACCCTTCGGGAAGGGTAATCGGGAATTCCTTCTTTGAAAATTCAGCCTCAGGCTCTTCTAAAATATGTTCTTTCTCTTCAGACATTAGGCGTTTCCCCAATTTCCTTCTCGAACAGCAGGCGAATTCCCTCACAAAGGAGGGCGGATTTGTCGGTTTTCCGACGATCTCTTATGCGTTTGATAAAGACTTCATTCAAGAGTTTTTCAACTTCTTCTGGCATATAAACAGTAGTTTTAGCCTTTCTTGTAATCTCTTTTTTTAAATCCATGCAATCCGCGCCTCATTCAATAAATTTATAACCATGATGCCGAATGCTGTTATAGAAGTCAAGACGTCTTGTCTACTTGACATCACTTGATTTTTTAGGTACAATTCCTTCAAAATTTAACGATTGCTTAACAACCAAAGGAGTTTTGATATGTCAAGTTTAGTAATGGCAACTTTAAGGGACGGTTCTCAAGTTCCTCAGGTAACCCTAGTAACAACAACAATGAATCTCAGAGCTGCATCTGAGGAAAATTTTGTGGCGTTGTTTGATCTGGCAGAAAAATGCAAAGATGCAAGCTACAGATTTGTTGCAAATTCATTTGGCGATTCCAAATCCATTTTGAAAAAATGGGCACTTATTGATGGAAGTGAAAAAGTACATGATGATGTGAGGAAGATCGTCTTGAATTCCATTGAAGGAGAAGGACTATCTCTAAAGCTTGTGAACCCACTTCAGAGCGCAAGAGTCGCTGTAGTAGAAAAAAAAACGGACAGCAAATAGATTCCAAACTTTAGTTTGTTGGCATGCCCTTGAAGCACACCAGGGGCGTGCATGTGTAATCATTACATATTGCCCATAGCAGCCTTAATAAGCCCCCTT
>JBIIKD010000169.1:0-3098 GCA_044233345.1 Chlamydiia bacterium
CCAATTCTTCTTCGATACAAAAAAAATCTTACGATTGATTTGCCTGGATTCAAGAGCTCAGCCATTCTCTTAAATCACTCCTCATTAGATAAAAATACGTTAAAAGGGTTGATTCTTTTACCAAAAAACTCCTCACTTAATAGCTATAGATTAGCGCGTTATACCTCTATTTTCAAAATTTCTACACCTCCTGTAAAAAAAATAAATTATGTTCCATCGAAAAAAAATTCCCTTCTTTCTCTTTCAATACAACCCTACCCTGATTATTCCCCTGCTTCTTTAAATTGGAACATGAATTGGACAGACTCTTTTCATTACTATCAAGAAGGGCTCGAAACTAAACGTCTTTTTAGACAAGATTCAAAAGAACTTTCTTCCTCCCTTTCTTCTTTAATTTTTTCAAGCACTAGAGAATGTATTGAAGCAATAGAATGGAAAATCACCGAAGGATTTTCATATCCAGCAAGCCCTCGACCTGAAAAAAACACCTCTATTTTAGTAAAAAATGCTCATATAAATCCCGCATTCAAATCTACAAGGGTTTTTTCAATCGATGAACTAAAACCTGAAAACTCCTCTTTCCAAAAATGGGCATTTAATACAAAAACTCCAGAAGAGTTTCGCGCTTTTCCACTACCTCAAGAAGCTTTAGAAAAAAAACCTATTTCTTTAGCTGAGTATAGCACCCATCTTCTTAATACTTACTTAGAAGAACTTGGATTTAAAGCCTTAAAACCTTATATAAATGAAGATTCCTCTTCTGAAATGAACTATACAAGAGCTCTACTAGCTGTTGAAAGCGACCTTTCAAGAAAAGAAAATAGTGAATATCACTCTTTGATTCATTTATTTCCTGTATCGAGTGAATTTTATAAATCTTCCCTTAAAAAAGATGTTCAAAGACAAAATCTCCATAAAATGGAGATGACTCTTTCCTTTCTTTCTCCTGATTTTATCGATCAGCAACTAGTTTTCTTAGAAACGATTGATTTTCAGCTTATCCCTATTTTATCCCAATTTCCGATAAAACACAGAAAAATTGACAAAATTAACTATCTTTCTTATTGGGAACTTCAATCTCTTTCTGTCGAATTTATTCTTCCTGCAATCTCTTTAAAAGGGAAAAAAATTTCCCCAATTGAACGGGTTACATGCTTTTTATCTCCTTATAAAGGGGAAGATATTTTAAAAGATTTTACCATGCCTCGCCCTTTTTCCTCATTATGGGGCTCTTTTTTCTCTCTTCACGATAAACATCTAACTTCTAAACTACATCTATCTCAAAAAATAGCTCCAATTGCCGTTTTTTCCCCTTCTTTTCAAGAGGCTGAGAATTTACTTATATTGAATTCTTCTGTCCATTTTGTCCACTTTCCCAATAGAATTGATAAAGCAACTCTTAAATATACTCCTCAATCCCAGATCGAAATGTCTAAAGCAGATGCGACAATCTATAAACAAACATCTCTTCCTTTCGTAACAGTTATGACGATGCCTCGGATAGAGAAAGTTCCAACCACTATTGCCCTTCTTGACAACCTATTTTCTTTATCTTATTCCCCTATTGAAGAATCACTTGAAACAGTCCCTCTTTTTACAAGCGTTTCTATTAATGCATCGCTAAACGACCTTTCTATTCATTCTTATTCAGAGTTTTATATTCCTTTTATCGACAAAAATAATGAAAAATTTCTATCGCTATACGGCTCTTGGATCAAAGATCCTTTCACTACAAATAAAGAAGACTTGGGTGTAATCTATTCTCTTTCTGTAGACACATTTGTAATGCCTACAAGATTGCTTCTTCTTAAAGGATCAACTCTTCCCTCTCCTTCTATCGCATCAGCTGAAATAGGAGCGGCCCCTCTTCACTCTTTCCTTAAAAAAGCAAATTTAGATGTTATACAAGCTTCTCCAGATCCACTTGGAAGTGATGCTTATTCTTCTTCTTTAGTCAGAATTCTTCCTCATGTGCATTTGTTAGAAACAAAACCCTTTGATCCTTTATTTCTAACTGGAACTGCCTCTATAGAAATCAATAGAGCCCATAGAATGATTTCCTTTGAATTAGCCTCTCTTCCTTCTTTAATAGAACTAGACACTGATTCTCTAGGGGATGATTTTATTATTGAAGCAAAAATAACCCCCCAAATGAAAGAAAATGGGTATCTCTTTGCCTTAAAGCTAAAAGCAAGCGATCCTAATTTTCTCCCTCCAGAAAAACACCATGTACTTTTTGTTTTAGATCAAAGCACCTCCATCGAAAAACATCGATTTGATATCTACAAACAATCTTTACTCCAATCTTTGACCTATTTAGATAACAATACCCCCTTTAATATTTGCTTTTTTGATAACAACTTTGAAAAAATGAGTCCTCATGATCTAAAACCGACAAAAGCTGGACAACTTTTTGCCCAAAAATTTCTTCAAAATAAAGGGCAAATTAAAGGCTCCTCTTTTGCTGATTTTATAGCGCTTATGCAAGAAATTAAAAAAACAGCAGCTCTTTCTACAGACTTATATAGCGTTATTTTGCTCAGCAATGGGGCATCAATGAAAAACATCCGACTTAATCGAGAGTCTTTAAAAGAATTAATTTGGGATTGGCCCGATTCTCTTTCTCTTTACACAACAGCCATCAGTGATAACAATAATTTACCCATGCTAGAACTCCTTTCCAAAATTGGGAAAGGGGAACTTTCTATTGCTAAAACACACTCTGCGTTTGGAAGAAAGCTTTGCTCTTTAGTACGTCGGGTCTCTAAACCAATAGCCCATGGAATTGCAGTCACAGTCTTATCAGATGATCCAAAATTAGAAATAGAATTCTCGAACGAATTCTCAGGGCAACTCTTTTCCGATCGACCCTTTACTATTTATGGAAAGGCCAATTCCCTTTGTAAAATCGATCTCCTTGTACAAGGAAAAAGGGAAAATCGATTTATTAATCTTCGTAAGAAGATTTCTCTAAAAGATGCAGAAAAAGGAAAAACGAGTGTTGAAAAAGAGTTTTACTCTCATCTAGCTCTAAAAGAACTGATCGCCTTTATCTTTTCCAATAACCAGACCCATCTCTTCAAAGCCAAAAACTACCT
>JBIIKD010000171.1:0-3072 GCA_044233345.1 Chlamydiia bacterium
CATTGGTTGGCTGAAAATGCAAACTACAAAGCTCGGCACATACAACAAGAACACGATTTTTAGGATTTTCTAAAGCAAGAGCACTTGCCATTGCAAGTCCTCGAAATGCCCCAAAGCATCCCATAAAATTAATCCCTAACCTATCTACTGTAGATTGAAGTCCAAATTCTTTAATGATTGAAAATTCAATACCTGGGGCAAACACTCCTGTGCAAGAAACAGAAATGACATGAGTAATGGATTTAGGATCCCCTTTCCATCTTTTAAAAGTGTTTCTAACCGCTTGGATTGCCAAAGGGAGTGCTTTTTCCTTATAAAGTTCATTACGCTCTCGCATCCCTGGAGTTTTTTCCTGAGAGAAAAAATGCTCACAGTTTGATCCGAAAAGATCTTCCATAACACTATGTCGTTTATAGATCGCGCTTTGCTGGTAAATCTTTTTTAATTTGGCTCCTTGAATCTCACTAAGTCCAAGACGAACCGGCATCTCGCTACCGACCATCTCTTGACTGTATTCATACAAAGGAAGAGCTGTTCCTATAGATAAAATCTCTGCTTGCATAACCTATACACTAGTTTTTAAGATTTGGTTTAGACCTCACGGAGACCTCGTTTTGGCTCCAAGAGAAATTTTTTTGCAAAAACAGCATAACTAAAAAGAAGAATACCCGCTCGACCAGTTAGCATTAAAAAAATGATAAACCCTTTTCCAAAAAAGGAAAGTTCTGCGGTAACTCCTGTATTAAATCCAACTGTACATAAAGCTGAAGCACCTTCAAAAAGAAGAAAAAGAAAAGGCTGTTTTTCTGTTATTTTAAGAAATAACACGACAATAGACAAAACAATAAGATACTTATTTAAAGGAGAAAAAGCAATTTGCACCCTTTTTAAAAAAGCTCTTTGACCACGCACCCGCACCGTTTTTTTCTGACTAAAAAAACTTAACGAGATTCTTTTTATCGCCATAATAGAAAGGCTTTTACACGTTGCCGTAAGAGTAAGACTAGCACCCAAAAGCATAAAGAAAATAAGAAGAATTAAAGTAGATGGAAACGCTGACCTCATTTCTATCGTATTAAAACCAACTGTTGTAATGGCAGAGACCGCTTGAAAAAACGCAGGCATTATCTGTTTGGTTTTAAATAAGAAAAGAACCGTTCCAAATAAAATCACTGTAGTAACAAAGGATTGAAAAATTCGCCTAAGAACTTTTGGACTTTCTCCTCTTCCTAACATTCTTTTAAAAAGATCACTCCAAAGAAAAAATCCAAAAGCTCCTAAAATACTAAAGAAAGAAATTGTTATATTGATTCCAAAATGACCTACATACTCTTCTAAATTAGAGGGAAATGGACTAAATCCTGCAGTACAAAATGCCGATACACTATGAAAAACAGCGTGCCAAAAAGAATCTTCGACCCCATCCATTTTAAAAAAAAGATAGAGCATTATTCCTCCTATTAATTCACAAAGAACTGTATATGTAATTACTTGTTTAAGTAACTCTTTGATCGTAAATCCACGAGATAGGGAAAGTGGATGTGGAGAAATTTTTAACTGGAAACTGTTCTTTTTTTCTTCAAAATTCAATATAAGAAAAGAAGCAAAAACAAGATGTGCTATTCCTCCCAATTGAATCATCAAAAGAATCGCTAGTTGACCTATAAAAGAAAAGGTTGTTTCTATATCAACTGTGGCTAAACCAGTCGTAGAAATTGCTGATGCTGCAATAAAAAGCGTGTCTATATTGCTAATCGCTATTTTTTTACACGGAGGCAGCTGAAGAACAAGCCAGCTTGTGAATATAAAAACAGCGTAGCTCCATATAAATAATTGGACGATGATATTTTCTTTAACGAATTTTTGCACTGAGGCTAAATACATAGAGACAATAGTAAATTAGATCTTAAATTTTTCCCATTCTAAAATTTTTTATTTAGTTTCTTTCAAAAATAAAAATTGTTCCAATTTTTAGAATTCTAATTTCAAATTCAATTCGGTTTTAAGAATTTTTTTTTGGAAGATTCGCTAATCGATCAAGAATTGCTAACCGAAGATCTTTTGAAATCTCCGTTTTCAACAAAACTTCTCTATAAGCTGCTTCTGATTCTTTAAACTTACCAAGTTCAAAGCAACTATTCCCATGATCTAAAAGGAGTCCATAAGAATAGATCCAATTCTCCATATAGGCTATATCGTCTGGCATCGATATTGTAAGAGCATATTTAGAAATAGCATAAGCTAAAACAGCCCCTCCATTTCTTAAAAAATAATTAGAAATGCGATAAAGAGGCTCTATTCGAGTAGGCCGATATTCAAAAGCGCTACAATAGCTCTTGATAAATTCCTCAGGCTTCATTCCAAGGGATTCCTGAAGATTTGCAGTTAAATATTTTGACCAAAATATTTCCTGATCCCATCCCCCCATCTCTGCCCGTTTTTGATAATTTTTCAAAGATAAAGCATACTCTCCCGCATTAAAATAAGATTGCGCGAGGTAATAGACATAGGTTGAATTAGACGGATCATCAATCAGGGCTTTTTCTAAAACTTCTGCATCTTTTTTGTATTTATTTGGATCTTGAGATCTAAATCCATCCTTTGCAATAGCTTGAATTTCAATTTCTGGTAGAAATCCATATTTGGTTACAGTTGAGGGTGCGTGAATACTCTCATGCAATACTCCCGTCCAAGACCAATCTAAATGATTATTGATTAAAAAAGCTCTTTGAAGGCTTAGTTCTGGCTCTTTTGAAGTACAAACCTTAATGACATATACATCTTCTTTAACTTTGCTTTTATCTATTGAGCCACTCAAAATTTCGTCTGCGTCTATGAATAAAACATAGTCTCCATTTCCTTTTGCCAAAGATAAAGCTTCTTGTCGATTATACCCAAAATTCACCCATGGGCGCTCATGAAGCTCCCCTGGAATTCCTTTTAGATACTGTTTAATGATTTGTTGGGTACCATCTGTGGATCCTGTATCAACAATAACCCAATAATCAATCCATGGGGATACTGATTCTAAACATCTTTTAATTACTACACTTTCATTCTTTACGATCATAT
>JBIIKD010000173.1:0-3060 GCA_044233345.1 Chlamydiia bacterium
GCTCTTCCTTGTTTAATCATAGAACCGCTGAGTAGTGGTTCTATAAGCTCCCACTCTATATCACTTAGATCATCTGGATAAGGTTGTCTCATTAGAATATCCTCCCGTGAAGGGGAATATTCTATACTTCAAATTTTACTTTGTAAACACCCTCTAAGATATCAGATATTTGTTTATCCCATTTTTTTCACTTTTATCAAAGATAACGCCTATCTGGTCTACTCTTTTCTTTGTCTCCTTCAATTTTGTAAGATCAAAAACAGCTTCCTCGGTACAAATGTTATTAACGATAGATTCATCGTAAGCTTCAGCAATAATAGCCCCTTCTTTTTGACAAAACTCCTTAAACCTAGCGAAACATTTTAATAAAGACTCTTCCTGGATATATTCCTCACTCATTAGAGCGGGGTCAGGATCCATTTTAGTGACTTCAATAAAGGCTTCTTCCATTTGTAGCATATTTTGTTGCCATTGAAGAGCTAGGCTTTGTTCTTCTTGGAAAAGATTCGAAATAGTCACAAGGGAAGAATTTAATGTAAGCGCATCTTGGTTGCTAGAGCATAGAATTTGTGAATTTTCCCCTTTTTGATAAGTCCCATAAATTTTAGTCAGGAGATCAAATACTTTTATACATTCGCGAACAAGATTTTTCCTAATTTTGAAAGATTCATTTCTGAAAGCGGCGCCTTTTGCACCATGCTGGCGACTACCTTCTAAGATAGGTTTTCGTAAAACTTCCTCAAGCTCTGGAGAGGATGTTATCCACTTCTGATAGTCCGAGTATGCCTTTTCTGTTTTCTTTTCGCTCTCATCCAGGAATACAGAGAGTCGTTCTAGTTTTTTCTTTTTGTCGATCATTTTTGAGAGATCAAAAAAAATGTCATCTGCAAAGATGTTATTAATATTGACTTCTTTGAAAGCTTTGATACCAGCGATTGTTTCTTGTCTAGAAGATTCCAAAAGTTGACGAAGTTTATTCAAAGGAGCAGCTAATGGACCAAACTCGAACTCCAAGTATGTCGGAGTTTGCCTGACTGAAGATGTTTCTTCACTATTAGGAAAATACGCAAATTTTCCCATCAGTTTCATCATCTCTTGTTGGTATTTTTCATGGATGGTTTGGGGCTTTTCTGCTTCTTTAGAGACAAGAGAGCCTGTTGCCATTAAAAATCCTAAAGAAAGGCAAAAAGGATGGAAATTTTTAATCATTTGGGTCCTATATCAGAGGGGTAGGTTTGAATAGTAGGGTATACTTGTAGCCTCATAAAATCAAAAAAATCTTTCATTTTCATAACGAAGGCTTTCCAATAGAGTTTACAAAGGAGCTCCAAATGTGAATTTTCTATCATAGCCAAAATTCCATTCATTTTCGGGATCTCTATAGTATGAAACTTCATGATATTCGCTAGGAACCGCACTGCTGAAAATCAGAGTGATCTTATCGAATTGCTCTTCCTTATTCTGTATTAATGATGCTCCAAGTGGAGACTCTGTTGATTCATAAACAGTTAATCCAGAGAAATTCACAACTTTTCTGATCTTGTCGTTTTCATCATAATAAAGATGAAAAGAAGTTCCTTGCTCACCGATGATTTTGCTGATCATATTTCTCTCATTGTATTCGAAGGAGAGATTGCCAGTAGGGTATTCTACATTTTCGGAAGGATTGATAGGATTATTAATATCTATTATTTGCTCTTTTAATGGGTCATATCGAATTAATGACTCGGATTGGCTAATAACTTTTATTAATTCTTTTCCATTATATAAATATGTTGATTGGGAATGGGGTATACGAATCAATCTTATCCCGTTCACTGAGCCATTTATAACAAGGCTTCCATCAAATGATGAGAAAGTTGTGTCTAGAGTCTGAGAGGAAGATGTAAGTATTCCACTTCCTGAGTTAAGAGTAAGGGTTCCTGAGTTCGCTAAAAGAGGGATATTTACCCCTGTTAGCGAGAGAACTCCTAGAAAAAAACCAAATTGGTGCAGCCGTGACGCCATAGGAACTCCTTAAAATACTTGAGCAATCCTTACAATATTGAAAAATGGATGATACAGAAATTTGGCTTTCTTGATGAGGGAAATTTTTAAATAAGCGCTGCTAAGCCGATGTCTACTGTCTTCTAGATAGGGAAGTCTTTTTATTCCATTCACAATCCAAGCTCTTTATTTACTGCAGGAGGTAAGAAGTCTTTGTCGGCTTGTGCACATTTCTTAATGCCTTCCCGTGAGAGCATTGTATTAACAAAAGGAACTACAAAATCATTAAATAATTGCTCTAATCTCTCCTTTCTAATCGCATCTTCAGTCGATAATTCTAAATCGAATGTGTCTCTATATTCTTCAGGCTGTCTTCCAAGAATGTCACTTACAGCATTCTTTAGTTCTTTGCTCCTTTTATAATGTTCCCCAAAAATGCCTTGAATAAATATCTTAATATTTAATTCGTAATAATTTCCGTAGCTTGATTTTTGCAAATAAAGTGCGGCGAGGCATTCCTCCGATTCTTTAAACCAGCCTCCAAAAGCTGACTCAAAACCATTCTTTTTTGCTATCTCACTAAATAAATTCTTAAATTTTTTGTTTTCCATATTTTATCGAAACTAATAAGTTTCTAGAATTCCCTCCCACTGTATATCTTTAAGCTTAGGGACTGTTTTTAATTCTTCAATATACCTTTGAAGTTGTTTTTGTCCTTCACGAATAGCTCTTGGATTATTTGGCTTAAGCTCATAAACTTTTCCATTCACTCTATCAAGAAAGTCTATTCTTCTTCCACTGGGCAAAACAAATTCTTTGGTTTTTTTGTTGAGAATAGTCTCCCCTGCTTTATAAGACTTATGCATTTGCTGGCCCAAACGAAGATTAGACTTCGTGTATTGTTGCGCTGCTTCCTCTGTTTTGCCGAATAATCCTCCCCAAAACGAAGATCCAGTTCGGGCAGCGCCACGTGGAGAGCCAAAACTTAAGGCTGTATCAATTCCCTCTGCAAAATTACGAGGGACGCCGCAGGCTTGCAATAACTGAGATTTACCTGAATCCATCCATTCGTTT
>JBIIKD010000121.1:0-4398 GCA_044233345.1 Chlamydiia bacterium
AATGCAATAGCAAATTATGATGGATTGCTAATCTCTTTCCCAGAAAAAGAAAAAATTTTATCACAGCTTAAATATTTAGATGGTTCTCCAGAGAAAATGGATTGGTATAGTACATGTCCAGTGACTCCATACAAACCAGTAGAAAATTTTCGGCTTCTTTATTTTGGCTCAAATCTTGCAAATACACCCATAGGAGATACCCTTGCAAAGGTCTTTTCTCATTTAGATCGGACAAATTATTTTGATGTGTATGGAGCTAAAGGAGAATGGCGTCATGTGCCAAATTCTTATAAAGGATATATTAAAAATGATGGAGTAAGCATCATTAATACGATCCACAAAACAGGAGTTATTCTTATTTTTCACTCTCCTGATCATTTCCAAGGAAAAACTCCAACCGCTAAAATTTTCGAGGCTTGCGCTGCATCAGCAGTGATTATTTCTGATAAAAATCCATTTCTTAAGGAAAATTTTGGGGATTCAATTCTTTATATTGACAATGATAAATCTCCAGAAATTATTTTCCATCAAATAGAAGAACATATGAAATGGATACAAAATAATAAAGAAAAAGCGAGGGAACTTGCTGCTCGTTCTCATCAAATTTTTGTAAGTAAATTTTCTTTAGAACATCAATTAGAAAATCTTCTAGAATTTTATCAAGTTCAATCACTTGAGAAATAGGCTAAAAATTTCAGCCCCTTTTTTTTGATATTTAATCCAGAATTTATTTCTAAAGAGGCCCCTTGTAAACGACCTTTGCTATAGGCGCTTGGATCATGAGATCTGTAGGATCGAGATTTTGTAAGGCGAGGGTAGGCTAGTGGAAGTGCTTCGTGAAGCGCTTTTTCAATCGGAATAAGAGCTTTAGCATCACTAGAGTGTTTTTTATGCTTTTCTACAAACGCATGAGCAATTCCACAAAAAAAAGAATTTTTGGCTGCAAGGCCTTTAAGGATAGGCTCTTTTTTCCACAGTTCCTCTAATAAATCATATAACACTATAGCGACGTACTCTGCGATTTCAATACAAGACTCTTGCCCGAAAATCTCTAGATAGACGCTCTTTGATGCGTGATTTATTACGGGATAAACGCCAAAAACTCTGAGAATTTCTGCGATAGACCGCAGTTTCTCTGAAGATTTTTTTTCTTCAATAATACGTCTCATTTGGTGAGTTTCTAAATCTTCTTTGAAAGGAAGGCCATGTTTAGTGATTAATTCCATTGCTTTTGTAAGGGCTTGCTCTGCTTCATATAAGTTTTTGCTATTCGCAAGGTTCAGTAGCTTTGTAATTTTTATTTGGGAGGAAGAGCGGGGAAGGGAGGGGAGTTTTATCGTCGCTTTTGCTTCCTCTTCCCATCCATATTTTTTGCAGATGAAAGAAAATTCTTTTCCATGATGTGGGGTAGAGCTTCCGTAATAAAGATAGGTAAGATAATGAGCAATTTCATGTTTTAAAATTCTTTCTATTACGAATTCTTCGTGATTTATTAGTTCTTTATTTAAACCGATTTCAAAAAAATTCAGATCGAAAAAACCAAGTTTTGATGGATGTTCAAATGTAACAATAGATAGAGGATAAGAAAAACTGCCAAAACGAAATCGATTCCCTTTTACGATAAAGCCTATAGAGCGAAGAAGATTAAAAGCTTTTTCAGCCTGCTTTTTTGTAAATTGTATAAGGGTTTGATTATAAAAAAACGAATAGCGATTCTCTTTATTTAATTGCATATATATAAAATTTTTTAAATTCTCTTAGGAGAAGGAGGGTCTTGAAAAATAAGTAATACTACCAGGCAACTATCATTAAAAACAGAGAAAATTTTAGATTTCCTTGAATAAGGAAATCTATATACTGCATGATTGAAAATTTGATTTTTTCTATGTCGGGATCTTAAGCTTTAAAGCTCCTCGGATCGCCCATATTTTTTATGTATAATATTTTAAATTTTAATTGTGGTTTTTGAAAAAGTCTAATTTTCGAATAAATATATTTGTAAAAAAAATCAGTTTTTTTTATAATTTAATTCAACTTATTGATAGGCTTTAATTTGATTGAACGTTTAATTAATATATCAAGGGATATAAATCCGTGCCGTTTTTTTTGTAATCAGGACTTACCTAATCCTATTTTTAGGATATCAGGTCTGATCGCTACTATTTTTCAAACTCTTCGCGCTTGGGTTTCTTATGTCGGATCATCTTTTAAAGATCGAATGATTGAATTTTTATCGAAGAAAAGGATTAATCAAGAAGATTCGCAGAAACCTCTAAATTTTAATTTTCTCTTAACAAATAGCTCCGATCAATCAAAAGTAGAGATTTCTCAAACTATCGCTTCTATTTGTAATTTAGAGGAAAGGAATGAATTTGTTAAAACTGCGAAGTTATTAATAACTGAAGATATGGAAGATTATAGTAAAATTGCCATGATTCAGAATATTCATAGAGTGCCTCCTAATGAAAGAAATTCGATCGCCAGCTTACTTCTTCGGCTCCCTTTTAAAGATAAAAAACAAATACTTAGTGTTTTTAATGATTTTTCTAGTACCCCTTTTGAAGAAAAAGAGGGGATTATTAGAAATGCCATTCGATTAATCGCCCTCTATCCCGATATGGAGGATTGGAGAATTTGTAATACGCTTAAAAATGTTATTTCAGCTCCTTTTCATGAAAGAGATTCGATGATCGATGATCGAAGAGGGTATGGTGTAGTTATGCTTCGTCTGGGTTGATTGCAATTTATGGTTATAAGTCAGTTTTTAAAGGATGCCAGCTATTCATGAGCTCTTCGCTTGCAGCAGCATCTAAAATCCAAAGAGCTTTCGATTTTTTGGTTCCAATCAATGCTATCGGAAGATGAAGTTCTTTATTGCATAAGCCCCTTAGAACGGGAATTTTTTTATCCTCTCCTAATACATAGATAGCAATATTTTCTGCACAATTAATAATAGGAAAAGTAAACGTCATTCTCCATGTTTCTTTTTGGGGGACTTGATTAGCTACAACTAAATGATCCGTAATCTTAAGAGCTTCAGTTCCGGGGAAAAGGGATGCAGTATGCCCATCTTCTCCCATTCCAAGCATAACAAGGTCAAAAGGTTTTCCTTTCAAGGTATGTTGAATGATTTTTTCATAGGCTCTAGCATTTTTATCGAGATCTCTTTCTGCTTCCATTCTAAATATTTGATTTTTAGGAATTTGGAGGGTTGAAAAACCACTATCCATAGCCATTTTATAGTTGCTTTCAGGATCATTGGGGGAAACACTTCTTTCATCACTCCAAAAAAGAAAGACATATTTCCATTCGATTTGATCTCTATAAGCATGTGAGCTAAGAGCTTCAAAAATCTTTTTTGGGGTTGATCCACCACTAAGAGCGACAAAAAAAGACCCGTGCGATTCAATTGCTTTTTGCGCAATAGAGATAAAGTGCTGAATAGAGAATAAAATGGTGTTTTCGTTACTTCCAGGTAAAGCTACATTTCTTCGCTCATCAAAGGAATAAATTGGTGTGTCGTTCAAGATAAAAGAGCCTCCTCCCTAATATGAGATAGGGATTGCAAGACATTTAAGAATGTTTCGTTTGTCCCTTTATTATAAATTTCATGACTTAAAGTTTGACCAGATGTTTCTTTATCCAAAAGAAAAAATGCAGGCATTTCACAAACAGAAGGGCTGGATCTTTCGATCGATACCTTGTAAATCGAAGCTTTAGTGCGTTTAAAACAAACTTGAGTGTGATTCCTAGAAAAAAGATCTATTTGAAGAATCCTACCAGAGTCAAGTTTTCTATTTTCTCCAGGAATTAAAATAATAGAAAGGGACCCTTTGGCTCCTTTATAGTGAAAAATAGGTTCTTTTTGTGTTCCTGAAATGGTATCTAACTTCCACTTTAGTTTTGCACAGAGCCATCCTTGAAAGTAGGTAGCTTGTATTCTAGAATCACTATTATAGATAATGCGAATTTCTTTGGCGTTTTCTAGGTCAGAAAAATGCTTTTTTGAATTAAAGGTTTGAGTAAATAGTTCTCTCCAAGGAGCACATCTGCCCCAGTTAAGGTCGGCAAAGTCGGAGGGGAATTCCTCATGGAATTTTAGGATTGTTTTTGCGAATTCTGAAATACTTTCAGAGCTTTCAGAATCAAAAATGGTTCTTGTAGCGTAAGAGCTTAGTTTTATAGAAAGGGGATCTTTTTTTGAGGGGTCATCTCCCCAAAGAAGATAGATCGGTAAGTTTGGAAGAAACTGGGGAATCAAGACGAAAGGAATAATTTCTTTATGTTTTCCCCCTACTTCAAAATGAATCATTTCGCAAAAAACAGAAGATCCATTTTCTTCTGGTTTTAACTCAGATACGTAAGTTCTTAGAAAATCTTCTTTTGAATCTTCATGTT
>JBIIKD010000064.1:0-7888 GCA_044233345.1 Chlamydiia bacterium
TCGAAGGAAATTTTCGAATCACCTTGCGAGCAATTTTATTGAGATACTCTTCTCGACAGTGTTTTTTTACGTAGATAATGAGATTAAAAAGGGAGGCTCTTGTAAGATTTGATCCTTTGTTTTTTTCCCATAGAGTGGTAAGTTCTCGCTTAATATCTTTAGGTTGAATATATTTTATTGTAGTCATAGCGGTTTCCATGAGCGATGTTCTCTTCTTAAAAGGAAATCAGCACCCATTGGTCCTAGCGTTCCCGCTGGATAAAATTCCTCTTCAGAAAGTGGTTTAGATGCCCAATAATCTAAAATCGGAGTAAAAAATTGCCACGAAGTGAGTGATTCATCAACCCTTGCAAATAAGGTGTTATCACCAAGCATGCAATCGTAAATTAGACGTTCATAGGCTTCTGGAACTTCTTTGCCAAAATAGTTCGCATAAGAAAAATCCATCATAACGGGCTGAATAGTGTTGGTTGAACCCGGGACTTTTGAGTTAAATTTAATCGATGTTCCCTCATCGGGTTGAATTCTAAATATCAACTGATTTGGTATGTTGTGTTTATCGTTTTTATGGAAAAGGATAGTGGGAGTTCTTTTAAAAGTAACAACAAGCTCTGTTGTGCGTTTTGGAAGTCGTTTTCCAGCTCTAATATAGATAGGAACACCAGACCATCTCCAGTTTTCCATTTCAAGACGAAGTGAGCCAAATGTTTCTACATTAGAAAGGGGATTAACATTTGGTTCTTTTCTGTAAGCTATAACAGGTTCTCCCTCAATAAATCCATTGGTATATTGTCCACGAAACGCTGAATTTTCAAGGTCGCTTAGAGAAAAAGGTCGGATAGCTTGGATAGCTTTTACTTTTTCATCGCGAATTGCTTTTGGAGAGAGGTTGCTTGGTGGCTCCATAGTAACTAAGGAAAGAAGTTGCATAAGATGATTTTGAACGACATCTCTAAGAAGGCCGCTTCCTTCGTAGAAAGCACCTCTGCCTTCGATGCCAATGCTTTCAGCTACAGTAATTTGGATGTTGTCGACGTAGCGATTATTCCAAAGGCCCTCAAATATACCATTGCTAAATCGAAAAACGAGTAAATTTTGTACAGTTTCTTTTCCTAGATAATGATCAATTCGATAAATCTGCTCTTCAGAAAGATGATGAGTGAGAGATTCTTGCAGTGTTATTGCAGATTGTAAATCGTGACCAAAAGGTTTTTCAATAATCACCCTTGAAAACATTGTTTTATTAGAAAGATCGTAGATAAGGCCATGTTTTTTTAAGTGCTCTACAATAGGAAGGTGAGAAGAGGGTTGAACAGAGAGGTAGAAAATTCGGTTCCCACTTGTTCCAAAGCGTTTATCTAGTTCTTTTAAAGAGGTTTTTAAGCTTTCATATCCTCCATCATCTTCAAAATCAGAGGCATGGTAGAAAAGCTTTTCTACAAACTCGTTAATTTCAGAATCTTCACCTTTAAGTCTGGAGAATTTTTTAATATGATCTGCCATTTCTGCTCGAAATGATTCATCACTTTTTGGTCGCCTTGCAAAGCCAACACAGACGAAATTAGGGGGAAGTTGACCCTCTTTCATCATATTAAAAAGCGCAGGGATTAATTTTCTTCCTGTAAGGTCTCCTGATGCACCAAAAATGACTAATATACAAGGCTCTGGAGATCCTGATTGAGAACTTTCTCGGAGAGGATTTTGGAATCCTGTTTCTAATTCATCTGATCCGTTTTGTGAAAAATTCAACTCAAACCCCTCATCTGGTTGGTCGTGAAACGAAGACATAGGTAATATGCTTTTTTTATCTTACCCTTAAATATTCACTATTCAAACAGAAATATTAAATACAAGTCGATCGTTTATCGAGGTATGTTTGCAAAATCAGAGAAGCAGAAAGAGTATCAACAACTTCTGTGCGTTGTTTTCGTTTCATATTTCCCTCTCGTAATATATTTTCTGCAGCTTTTGATGTGAGTCTTTCATCGATTAAATGAACATTTTTTCCTGTAAGTTCTTTAAGTCTTTGTGCAAATAGACGCACTCTTGAAGACATGACACTTTCATTCCCAGATAAATGAAGAGGAAGGCCTAGAACAAAAGCGTCGACTTCAGAGAGATTTTTAAATGAGGATAATATTTTTTTTAGAGCATCTTCTAAATTTTCTGTATGGTCAATACGCTCTTTAGGAGATGCAAACATTTGAAATGGGTCAGAAATCGCGATTCCACTTCGTTTCATTCCAAGATCTATTGCTATAATTCGCTTCATTTTTTTCCTTTTTTCGCAAACTTGATAAATTCTACAAAAAGAGGGTGAGGTTTTGTTGGTTTTGATTGAAATTCAGGATGAAACTGGACTCCAATCATCCAAGGATGATCTCGATTTTCCACTATTTCGCAAAGTTCTCCGCCACTTAGTGTTCCCACAATGTTTAGTCCATGCGATTCGCAAAGTTCTAAATATTCATTATTAAATTCATATCGATGGCGATGCCGTTCAAAAATTTCTTTCTTTTTGTAGGCTTGATATACACGTGAGTTCTCATCCTTAATTTTACAAGAATAAGAACCAAGGCGCATCGTTCCCCCAAGATTTTTCATAGCTTTTTGTTCGCTTAGAAGAGAAATAATGGGATTAGGCGTTTTTGGGTTTACTTCTGTTGAATGAGCGCCTGTTAAATGGAGTACATGTCTTGCGAACTCAACGACCATTACTTGCATTCCAAGGCATATTCCAAAGTAAGGAAGACCATGCTCTCTACAATGCTTAGCTGCAAGAATTTTTCCTTCCCATCCACGCTCTCCAAATCCACCTGGAACTAAAACGCCACTACAGGACTCTATTTTTTTTGCAAAATCTTCCGCATTTTCTATTTTATCTGATTCGATGCATACAAATTCTATTCTAAGATCATTTGCGATTCCTCCGTGAATCAAAGCTTCAAAAACAGACTTATAGGCATCTTGATGTTGAAGATACTTTCCTACAATTGCGATACAGATCGAGTTTGGAACTGAAAAAAGACGGGCAACCATTTTTTCCCATTCTGTGATTTCAGCTCGTTTTTCAGAAAGTTTTAGTAGTTGAGAAATGCTTATATCAAGACCCGCATCTCTTAAGGCAATAGGAACTTCATATACAGAATGTTCTACATTCACAAGGTCAACGACCTGTGCTCTTGGAACGTTACAAAATAGGCTGATTTTTTCTTTAATTTCTTCGTCAAGCGGATCTTCACATCGACAAAGAATCATGTCTGGAAAAATTCCACTTTGTTGTAGTTTTTGCACAGAATGTTGGGTTGGCTTTGTCTTTACTTCTCCTGCATGTCCAATAAAAGGAACGTAGGTTAAATGGATGCAAATGCAGTCATCTCGTCTTTCATGTCTAAATTGGCGGATCGCTTCTAAAAATGGCTGTGATTCAATATCTCCAACTGTTCCGCCGATCTCTATAATCGTTACATCAATCTCTTTATCTAGATCTGCGCAGGCAAAAATGCGTCGTTTAATTTCATCAGTTATATGAGGGATTACTTGCACTGTTTTCCCTAAATAATCGCCGCGCCGTTCTTTTTTTAAAACTTCATCATAGATTTGTCCAGATGTAGCGGTTGAGGCTTTAGATAGAGGGGAATGGCTAAAGCGAAAATAGTGTCCTAAATCTAGATCAGTTTCAGTTCCATCGTCTGTCACATATACTTCGCCATGCTGGAAAGGATTCATTGTTCCTGGATCGACATTCAAGTAAGGGTCTAATTTCATAAGGGCAACTTTTAACCCTTTTCCCTCCAACAAAAGCGCAAGGGAAGCTGAAGCTATGCCCTTACCGAGTGATGAGAGAACCCCACCCGTAATAAAGATAAATTTTTTATTCATAGAGGGGATTATAGCAATTTCACCGAAATTGCGCTACAGATAGAGAAAATAAAGAAATATTTTAGCGTTCGTCATTACTGCAAAAGCATTTTTCTTGAAAAAAGAAAGCGATTGACTCTAGAAACGCTCGACGATCCTCTTTGGAGCTTAAAGTTACTAATTTAGATGTAAGAAATTCTTTTTCTTTTGCAGGTATAGGAGAATCTTTAATACGCAAAGCAAGAGCGTAGATAATTTCGACCCATTGAAATGAATAGGCTTCTATGGACTCATTTGAATTAAATTTGTTTACTAAAGCTAAAAGATGTTCTAGATTTTTTTGGGTTAAAAATCCGCTAGCGCCCATTAAATAAAGACTGAAATTGAGTTTTTCTTTTTCTACTTCTACCATTCCTTTTTCTTTTACAGACTGAATAATTTCGAAAGAAGTTTCAAGATAGGCTAGGAGTTTTGTGTCTTTTTGGAAAGCTAGATGATAAAGAGGTAGCTGCAAAGCTCCAACAAATCCATAGCTTGCAAGAATATTAGTTAATTTATCAAAGGTGTTAAAAGAGGAAAGACCGATTTCTAATCCTTGTTCTGAAGCGGTATTTGCAAAATTCGCTACTTTTCTAAGAATGTGAAAAAGATTTTCGTTAGGATTATTTCCTTCAACAACAATGCAAAGGTAAAAAAGTCTTTTTAGCATTTCTAAGACAATTTTGCCATCATGAGTATTAAGGGATCCTTTAGACTCCATCTATTTTCTCCTAAGTATAGAATTTCATATTTAAATTTTCCGTCTTTCTGTGTATATTTTAACTTGAAATGGGTTTATTCAATTAAGTCCCTTACAAAGAAAGGAAAAAGATGTTAACGCGGGATCGTAGAAAATATATGCCACCACTTGCTCCTTGTTTAATGGACTGTAAGGGGGCGATTTTTCAAGAAAGGGGAGACTATTTAGCTCTAATCCAGGGAAGGGAGATGGAAAATCCTCCAATAAAAGTCGGAGTCGTTTTTTCTGGGGGTCCTGCATCTGGTGGAGCGAATGTTGTTTGGGGGATTTTTGAAGCCTTACAAGAGCTAAATCCACTTAGTGTAGTGATTGGATTTCATGGAGGGCCTTCTGGGATTTTAGAAAAAAAATATCGAGAGCTAAATCGTGAAGAGATTGATCTAAAAAGGAACGAGGGAGGCTTTGATCTTTTAGGAACTGGAAGAACCAAGATTGAAGGGGAAGAACAATTTGCAAAAGCTCTAAAGGTTGCTGAAGAATTGGATCTAAATGGACTTGTTTTTATTGGAGGAGATGATACAAATACCAATGCAGCGCATCTCAGCGCTTACTTTTCTAAGAATGGATCTTCTTGCGCTATAGTAGGGGTTCCTAAAACAATAGATGGAGATCTACAAACAGAACTGATAGAGCTCTCTTTTGGTTTTGATACCGCTTGTAAGGTGTATAGTCAGATGATCGGGAATATTTGCAAAGATGCTCAGTCATCATTAAAGTATTGGCATTTTATTAAATTAATGGGAAGAAAAGCATCCCATGTAACTCTTGAGTGTGCTCTTCAGACCTGTCCAAATATAGCTTTTATTGGGGAAGAGATCGAAACGAAAAAAACCACCCTTGCAGAAATTGTATCTTTTTTAGCTGATACAATAGAAACAAGGGGGGAAATGGGTAAAGCCTATGGAGTTGTTTTAATACCGGAAGGACTCATTGAATTTATCCCATCGATTAAAGTGTTAATAGAAGAACTTAATCGTTTGGTTGCTAAGGGAAAAGAGATCGAGCACTTAACTACAGAATCGAAAGAGATTTTTAAGATGCTTCCTAAAGCTATTCAAGAACAACTTCTTCAAGATCGAGATCCTCACGGAAATGTACAGGTCTCAAAAATAGAAACAGAGGTTCTTTTAGGGACTCTTGTAAAAGAAGAACTTAAAAAAAGAGGTTCAAATTTATCTTTAAGTATTCAGAACCACTTTTTTGGATATGAAGGACGATGTTCCTATCCCTCAAATTTTGATGCTGCCTATTGTTATAATCTAGGATTTACAGCGGCGCTTTTAGTAAAAGAGAGAAAAACTGGATATATGGCTGGTATTAAGCATTTAAATAAAGAAAGCAAAAACTGGGTTCCAATTGGAGTTCGTATTGATAAAATGCTTGTTGATGAAGAAAGAAAGGGAGAGGTAAAAAAAGTGATTGCTAAGGCACTTGTTGATCTGAAAGGAAATCCTTTTTCTGAATTTGTTAAAAAAAGAGACCTTTCTCGTTTTGAAGATGCATTTCAATTTCCAGCCCCTATTCAATTTTGTGGAGAGGGAAGCAATGACATTACAAAAACACTTGCGTTAAGATAGATTAGTCTGGTTAATCACAAGAGAGAGGAAAAAGATAGGGGCTCTTGTGCATGGGAAGACGATTTTCAAACCCATATATTAAAAAACTTCGAAGAGCTCCAACGGATTTTATTCGTTGGAGGCTTGGTCATTATGAGGATTTAATGCCAATGATCTCTTCACCAAAAGACTTTGTTTATCCAGCTTCTAGTAACTGTATTAAAGAAGGTGAACCGAAGCTTACATGGATTAATCATTGCACTTTTATGATTGAATGTCAGGGTGTTCGCCTGTTAACAGATCCTATATGGAATCAAAGATGTTCTCCCCTTCCATTTATAGGTCCAAAAAGAGAGCACCCACCTGCAATTGAATTAGATAAGCTTCCCAATATCGATTTAGTAATTATTAGCCATAACCACTATGATCATCTAGATCAATTTACCATAAAAAAGCTTCTGAAGAGATTTCCAAATATTCAGTTTGTTGTTCCTGTTGGGGTTAAGAAGTGGTTTGAAAAAAGAGGTATCTATCGAATCACAGAACTTGCATGGTGGGAAGAGAAACATTTAGATATTGGTATTAAAGTGATTGGAGTTCCAGCGCAACATAATTCAGGAAGGACCCCTTTTGACTTTAACAAGACTCTTTGGATGGGGGTAGTGATGAAGTTTTTGAACGACAAAACTTGTTATTTTGTAGGAGACACGGCATACAATCCTTACGACTTTAAAAACATAGGGCAAGCATTTGAGAAAATTGATTTATGCTTGTGTCCAATTGGTACATATAGACCTGGAAGGTTTATGAGAACAGTACATTCAAATCCAGAAGATGCAGTTAATATTCATATGGATGTGGGAGCTAAAATGAGTGTCGCGATGCATTGGAAGACATTTAGGCTTTCAGAAGAGGGTATAGAAGATCCACCTTATCAACTTTATCGAGAAATGGAAAAAAAGGGATTAGATCCTTCTGCATTTATTCCTTTAGAACCAGGAAGAGAGATTAATTGGTAAATTACTTTAGCATAAAAGCAAAAGAGTGGTATGAGGAGAGAAAATTTAGACAAAATTTTCCTGATAAAGAATTTCAAATAATAGATAAAGATCTCGCGTTTAGTTATTTACTTTTAAATCCTTATGAAATTTCTAAAAAGTTTTTGCAAAAACGCGGGGAAATAGATGTTCACCAATATGGGGAAACACCACTATTAACGATGGATATGATTGCTAAAAACGCGAAGCTTTCTGCTAAAGACCATCTGTATGAATTGGGATCTGGGCGGGGTAGAGCCGCTTTTTTTCTTAATTACTTTTATGGATGTAGAGTAACTGGAGTAGAATGGATTCAAAAATTTGTGGAAAAAGGGAATAAAATCGCTGAAAAGCACTGTTTAGAAGTGTTTTTTCGAAATGAAAATTTTCTTCATATCGATCTTTCTGAAGCTAGCGTGATCTATCTTTATGGGACGATGCTCCCTGATTCCATGATTTTTCAATTATGTAAAAAAATTCGAAAGGGAACAAAGGTGATTACAGTCAGTTACCCTCTTTCTGATTATGATCCTAATTTTGAAGTAATTCAAGAATTTACAGCTCTATTTCCATGGGGAGAGGGAGAGGTTTATGTCAATGTATAAAAAAGCCGCGATTATTCTTTCTGGATGTGG
>JBIIKD010000174.1:0-3036 GCA_044233345.1 Chlamydiia bacterium
TGAATCCAATCGAAAAATTTTGGGCCAATATGAAACGAAAGGTCAGAGAGCTTTTGCCAAGCATTCCAATATTTGCGGCAGCTCTTGATGCAGCAGTGGTCTCAATGCAAAATTAAACTGCTATATCATACGCTAAACCATCTTTTGTGTGATGTGTAATGTATGGTTTTTGTTGGTTTACATTCTGGCTGTGAGGTTTACCTGGCATTACTCGAACAGATTCATAGGTGTGGTCGGGGTGTACATATTTCATGCCACCTCCTTTATCTGCAAGCTGAACCCTAAAATTGTCTGGAAGACCTTTTTTATTCGATCACGTATGCGACCATCACGTTCTCGTCTGTGCTGAAGTTTAAGTTGATCACGTTCTAGTTCAGTCAAAAAATTCATGCCACGATTATGCGGCTAAGGAAAAAATTTGTGAATGAAAATTTTGATTCACGAAGAGTATATCGTTCATTGTGCTCAATATGTTCTTGCAAGCGCTCATGACAGCGAGAGCTGCATTTTTTGGGTAAGAACTTAAAGGTTATATTGTAACCTCTAAGGAAAAAATGGTTTCGATAAGCTCAGATTTCCAGATTCGGGCTATCGGAGCAATTTGTTCTTTTGCACTACTTTCATATAATCTACCAGAGTAGATGCCGGCAAATTGGATGAATGCTCCTGTAGATGGATGGGTCATGGTGCCTCCATTGGATAGTTTTATGGGGCTATTTGGAAAAACCCAAAAGAGGGGTGCTCCCGACATTCCAGAAAAAGGATGGCCATTAGTTAGAAAAAAGAATTTATCCGGTTGTGGTGGATTTACAATTTGGAGTTGGCAAAATGAGTTTCGAAAGAAGTCTATTTTTGAATCAGCGGAAAAACTCTCTAAAAATGTGGTATGCTTGAAGCGCACTAGAGGGGTTCTAAAAAAGATCTGTTTATCTAAATTGTCCACTTCATGGTTGAAAGAGCGATCCTATTTTATTCTATATCCGCTAAAGAACGCCCTTTAGGTTCATAACCTTCACGTAGGACACGTTTAGAATGTAGAAGTTGGACGGCGTCAGCTGAATCCTTTACTTTAGAAGCGCTACGTTCTAACATTTCTTCTTCAAATTCAGCTAGTACAAGTTCTCTTATTCCGATTTCTTCCCATTTAGACAAGGGTGTGCATCTTATTGAAATATTACGAGCCAGTGCGATTGCATCCAATAGAGCCTGATTTGCACCTTGTCCTTTAAATGGACTCATAGGGTGGGCTGCATCTCCAATCAAAGTAAATGGGCCTGCTTTTTTTAATAATTCTGGCCTGAGTAATTCTCGGTCGTAGACGGGATAACCTGAAACTTGCCCTGCTAAAGTTGCTGATAAGATTTGAGGAATTGGATAATGCCAGTTTGCTCTACGACATGCTTCTTCTTTAAGTGATTCAGCTCCTTGTGCACTTAAGGCCTTAGCTTTTTCTTCAGTCATGGGAAAACTAAGTTGCCACATTACTGAGTCTAATGAATAAGGCATTATGTAGATTCTCTCATAGCCGTTAACAGTTTGAAATACGGTCGCTAAATCGAGCAAAGAACTCTCAATACCTTTAAGAGCTTCTAAAGAGCAAATACCCAAAATTACTATATAGCCAAGATAACGTAAGGGAGTAATGTCTTCAGTAATTAATAAGTTACGCACAATACTACGAATACCATCTGCACCTACTACCAAATCTGCTTTGGCATTTTTTATCTCTTTGTTAACTTGAAAACTTAGTTCAACACTTTTATCTTCACATTGTTTAAAAGAAATTAACCGATGCCCCCACTGTAGCGAAGGATGGTCACCCAATTGCTCAAGTAGGGCTAAGCGTAAGTCTTGCCTTGGAATATGGACATTTCTACGTTTAGGAGATTTTTTAATATTTGTATGCGTTCTCATTCCCCATTCAGTAATTTCTTTTCCTTCTGTAGTAAGGACCACATGCCGCGTGGAATTAATTCCATTTTTTAAAGAGAAAAGACCAAATTCCTTAATTGCTTTACTTGCTTGTTGCAAAGTAAGTCCGTAGCCCTGAGCACGTGTATTGAAACTGCTATCACGTTCATAAAGGGTAAATGGGATGCCTCTATGCAAACAAGCTACAGCAAGTGCGATTCCTCCTATACCTGCACCAATAATTGCTATATGAGGATAGTCTTTTAAATTTGTTATAGGGGGACTAAAAACAGAAATCAAGCCAGATCCACTGCAATTATCGCATAAATATTGAGTAAGCTTAGGGCGAGGGGAGGGATTTCCGTCTGTTTTATTTTTTTCAAATTCGTGCATTGCTTTTTCATAGCGAATGCTAGCCTTCTTGCGGAGCTTGAGAGTTTTTTTACCGAGTCCATCACATTTTGGACAAATAGTCCAATAAGCTTTTTTGTTCATTTTTCAATTTTCTTTAAAGTAATTAGTTTTCGAGAAAAAACGAGCTTCATTCATGATAGGGTATTGGAATTCAAATTTAAAGAAAGACTAAATTTCTATCCGCTTAGTTTGGTTTTGGCGGACTTTTAAGATAACGCTTTCGAGTAGACTGTTGTGGTAGTTTTTTTGGATGTGCGGCTGCCGCACGTAAGCTTCTAGCTGCTTTATAGGAATTTGATTAAGACATGATAAAAATATGGGGTAGGCGGAGTTTAAATAATGGCATTGTCCTGATAAAAATTGGATTTGGCAAAGAATTTCTTGAAATTTTTCTTCTTTTAAAGGGGTGGGTAAAACTTCGTAGCCTTGAACTGTTTTGACAATTTTTTTGGGAGGGAATATCTAAAATAGCGATAGAATCTTTCAACAATTTTAATTTTTCACGCCATTCTTTTGCATCTTGCTGGGATAAAAGAATAAGTCTTGAGAGGATGTTTACAAAGTCCCCATTAAATCATAGATCTTCCTTAGCATAGTTCTAGTCATCGATAGATAAATCATCGTTTCAGAGGTAGTTGTTCTATATTCATAGTCTTTTGATAATCGTCGTTGTCGCCCTATCCAAGCAAATGTTCTTTCCACGACTCATCT
>JBIIKD010000176.1:0-3019 GCA_044233345.1 Chlamydiia bacterium
TCAATCCTTCTTGAATAAGGCGAAGGGCGTCAATTTGCCCCTCTACAACAATCACTTTTCGTTCCTTAGCAATCCTCGCCCTTGAATAATTTAAGGCAAAAAGCACCTTAGATTTATTAAATAGGGGGGTCTTTTGGGTATTTATGTATTTACCACCAAAAACCTCTTCATCAATTTTTCTTGCAGAAAATCCAATGACGTTGCCTTGGCTATCCATGATAGGAAATGTAATTCGATTAGAGAAAAAGGGTCTCTTTTTTCCATTATCATAGGCGGCCATGACACCTGCTAAAAGAAGATCTTCTTCCGAAAATTTTTGCGCGCGAAAAAAAGCTCTGGAAAATCCTTCATCTTTAGGAGCAAATCCCACTTTAAACATTTCAATAAATTCAAGATCTATTCCCCTCTTATACAAATATTCGATCCCTCGGTGACCTTCATCTGTATGTAAAAGATGGTAGTGATAAAAATCTTTAACCAAATTATTGATTTTTTTAAGCGGCGCGAGATCTACTACCCCTTCTTTCTTTTCTTTTTCCGTATATTCAAGAGCAACACCAAATTTTTCTGCTAAAAATTCAACCGAGTCTGCGAAGGTCAACTTGAGGTAATTCATTAAAAAGGCAATGGCATCTCCATGCGCACCACATCCAAAGCAGTGATAATGCCCATCCCCTTTCTGTATAACAAAAGAAGGAGAGCTCTCAACATGAAAGGGACACAAAGCTTTATAGCTTGCCCCCATTTTTTTTACATTTAGATAAGGAGAGACCACCTCAACAAGATCCACCTTGCCCCTAAGTGCCTCAAGAGATTCTTTAGAAAATATCGCCATACGCCAAATTATATGCCTTTTACGGATTTTTATATACACATCGTGATTCAAGATTTAGAATTTTTTAAAGCTGGCGCTTAAAACCCAATTGGCTACCTATTTCATCTGCAGACGTTATCGAGGCAGATGGGAATTGATTACTCAAAGAAAGCAAAAAGCAACATCCCGAGTATTTACAATTTATTCAAAAATCTCATCGTAAAATTGTTGAGACGGGGGAATAGCCTTGGCTTCAAAGCTCAGCTGGTATCTTTCTTATTTCGCTCACGCGCTTAGAGCGAATAGGCAGCCAATTGGGTTTAAAATTTAAAAGAGGCGTAGCTGATCACAAGGCCTATATACACCCCATGATTGATTAAGGAATTAGTTTGCTGCCAAATAATTTATTTTCTTTCTAATTAAACCACCTCTTGTTTTTCCCTTGTGTTGTTTCACTTTTTCTTTTAAAATCCTTTTTTCTTTAAGGAAACTTTATGCTTAAAAAAGAAGAATCAATTGTTGTGACTGGGGCTGCAGGCCTTATTGGATCGATGATCATTGAACATCTTAATGAAATGGGATTTTATAATATCATTGCAGTTGATGATTTTAAGGATAGCCTGAAGTGGAAAAACATGATTGGGAAGCGATATTCAGAATTTTTATCCCGCTATGAACTATTTAATTGGCTAACGAAAAATCAGCCCGCGGCAATTCTTCATATGGGAGCTAATTCATCGACCGTGGGAACAGATGGCGATCTTTATCATAAAATGAACTACCGCTTTACAACAGAGCTTGCAAAAATAAAGACTCGATTTATTTACGCTTCTTCTGCAGCAACGTATGGAGACGGCTCAATGGGCTTTTCTGATCAGGAGCCTATTTGGAATTTACGTCCACTGAATTTGTATGGAATGTCAAAGCAACAAGCAGATCTATGGATGACCCAAAATGGATATTTAAAAAAAGTCGTCGGCCTTAAATTTTTTAATGTATATGGACCAAATGAATATCACAAAGGACGGATGGCATCGATGGCATATCACATGTACCATCAAATTCGTCAAAAAGGATTTGTTTCTCTTTTTGAAAGCACCAATCAAAACTTTGCAAATGGAGAGCAATCCCGTGATTTTATCTATGTCAAGGATGTAGCAAGGATCACTTGTGAATTTTTATTTAACGATGCTACAGGGATCTATAACGTAGGCAGTGGAGAAGCTAGAAGCTTTAATGACATGGCAAAAGCTCTTTTTAGGTCGATGGATCTTGAGGCACATATCGAATATATCCCCATGCCTGAAGATTTACAGAAGAGATACCAAAACTACACATGCGCAAATATAGAAAAACTTAAACAAATAGTCTCTCCCCCCTCTTATTCTCTAGAGTCAGGAATAGAAGACTACCTTTATTATTTGAACTTAGAAATGGCTGTGGTAAAATAATGACAATTGGAGAAGCGCCCCCAGTCGATGGTTTTAGAAAAAAAGTCTACGAAAGGATGTACACCGATTCTATTTCCTTACTAAAGGCTGATCAAGAGAAACCAAAAAAGAAAATTATTCCCACTTCGACTAAAAGTAGTCTTCGAGAAGATTTTAAAAAGACTTTTCTTCCTCTTCTTATTGATGTTTTTGAGCTTCGACAACGAATACAAAATTATAAAGCAAAACCTACTTCCTCTGTTCAGCCTAAAGAAATTTTACTACACCTAGAGGAACTTCAAAAAGAGATAGAAGAATCCCAAAGATGGTGTGAAGGGGTTATTCTTCAAATCTCTAAAGGGATCGAAGAAGCAAAAGAGGCCTTGCAATTTATTGAAAAAACCTCTCAAATGGAAGGATGTATTGCCGTTAAAAAAACCTCCAGCTTTTGGGACATTTTTATGAAGAAATGGAAGAAATGAGCATTGCTACAACCCTGACAAAAACCTCTCCCATGATGATTCAATGGCAACGATGTAAAGTAAAAGCCAAGGATGCGGTTTTGCTTTTTCGATTAGGGGATTTTTATGAGGCATTTTATGAAGATGCCCACATCCTTTCTAAGGAATTGGAATTAACTCTCACTAAAAGGCAAGGTGTCCCTATGAGTGGAATTCCAGCAAGCTCTTTAGATAATTACATAGAAAAGCTAATTACCAAAGGATTTTTAGTAGCCGTTGCAGATCAAATGGAAGATGCGAGCATTACAAAAGGG
>JBIIKD010000002.1:0-33639 GCA_044233345.1 Chlamydiia bacterium
GTTTTTCTTAAAATATTCCGTCTAAGAAGAGGGGTATATCCACCTTGTTTAGGAGTCATTTTTACGGATTGGCCATTTTTATCGATCCCTGTGTAAGAAGAAAGAGGGAATTTAGCATTTTCTTGATTTGATTTTTCAATTTGAAAGTCGAATTCGATCGGATGGACTACGCTTAATTTATTTGTCTCAGATGAAAGGGGTAGGTTTAATTCAGCAATCGCTCCACCAATTGTTGAAAAGACCACTTGTTGATATTCATTTTCCAACACATAGAAACGTTCATTTTGTAAAGCTTCATCGATCTTTTTTGCTGGTCGTTGAAGAGAAATAAAGCCTTTTAGCTCTTCTGTATCTTCAAATAAGATAAATTGTTTTTCTTCATAGGACCAAATTCCAACGGGAATGAGTCCATCGCTTCCAGAATAAAGAGCGATAGCATCACCTTCTAATTTTGTATAAGGAAAGTGGATTCGACGATTTGCATATTCACCAATTGTTGAGCTTGCTTGATTGAATGTTTGTAAGTTTGATACAAGTTGAAGATCGGTTGCATTTTTTAATGATGGAATAGGGGGTAAATTAAACTCTTTAGATGAAGAATAGATCCCAAGACCATTTACAAAAAAAAGGTTTAGTGAAGTGTTTTTTGCATGAAGAGTTTCAGGAAGTTTTTCCTCTCCCTGAAGAGTAAGATATAAATCTCCGAATTGTAGGGCATTGGTTGCAAATTGCTCGCCATTTTTGTCATAAAACAGGGGGACAAGAGGAAGTTGTTCTTGTTTAGCGATCTTGGATTCATACAATTCTTTTCTAGAAAGATCTTGATTTTTTTGAAGTTCACCTGAACGGTCAAAAACAAAAGTATTGAGTACAAAAAAAGAGATCATCATCAAAGAAATAAAAAGAAAAGAACGCTTGTCCATCGCTGTAGCCCTAAATAATTCAGATGGAATGGGACTATAACAGAAATGTCAATAAAGAACTATGTCGAAATCATTCCCCATTTCTTTATATTTGATTGAGTTGATCGAATTCTTTTAGATTAACGAAATCTACTTTTGTTTTTTTGAAAAAATTCTAATGATAAAGAATAATTAGGTTTTCTTATAGGATAACTATCAGAAACTGCACTTTAAACCCAATCGGCTACCTATTTCATCTCCAGACTATCTGCGGGAGCGGTCTTTGAATAATTGGCTCTCGCTAAGGGGAAATACCCTTGGCTTCGCTTCAATAATTCAAAACCCATCTGCCTCGATAACGCCTGGAGATGAAATAGGTAGCTAATTGGGTTTTAAGTTTCCAGGTCTAGGTGGTTGATAAAGGCGCGAAATAATTCGGTCTGCCTTAGATTATCAAGCCAATCATCTTCTAACACGTCATCCAAAGGGGGAAGAGCTTCAAAATGTTCCGCTTTTTCTAAAAAGAACATCGATTTTTCATATAGCCTCATAAGAGAGTATAGGCAGGCTAGGTGGTAGTAAGACTCAGGATTGCCAAGTTTTGCTGATTGAATTAATTTATATTCTGCTTCTTTCCAGAGTTGTTCCCTTTCATCTGTAGAAGGAGAGATTTCAGCTAAACTGATAAGGCAAAGGGCCCAGTCAAGAATTAACTGTTCGTTTTCTTCATTTCCTTGAAAGGCAATTTTAAAATGAGAAACCGCTCTTTGATAGACTTCTATAAGGTCTGTTAATTCAGCTAAGTGGGTGTAGACAATAGCAATTTGATAGTGAATATCAGGAAAATCAGGGTCGAGCATTAAAACGCGTTTTAAAATTTCAATTGCTTTTACATAATATTTGTCTTCATCAATGAAATCTCCCATGAGATCGAGTGCAAGGGCATAGGAGAAAAGCCACTCTGGATGTAAATAAACTGCATTTTTTTGTAGATTAAAAGCTTGTTCAAAATGTAAAAGAGAGGTTTCCAATATGCTTTTATCTTGATTGTATGCCGCTAATTTTCTAAGGGATGAAGCGTACTCAAAATAATAATTGCTGTCAGATTGTAAATTAATTGCTCTTGTGTAGAATTTTCCAGCACGTTCAAATAAAATGGGGTCATCCTCTATTTCTGCAACTACTGCATATGTATGACCGATATGAAACCAAAGTTTATGGTGAGCACGGTTAATAGAAAGCCCCTCTTGAAATTTTTCAATGGCTTGGTAGAAATAATCGATATCGTTGTAGTACTTTCCAAAAGCAAATAAATTAACTCCTTGTGCATAACACACTTCTGTTGTTTCCCCAAATTTTTCAAGAGTAACAGATGCTTTATTTTCCCCCTCATGAATGTGGTCTAATCGGTCAGTTACCATACCAAGCGTTGAAAGGGTTTCAGACCAAACAATAAGAACTTCTTGGTCTATTTGGTTGCAACGGTGAGCTTGACTACATTTTTCAATAGCAGCATGGAGTCTTTTAGTATCTCGAATCCGTTTCCCAGAAGAAAGGAGAAGTTTTGCCCAAGAAAGCCATATTTGATCATTTTGAGGATGTAATTTTGCTGCATTAGTAAAACATTCATTTGCTTGGCAAAAATGGTCGTCATCGTGGGTTAGTTCATATAGATGAGAGAGAGTTTCTCCTAAATAAAACCAACTTTCAAAATTAGATATTGATTGGGCTAAAGCATTTTTATGACAATTAATAGCCTTTAAATAAAGGCGAATGTCATTGATTTGTATTCCTAATTTTAAAGAAACTTTTCCAAAATCTTGCCAAAATTTAGCCGGAAGATTTTCATTTAAAGAAGAAGCTTTAGCATGAGCATCAAGAGCTGTATTAAGATCAGAAATTTCTTCAGATTGATCACCAATTTGGATCATGACCTGTCCGTAATTCCAAAAAAGATCTGCAACATCAGATTCTGGGTAAGCTTTAGAAAGGGTAATAGCTTTTTTATATTTTATTGCGGCGTCTAAGAAGTAGTGGTGTTGTTTAAAGGTCCGTCCAAGGTGGTGCAATGTATTTCCAAAAGCTTGCCAAGCAGGGAAAAAATCAGGAGATATGGAAATTGCTAGTTTAAATTTTTTATTTGCTAAAAGAAAATATTTTTTTACATTGCCTTTTGAGGCAAAGTCAAAAAGAGCTAAACCCTGGCGAAATAGAATATGAATGTTAGTCGAATCAAGGGATAGGGCTAAGTCAAAAAATTTAAGACCTTTAATATCGCCTTGAAGAAGCTTTATTTCACCCTGTTTTTGAAGAAATGTTGGGTGATCTTCATTTTCTACTTCGAAGAGAAGGGGATGAAATGACATCGATTCTTTTTCTCCTAGCGAATTTTCTTGCCTAATCAAATTTTTATCTACCATTTTTTCAAGCTTCCTTGGGCTTCTGAAAGTTTGTGATTATAGGGATGGGATAGTTTTTTCACAATGCTAACAAACAGTTTAACTGGATCAAAAAATGTCTTGAAGGGGTCAAAAAAAAATGACAATATTCAAGGAGAATATTTTACAGAACAGATCTTTTACAAGAAATTAATCAATGAGGTAGCAATGTTTGAAATAACGAGAAAAATACGGATGAGTGAGACAGATGCAACTGGCGCTATTTATTTTACAAATCAATTAAAATTTGCTACGGAGCTTTTTGAGTATTTTTTGGAAACTAAAAAATTGTTTGAAGGTGAATATTTTATCCCTATTGTAGAGGCAAGAAGTCGATTTTTTGCTCCTCTTTATTTAGGGGATGAAATTCTTCTTACCCTTTATTTTGATTCCATTCAAGAATCAAGCTTTGTTGCCTGTGCAAATATTTTAAAAAAAGGGGTGAAAGTAGGGGAAACATCGATTAAACATGTTTTTATTTCGAAAGAAGGAAGAAAAAGAGTTTTAATTCCAGAGCCCTTTCGGTCCATTTTGCACGAGCACTGTCTTGTGGTGTAAAACAATATCTTCTTTATAGGGAATGTTATAGCGTGGAAGGGTAGTCTCAAGAACTAAGCGAATATCTTCTTTATCTATATGTTGATCGATCCATATAGCAGCGACAGGTCTTTCCCCAAACTCCTCATCGAGCCGCTTTTTTACAGTTGCTCCTCGTACCCAAGGGATATCCATCAAAGCCTTTTCAATCTCCTCAAGATGAATATTCTCACCCCCTGAAATAATCATCCGATCCTTTCTTCCGAGAATCTGTAGCTTTCCTTCCTCTGTTTTTCCTAAATCACCTGTCGGAAACCATCTATCGACAAAAGGAGAGGGAAGGGAAAGATAGCCATCAAAAAGAGTTTCTCCACGCACCCATACTTCTCCATTCTCATCGACCTTTAGCTCTCTTTTGGATAGGGTTGATCCAAAATGGATTCCTTCTTCAATGGTGAATCGATTTGTTGCGATCTGTGAGCACATTTCTGTCATGCCATAGGTGAGAAAAAGAGGAAGATCCTCGGTACAAAGAGAGCGCGGAATAGGGGCTCCCCCTACAAGGATTGCTTTTATGCAAGAGGGAATTTGGTTTTCATGAAGAAGTCGCTTTAGTTGTGTTGGAACTAAGGAAAGGTGAGTGGGCTTTATATGAGATGCTTTTGGAAGTATGACCGCGCCACCACTTAAAAAAGAGCGAAACAAAATTGCAAGCCCTCCTACGTGGTTTAAAGGAAGAGAGAGTCTCCACCGGCATCCTGGTGAAAGCTCCAAATCGGGGTGGGGATGAAGAGCATTCACAAAATGCGCCTCTAGACTATGTAAAACAAACTTAGGCCTTCCCATCGATCCAGAAGTCATCAAACAAGTTCCAGGTCCGTCTGGAAGAACAATCCTTGGAACTATAGGCTCTCTTGGAGAAACGGGAAGTATTCTCTTTCCCTTCCGCAACAGCGAGAAAATCTTTACAATACATTCGACAGTTGAATCGACCACAAAAATGGGGTCAAAATCAGGGCTTTTATTAATCAGTGCGTCGAGTTCCGCATACGTATAAGTGCAGCCTGCATCATATAAAGCGATTTCTTTTGCGTGCTGAAGGAAGTTCATGTTTTTATGAAAGATACAAAAAAAGATCTTTTTTAACTAATGATAATCAGGAAGGAGTCAAAAAAACAATTTTTGAATCACGAAGAGTATAGTTATAGCTTGACTAGTTTTGAGTAATCGATGGACATTCGGTTAAAGTACTCTTTTTTGATAAGCCCTTTACGAAAAGCGATCGGTTTTTTTAGTAAGGAGTAAGCGTGAGATTCGTAGGTATCAACCGCAACGATTTTTCCTGGGTTAATAATGGAAGAAATCCGGACAATGTGGGATAAACCGATCTCTGTTTCGAAGGAGGTGCCAAACACGCACTCAATACCACTGGCCGCCAGTTGAATTGCTTTACATTGATCAAGCCCACCATGCATGGAAGGTTTGACGATCAGGTGCGAGAGCCCTTTTAGTTTTATGATCCGTTCAAGTGGGTGGAAAAGAAGGTGTTCGTCGATCGCGTAAGAAAATCCAGTTTCTTCATGGAAAGCTTCGAGTTCCATAAAATATTGGACAGGCTCTTCTATATATAAAATTTCAGTTGGTGAAAAGTGTCGGCAAAACTCTTTTGTTTGGCTTAAGCTCCACTTTCGGTTGAGATCGATTCTAAGACGCGCTCCTTTTTCTATAAAGCTCTTTGTAATGGAAATTGCTTCAGAAAGATTAGATGCACCAAGTTTGATTTTTACATCGCCGCTCATTGCAGTCGCTTTTTTTGGATCATAAAAGAATCGAGTAGTTGTGAAAGAGAGATCTTGACTAAGAGGGGAGTAGAGTTGAGAGACAGCGCTTTCCATTCCGAACATTACGGATGGGGGAAAAAAAGTAGGGGAGAGTTCTTTTTTGAGAATTTTTTCTCGAAGAGATTTTAGGAAAGAAAGGGATTCTTCTAGTGTTTCATGACTTAATCCTGGTAGAGGGGCAATTTCACCAAATCCTTCTCGGCCGCTTTCATCGGCCAATCGGATGATAAATCCTTTCCGAGTCATCCCAATATTTAAAGGGACCTGATAGGAAAAAATATCAAATGCGATCAATCTCATCGGATAAGTCCTAAGCAAAAAAGAAGTGTATAAAAAGCAAGAATAGCTGCAGTTTTTGGAAGAAGGGGGGCATAGTCTTTCGGGGTATTTATTTTAAACACTTCTCTAATCAAAGGGATCGAGGGGATTAAAGCGATGGGAGCTAAAAGGAGATAATTAGAGTAATAGGCAAAAAATACTAATATAAAAGGAATGACAAAAGCAATAATGTGCATCGTTAAATATTCACATTTCCCAAAAAAAGCGCCAAAACGTACAGGTAAAGAGTGTTTTCCCGCCATTCGGTCTGTATCTAGATCTCTTAGATTATCAATTGTGAGGATAGCTGTGGAGAGAGCCCCTGAAGCAAGTCCACCAATAAATCCATCCGCAACAAGGACTCCTGTTTGTAGAAAAAAGGTCATCCCTCCTGCAAGAGATCCCATAAAAAAGAGGACAAAAAAATCACCAAGTCCGTAGTGGGAAAGGGGAAATGGCCCAGCGCTATAAAAAACTCCTAGAATAATCGCAAGAATGAGCAAAAAAAGAATAAGAGTTCCCCCTAAAATCATTAAATGGGTAGCAGAAATAGCTGCAATTAGGAAAAAAACTAAAGACATGATTCCCACTTCTTTTGCAGTTAAAAGTCCTTGGACAATTAGTTTTCTTGGACCTAAACGCTCTTTTCTGTCGATTTCTTTTTGAAAGTCAAAATAGTCGTTTGCGAGGTTCGTTCCTATCTGAATCGATAGAGCAGTAATAAGAGAGGTAATAAAAATAGAAAAATCAAAAAAAGCTGCAAAGGAAGCCATAGAAGTTCCAATCACAACAGGAGAAATGCTAGCAATCCACGTTTTTGGGCGAAAGGCTTCAAACCAAAGGGCACTTTTTATTCTGATAGACATAATCATTACCCTCTTTTAGGAAAGGAAGAAAAATCGGGGGTTCTTTTCTCTAAAAAAGCAGCATGACCTTCTTTTGCCTCTTCGCTCATGTAGTAAAGAAGTGTTGCATTACCAGCTAGTTCTTGAAGGCCTATTTGTCCATCACAGTCTGCGTTAAAGGCAGATTTTAAACAACGAAGAGCAAGGGGGGAGTGTTTAAGTATATCATCAGCCCATTTCATAGTTTCTTTTTCAAGGTCTGCCAAAGGAACAACAGTGTTTATAAGCCCCATTTCTAATGCCTCTTTTGCATTATATTGTCTGCATAGGTACCAAATTTCTCGCGCTTTTTTTTGTCCAACGATACGACTTAAGTAACTTGCTCCAAGTCCGCCATCAAAAGATCCTACTTTAGGGCCGACTTGGCCAAAAATTGCATTTTCTGCTGCAATTGTTAGGTCACAAACTACATGAAGTACATGTCCTCCTCCGATTGCATAACCGGCAACCATTGCAATTACAGGTTTGGGACAAGATCGTATTTCTCGTTGAAAATCAAGGATGCCTAGAGATTCTTTTCCTTCATTATCTTTATAGCCAGCACTTCCCCGAATTTTTTGGTCGCCACCAGAGCAGAAAGCTTTCTCTCCTTGTCCCGTTAAAATGATTACTCCGATCTTTTCATCCACTCGAGCATCATTTAGAGCAATCCGCATTTCTTCAACTGTTTTTGGACGAAAAGCATTATGTACTTCAGGGCGATTAATTGTGATTTTTGCTTTTCCTTCAGATTTATGGTACAGGATGTCGGTAAACTCTATTGCCTGCTTCCAAGTAAGTGCTTTTTCTAAGAGTTTTTGCATTTTTTCTATATTCTCCATGTGAATTGCATGAAAGCCATTTTTGATAAAATCAACTGTATTAGGCCCGATAATCGATTGTAGTCGTTTGGCAATCGGTTGAAATTTTTCATCTTTTTCACCAAAAATAAAATAAAGCTTGGTCTTAAAGAAAGGGAGATCATTCCAAAAGGAGGGTTGTTTGGCAAGGGAAAATTTTAATAACGTATTGATTAGTAAAGTGGGGTTTTGCTCTAACCGATATTTAGGGAATGGCCATCCGCCAAAAAGTGGGTTTTGATACCAGTTTGTCACGAATTTCTCTATAGTATCTATTTCTAATTCTTCTATCCAAAGAGATTCTTTTTTCGCTCTTTTTTCTCGCTCTTCATCGCTATCTAATCCTGGGTGAACAGAAAGAAGAAAAAGAGAAGAGATATGATCTGGAAAAAGAGAGGCAAACCAAAGGGCCATTCTTCCTCCCATGGAATATCCAATAACGATAGACCCTTTTGGGATTTTCTCTTTCCATTCTTCAAGATCAGTTGGAAAGTCGATTGCAAGGCAGTCATAAGAATTTTTAAAAAAATCAATGTATGGATCCCAATCTCTTGGTGAGCCTAGAAAGCCGTGAATAAAAACTAACGTGTTTTTGAAACCGTGAAGTAACAAGGTGTATTTCCCTTTTTTCCTTTGGAGATTTTTTTCTTTAAATAGCTTTCGAATTCTTCGGAAATATCAAACGTTTCTTTTGAGTTTGTTGTTACTTCGATGATCGTTGGAGTGCTTTGAGAAAGGGAGGTTTCTAAAGCTGCAATAAAGGTCTCTTTACAGTCTGGATGAAAATAAGAGATTCCAAATCCAGCAGCGAGTTTTTCCAATTTGATTTGATGGGGGAATTGAAAAAACTGAGAAAAATATTTTTTTTCATTAGCCATGGAAAGATGTTGGAATATTCCCCCTCCATCATTATTGAATACAATAAAAACAACGGGTACAGGATAAAGTTTCGCAATTGCTAAGCTGTTTACGTCATGAAGGAATGTCAAATCACCGATGATAGCGAGAAGAGGTTCTTTAAGTCCACGTGCAATTCCAAGGGAAGTAGCGATATTTCCATCAATGCCAGAAACTCCTCGATTTCCAAAAAATGGACCTGAAATTTCTTTCGGAAAGAAAAAAGAGTCAAAAAATCGAATGGGAAGACTATTGCCTACAAAAAAGGAGAGGCTTTCTTTTTGATATTTCATCAACATGTCTACACAGGAAAGTTCTGAAAGTGTTTCTAAGTTTTGCATAAAATCAAAAAGGTGCTCTTCAATGCTAAGAGAATATTCTTTCCATAGGGAAAGCCAAGTGCTTGGAGCTCTTCCTTTAATAACTTCCATAATTTTTTCACAAAAGTAATCAGGGCGCATTTCGATTTTTTCAGTTACTTTATGAATTGGGTCTTGGCGCGAGGGAAAATTTCCAACTTGATAGAAGTTTTCTGGGCTTATTGTGTCTAGCCATTTAAGAAGAGGTTTTGACACAAAAGAGCCACCGAAATGAACAACAATTTCAGGGATTAATTTTTCAGGAGCGGGAGTTGTTGTCAAAATGTGGTTATAGTAAGAGATCATCGAAGAATCGCACCCAACTTTTCGTAGCTGCGATAGAGGGTCTGCAAAAATAGGCCATTGAAGACGCATTGCAAGAGACAAAATTGCCTCCCCATTTTCACCATTCGGAAGCTCACCTACTACAATGATCCCTTTTTCCCTACGAGAAAATTCCGCTGCAATCAAAGGAAATAAAGAGGGGGAAAGAGTTTTTTCCACGGGAAAATAGCGAGTATTTGGAAGAGGAAGTAGATTTTCTTCTTTTTTAGAAGAAATTAAAGGAAGTTCATAAAAGGGTTCCCGACATTTCGCGTTGATAAGCACTGGGCCTTTAGGATTTGATAAAGATCTATAAATTGCTTGATTGACAGCGGAGGCAATACAATCTAAAGAAATAAAGGGATCAGAGCAGTGCAGATCTACTTCAAAACGAAGATAATTTCCAAATAGCTTTATTTGATCTATTGTTTGGTTCGAGCCGCAATCTTGAAGTTCTGCTGGCCTGTCAGCTGATAAGATGATAAGGGGGGTTCGACTGTAATGCGCTTCCATGATAGCTGGATAGAAATTTGCAAGGGCAGTGCCTGATGTGCAAAGAACAACTGCTGGACGTCCCGTTGCTTTACCCATCCCAAGGGCATGAAAAGCAGCTCCTCTTTCATCGAAATGTACGACAGTTTCTGCAAGTGGATTTTCCGCAATACTAAGCGCTAAAGGAGCAGATCTAGATCCAGGTGCAACCACAAATCTACGTACTGAAGATTTAATGCACTCAGAAATAATTTTTCGCGTTCTTTCAAAGGTTAATTCTTCAGTCATGTTTTAGATCTCCGAATAGTGCTATTTTGTTCTCAAGTTCTTGCCACTCAGTTTCTGGCTTCGATTCCAAAACAATACCTCCTCCAGAAAAAATATGCATCTTATTTTCTATGATAAGGGTTGCGCGAAGACAAACATAGACATTCGATTTACATCTAAATGTACCACAATACCATCCACGATCAAATCGCTCCATCGAAGCAATCATTTTGATTGCATCTTTTTTAGGGCGCCCCGCAATAGCAGGTGTTGGGTGTAAAAAAGAAATAAGTTCTTCATTGGTGTATTCTTTCTTTAACTGTACAACAAATGGGCAATGAAGATGAGAAAGAGAATTGGTTCTCCAAATAGAGGGGCTTTCTTCTACTGTAAAGGGATGAGAGATTTCTTTTAATTTGTTGTAAATTTCCTCTTTGACAACCCTAAATTCATAAAGATCCTTTGTGGATGATAGAAGAGCGCTTTCCTGTTCATGTATTCGGGTTCCTGCAAGCGCCATTGTTTTGAGAGTTTGCTCTTCCCTTGAAAATAGAAGCTCTGGAGTAGCCCCAACAAAGGCTATGTCTTTAGAAAAAATCACTCCAAATGGAGTTGCATTTCCTTTTAGCTTTAATAACTGAGAGTATACGCCAAAAGGATTAATTCGATCTTGAAAAACAAAAGTTGATTGCCTTGCAAGAACCATTTTTTCTATACCGCTGGAAAGAAAACGATCAATTAAAAAAGAGTGCTCTTCTTTTGAAGGAATATTGGTACGGGAAATAATGGGAGGTAATTTATAAGAAAAAGGATGAATCAAAAAAGAAGATCGACTTTGAAAATGTAATTCTTTAGGAATACCACTCCAATTTTCTCTTCTTCGGGGAAGGGGGAAATCTTTAATTTGAAAATCCCCCCCTGAAGAAACAATATCTCCTCTATAAAGATGCTCTTTAAATAAAAAAGAAGGAGTCACTTTTCTCCAATAAAAACGGAAACTATACCAAAGGTTAGTGGTTTTACACGAATGGTGTGAAAGCCTGCCTTTTCCATAAGGATGTCAAGGGGGGAATTTTTGCAAAAGTCTTCAATTGATTGATTTAAATAAGAGTATGCTTCTTTGTCTTTAGAGAGGAAAAGGCCAACGGAGGGAAGTATGTGTCTTAAGTAAAGAAGATAACATCTTTGTATAAAACTATTTTTCGGAAGGGAAAACTCGAGAACAATCGCGCGCCCACCTGGCTTTAAAATTCTGTAGAGTTCTTTTAGCGCTAAAGAAGGATCAGTCATATTACGGATGCCGAAAGAAAGAGTTGTTGCATCGCAAAAATTGTCATCGATAGGAATATCAAGACCGCTTCCAAGTTGTAACGAAACAGGTTTTTTTAAATTTTTGACCTTTTCTAGGCCAACTTGAAGCATTTTTTCAGAAATATCAAACCCGATAAAATGGTCAATTTTTGAATTCTTAGCAAGGGCTAGGATTTGATCTCCTGTCCCTGTAGCAACGTCTACCACAGTAAGATTGGACTGAAGTGGAAGAAATTGGTTGATTTTTTTTCTCCAAGAAAGGTCAAGGCCAAACGAGAGAATTCGATTGATCTTGTCATAGCGCGCAGCAATTCGGTTAAACATGTAGGCTACATGATGTCTAGATAAAGTCTGGTGTTCCATGTCGAGCATCATAACAAAAATAAATCGAGAAGTCTAAAGAAAAATATATTGAAAAACTATTAAAGGGAAATTAAGATTCAATTAAATTTTTTTAAAAAAGAGGTGAATTATGGATCTTCAGATTGTGACTTCAGGGCTTCAGCCGCTTGATGAAATTGTTATTCAGAATCAGGCTCAGTCGCTGATAGCAGAGAATAATTTTCGGCCTCAGCCGTATCGAGTAGTGGAATTGCCGATCGTTCCTCCCCCACCAGCTGGCCCAGGTCCAAGACCTCCAGTCGAAAAAAATTGGAAAGATACAGCGGATGTTGTTGTTGTTGTTTTTGCAGCGACTGTTTTTGTTGTGAGTGTTCTTGTTCTTGTTGGGGCAGGAAGTGGGCGTGTTGTTGCCCTTACTCCTGAGGGTTATGCTGCAGATAGTCTTGTTGTTGTTATTTCTGGATTGCTTACATACTTTGCATGGAATACGGGAATTGTGAGTTTAAAACAGCAGATCGATCGTCAAAAAGTGGAGAATGATCGTCTTCAGTTAAACATTGATAGATTAGTCCAACAAGGGAATCTAATACACGCGGTAGCGCAGGAACTAGAGACAGCATCTGGACGGTTGCAGGGTTCTGTAGGGCTCCTTCAAGGGCAGTTGATACAAAGCGCAACTCAGCTAGAAATTAGAGAGCAACAAATTGAAAAAAGCAAAGAGGTATTAGTAGTTTTTCAGAATACTGTATTAAACCTTGAGAATAGGGTTGCTCAATATGAGGGACAGTTGGATGAAGGAAGAAGGCAAATTGAATCAAGAAATCAGCAGTTAGAAGCCAGTGAAAGCGAGATTACAGAGCTTAAAAAAATAAGGGAAAGTTTAGAAGTAGATCAAGCTAATCTAAAAAAGCAAATAGATCAGCATCGAAATCAAATAGAAAAAAATGAAGAGCAAATTACGCATTTGAAGAATTTAAATAAGATATTAAGTGAAACTGCGGTAAAGATTGCAGGAGGGGAGAAGGCTTTTAAAGAAATGCAAGAAGTGCAACAAGATCTTTTAAAAAGAGAGGGAGATCTTCATAAAGAAAATATGGAGTTGCTTGAAAAAGAAAAAAAAATTTTAAAAGAACAAGAAAATGTAGCTGCCCTCCTAGAAAATGTTCAAAAGGAGTTGACAGATTCACAGAATAGATTAAAAGGCCTTGTTGATGAGCTTGCAGCAACCAAAGGTGCATTAGTTGCTGCAAAACTGACGAATGCTGGCGTTAACTGGGGTCAGCTAAAACGCGCCATACTTCAAAGAGCACAAAAGAAAAACGGATGATATAGTCAAGCGGGGGGGCTAGAAATTAGCCCCGCTTTTTCTGTTTTCGTTCATTCTCTGAAAGAATTGTTTTTCGAATACGGATCGATTTAGGTGTTACTTCGATCAGTTCATCATCTTCAATAAAGTCAATTGCTTGCTCTAGGTTTAAAACACGAGGGGGAGTAAGGATGAGGTTTTCATCATTTCCTGCAGAGCGAACGTTTGTGAGCTGTTTTCCTTTGGCAACGTTTACAACAAGATCATCATCGCGAGAATTTTGTCCTACAATCATTCCTTCGTAGACTTCTGTTCCTGCTGGAATGAAGAAAATACCTCTATCTTGCAGATTGAACATTGCATAAGCTGTGGCTTTTCCTGCGGCATTACAAACTAGGCAGCCATTCTTGCGGCCTGGAATTTTTCCTTTGCTTGGAGCGTAGCCATCAAAGACGGAGGTTAAAATACCCTCTCCTTTGGTAGCTGTAAGGAAGTCATTTCGATATCCCATGAGCCCTCTTGTTGGAATCAGGAATTCAATTGTGGTAATTCCATGCTCGTTAGTTGTAAGAAGGCGCATTTCTCCTTTTCTTCGAGAAAGTTCTTCAATAACAAATCCAGAGGCTTCTTCTGGGACTTCAATGTGAGCAACCTCAAAAGGTTCATACATTGTATCGTCAACCATTTTTGTGATTACTTCAGGTTTGGAGACAACGAATTCAAATCCTTCTCTACGCATCGTTTCAATTACGATAGAAAGATGCAGCTCCCCTCTACCTGAAACTTTTAGAGCATCATCTCTTCCTTCCGCTTCTTCGATTTTCAAAGAAACATTCGATCGTTTTTCTTTCATAAGACGATCGCGGATCTTGTTCATTGTTACATGCTTTCCCTCACGTCCAACAAATGGACCTGAGTTAACCATGATGTTAACAGAGAGAGTTGGTTCTCCAAGTTCAATAGGTGGAAGTTGGCAAATATTTTTAGGAGAACATAAAGTGTCACCGATCATTACTTCTGGAATTCCAGATATACTAATGATGTCGCCGACTCCAGCTTCTGGAAGTTCTACTTTTTTTAAGCCTAAGTACCCTTCAATAAGGGTTACTTTGTGGTTTGTTGGGTGACCGCTTTTCTCAACACAGACGATAGAGTCGTTTTTTGCGATTTTCCCTTGCAGAATTCTTCCTGTTGCGGCGCGTCCTGTAAAATCGCTGTAGGAAAGGGTCATCACTTGCATCAAAAACGGCTCTTCAAGGCTTCCTGTTGGTGCTGGAACATGTTCAATAATCATTTCAAAGAGAGGCCGCATGTTGACTTCAGGATCTTCTGGTTTTAATTTAGCAAACCCTGCTAGACCTGAAGCGTAGCAGTAAGAGAAGTCGAGTTGGTCGTCGTTTGCACCAAGTTCTACGAACAGGTCGAATGTTAAATTGAGTGCGCGTTCAGGATCTGCGTGTGGACGGTCGACTTTATTGAGAACAACGATTGGTTTTAGTCCTTTTTTTAAAGCAGCAGATAGAACGAAACGTGTTTGAGGCATTGGTCCTTCTTGGGCGTCTATAAGGAGGAGGACAGAGTTAACCATTCCAAGAACTCTTTCAACTTCTCCTGAAAAGTCGGCGTGTCCCGGGGTGTCGATCAAATTAATTTTATAGTCGTCAAAAGGAAGAGAGGTGTGTTTTGCGAAAATTGTGATTCCTCGTTCACGCTCCAAATAAAAACTATCCATTGCGCGTTCAGGAACTTCTTCGTTATCTCTAAATACATGCGTTTGAGACAGAAGGCTGTCCATTAAAGTAGTCTTTCCATGGTCGATGTGAGCTACAATCGCAACGTTACGAATTTTTTTTGGATCATACATAAGGTTTTTTTCTTTCTCCGTGTTTTTAAAAGGATGGCCAATGGTAGAGAACTATAACAAAACGGTAAAAAAAATGATAGCGATTTTGCGAAAGGTGTGTTAGGATCGTACGTTTTAAGCCTTCAAAGTGAGTATGCTGATTTTGGGAAAGTCTCGTAAAGATCTTAGCGGAAGAATGGATCGCCATCCTGCAGGAAGAGTTGCGGGGGATTTGATTCCTAATGTCATAAAAAAAATTCAGGAGACGAGAGAAAAACAAGTTTCTAGTGTGGGACAAATTTGGAAGCAAATTGTTGGAGAACGAGTTGCTATGGCTACAGTTGTAGAGAGTTTTAAAGAAGGGACATTATATATAAAAGTTTCGTCAGCCTCACTTTACAGCATGCTTAGCATGAGTGGACGCCAAAAGTTAATTCGTGAATTTCAAGAAAAGCTACCATCGCTTGGATTAATCAATATTGTATTTCGGAGATGAGAAGATAGGGGTATGACAACCATGACAGAGAAGAAAAAGGATCCTAAAGAAGCTCAGTACGACGCAAGTTCGATTACTGTTTTAGAGGGACTCCAAGCAGTTCGGGAACGTCCCGGGATGTATATCGGAGATACAGGTATTAATGGACTTCATCAGCTAGTCTACGAGGTCGTTGACAACTGTATTGATGAAGCGATGGCGGGATTTTGTACGAATATTGATGTGATTCTTCACAAAGACACAAGTATAACTGTCATTGATAATGGACGAGGAATTCCTGTAGGAAAACATGAAGCTGAGTCAAAAAAACAGGGGAGAGATATTTCTGCCGTAGAAGTGGTTATGACGATTCTTCATGCGGGAGGAAAATTTGATAAAAACACTTATAAAGTTTCAGGTGGTCTTCATGGAGTCGGTGTTTCTTGCGTAAACGCAGTCTCCAAAAAAATGGTTGTAGATGTTCATAAAGATGGAAAATTGTACGAAATAGAATTTGGAAGAGGAAAGGTTATTAGATCTCTTCAAGAAATTGGAAAAACACAAAAAAGAGGAACGACAGTTACCTGGTGGCCAGATGAGCAAATATTTTCTGTTTTAGAAGTTGACTACGATGTTATTCACAATCGACTTAGAGAGCTTTCTTTCTTGAATGCTGGTCTTACAATCACACTAAGTGATGAAAGAAATACAGAGCATGAGGATGTCTCCTTTAATTATGCGGGTGGAATTGCTTCGTTTGTGAGCTTTTTAAACGAAACCAAAGGGCCATTATTTCCAAAGCCTATTTATATAAAAGGGGTCAAAGAGTTACATGATGGTCCTGTTGAATTTGAAGTGGCAATGCAGTGGAATGAGAGTTATGCAGAAACTGTATTTTCTTACGTAAATAACATTGCAACAAGGCAAGGGGGAACCCATTTAGTTGGTTTTTCTACAGCGCTAACTCGCGTTTTAAACACCTATATTAAAAATTACAATCTTCTGAAAAATGCAAAAGTTGCGATTACTGGAGAGGACGTGCGAGAGGGGATGACGGCCATTATTTCAGCAAGGGTCCCGAATCCGCAGTTTGAGGGGCAGACTAAGCAGAAACTTGGAAATGGTGACGTTGGATCCGCTGTGCAGACTATTGTTGGAGAAGAATTTACCATATTCTTGGAAGAAAATCCAACGATAGCCAAAGTGATTGTAGAGAAAGCGGCAATAGCAGCTCAAGCAAGAGAAGCTGCGAGAAAAGCGCGTGAACTTACACAGAGAAAATCAGCTCTAGATAGCGCAAGACTTCCTGGAAAATTAACAGATTGTAGCGAAAAAGATCCTGCAAAATCTGAAATTTACATCGTTGAGGGAGACTCTGCGGGTGGATCCGCAAAAGGTGGCCGAGATCGCCGTTATCAAGCTATTTTGCCAATTCGTGGTAAAATTTTAAATGTCGAAAAATCACGCTTACAAAAAGTTCTACAAAATACAGAAGTTGGAGCTATGGTAGCCGCTTTTGGTTGTGGAATCGGCAAAGACAATTTTACTTTAGAAAAGCTTCGTTATCACAAAATTATTATCATGACGGATGCTGATGTTGATGGATCGCATATTAGAACGCTTCTTCTTACTTTCTTTTATCGACATATGCCAGCGCTCCTTGAAGGCAATTTTGTTTATATCGCGCAACCACCACTTTACCGTGTATCAAGAAAAAAGACCTCAAAGTATATCCATTCTGAAAGAGAGATGGATGAGTACCTATTAAATTTAAGTATTTCTGATATTCATATTCGTATGGCTTCACATAGCAACTATTTGGAAAAATCAGAGGTGCAAGCGCTTTTAGAGGGAATTTTGCATATTGAAACGTTGATTGCCTCACTTGAAAGAAAGGGTGTTCCTTTTAGAACATTTGTTCAATCGAGAAATTTAGAAGATGTTCTTCCTAAATATCAAGTTGTAATGGAAGAGGAGACTAAGCTCCTCTATTCAAAAGAAGAATTTTCAGAACTTCGTGATATTGACCGAGAAGAGCAAAAAGCACTTTTTACGGCTGCTTTAGATTCTGCTCTTTCTGAAGAAGAGAAAGAGATAAAAATTGCAGCATTTCATGCAAAGCCTCTAAATTATGTTCAGCTTTATGAAACAGATCAAATTGATCGTTTGAGAGCAGCATTAGAGGAGTTTTCTTTAAAGATTGATCAATACTTGATTGCGGAAGGAAAGATTCTTGATTTAATCGATGAGCACGGAGAGGAAATTCCGGCCTATACATTGAAAGAAGTGATCGATTTTCTTAGAGAAAATGGAAGAAAAGGAATAGAAATTCAACGGTATAAGGGACTTGGAGAGATGAACGCGGATCAGCTGTGGGAAACTACTATGGATCCAGCTGTTCGGACCCTTGTGCAAGTAAACATTAATGATGCAGTCGCTGCAGATCAGATGTTTTCTATGTTAATGGGAGAGGAAGTTGCCCCAAGACGTGCATTTATAGAAAGTCATGCGCTTTCTGTTAAGAACTTAGACATTTAAGGAATGTGAAAGATGAGTGAACAAGAACTGCCAGTTAGAAAAGATGATGAAATAATTTTCCGCGATGTCGAAGATGAGTTGAAAGAGAGCTACCTTCGCTATTCGATGTCTGTGATTGTTGCCAGAGCGCTTCCTGATGTAAGGGATGGACTAAAACCTTCTCAGCGCCGTATTCTTTTTGCAATGAAACAATTAAATTTGACTCCAGGTGCAAAACATAGAAAATGTGCGAAAATTGCTGGAGACACATCTGGAGATTATCACCCACATGGAGAGCAAGTAATTTATCCAACTCTTGTGCGCATGGCACAGCCTTGGATTATGAGATATTCTCTAGTCAATGGACAGGGAAATTTTGGCTCTGTTGATGGCGATCCTCCTGCTGCGATGCGTTATACAGAAGCGAAGTTAACGCACCCATCAATTGCTCTTATGGAAGATTTAGATAAAGAGACAGTTGACTACATTCCAAACTATGATGAGACTAAAAAAGAGCCGGTTGTTTTTCCATCAAAGTTTCCCAACCTTCTTTGTAATGGTTCCTCAGGAATTGCTGTTGGAATGGCAACAAACATTCCTCCTCACAATTTGGTAGAATTAATTGAAGCTACTTTTCTTGTGATAGATGATCCAAAGACCTCTATCGAAGAGATTATGAAGGTGATGCCGGGGCCTGATTTTCCGACAGGAGGGGTTATTTGTGGGACTAAGGGAATTAAAGAGGCATTTTATACAGGACGCGGGAAGCTTCATTTACGGGGCATTTGTCGTATAGAGGAAGATAAAAATGAAAGACAAAAAATTGTTATCGATGAGATTCCTTATAACGTAAACAAAGCTCTTCTTATCACACGCATTGCAGAGCTTGTAAATGAAAAGACGTTTACTGGAATTTCTGATATTCGGGATGAATCTGATAAAGAAGGAATGAGGATTGTCCTTGAATTAAAAAGAGGCGAAATTCCAGATGTAATTATCAATCAGCTTTTTAAATATACAGATATGCAGGTTACATTTGGTTGTAACATGCTCGCCCTTGATAATGGCCTTCCACGAACAATGAACATTAAGCAAATGATCTCTGCTTGGGTAGATCATAGAATAGAAGTCGTTCAAAGACGTACTCGATTTGAACTTAAAAAAGCAGAAGCTAGAGCTCATATTCTTGAGGGATATTTAAAAGCGCTAGATCATCTTGATGCAATTGTAGCTCTTATTCGCGCAAGTTCAGACCGCGCTGAAGCTAAAGAGGCTCTTGTGAATAAGTATGAATTTAGTGATAAACAAGCAGATGCAGTCCTCGACTTAAGGCTCTACCAGCTTACTGGAATGGAAAGGGGTAAGGTGGAAAATGAGTATAGAGATCTCCTTGCAAAAATTGATCAATATAGAGCGATTCTTGCATCAGAAAAGCTTGTTCGTGAGATTATTAAAGAAGAGCTTGAGACAATGAAAAAAATGGATAAGTCTCCTCGAATGACACAGATAGCTCCGACAGAAGATGAAGATTTTGAAATGGAAGACCTCATTACAAATGAACCTGTGATTATTACGATCTCTACAGATGATTATATTAAACGAATGCCGATTGATACCTTCCGCGAGCAAAAAAGGGGAGGGCATGGGGTAATGGGCGCCGATATGAAGAAAGAAACTGATGGGCTTAAAGATGTTTATGTAGTCAATACTCATGATCATATCCTTGTTTTTACAAGCTTTGGGCGATGCTACTGGCTGAAAGGATGGCAAATTCCAGAGGGAAGTCGTAAAGCAAAAGGAAAAGCCCTTGTTAATCTTTTAGAGGGAATCAATAAGGAAGAGAAAGTGGCAGCAGTTTTGCGCGTTGCAAGTTTTGAAGATAAAGCAGCTATCCTTTTTGCAACGAAAAAGGGTGTCATTAAGAAAACAGAGCTAAATAGTTATTCCTCTCAAAGGAAAAAAGGGGTTTATGCAATTACGATTGATGAAGGAGATGAGGTGATTGCGGTAAGGCTTGTTCATGAAAAAGAACAGGTTATGCTCTTTACAAAAGCTGGAATGGCTGTCCGATTTGATGAGTCTTTGGTGCGAGCTGTTGGAAGAACCGCTCGAGGTGTAAAAGGGGTTACCCTTAAAGATGAACAAGATGACGTAGTCTCTTGTGAAGTCGTTACTCCAGAACAAGCTCTTCTCGTTGTTTGCGAAAATGGATACGGAAAACGCTCAAAAGTAAGCGATTTCAGACAGACTAACAGGGGTGGAAAAGGAGTTCGTTCGATTCTTGCCAATAAGCGAAATGGATATGTAGTGGGAGCTATTGCCATCAAATCTGATGAAGATAGCGTACTTATGATGTCGAAACTTGGGCAAAGCTTACGTACTTCTATGAAAGATATCCGCGTGATGGGAAGATCTACGCAAGGAGTGAGATTAGTGAATCTTCCATTAGAGGATAAGCTAATTGCTCTTCAAAAAATTGAAAAATTTGCTCCAATAGAAGGAGAGGCGGTAGAGAGTGGCGAGAGCGGATAATGGTTTTTTTCTGACTGTAGAAGGGGGTGAAGGGACAGGAAAGTCAACTCTTGTTGCAAGTCTCTACAACTATTTGAAAGATGTAGAAAAGTGGGTGGTCGTTAAGACGTTTGAGCCTGGAGATACCCCCTTTGGAAAAAGAGTTAGAGAGCTAGTTTTACATCAGGAGGATATCTCGATTAGTTCACGTGCAGAGCTTTTTCTCTATTTATCAGATAGGGCTCATCATGTAGAAAGTCTGATTAAACCTGCATTAAATCAAGATCTTATTGTCATCTGTGATCGATTTAATGACTCTTCTTTAGCCTATCAGGGAGCCGCACGCCGAGATGAAGAAATAGATAAGCTAAAAGAAGTGTGTGATTTTTCGGCAGGTGGGCTTGTTCCAGATCTTACTTTGTATTTAGATGTAGATCCGAAAATAGCACTCGCTCGCTTAAAAAGAGGTAAAGATCGCCTTGAAAAAGAAGATCTAGACTTTCATCAAAGAGTAAGACAGGGGTACTTAAATCTTGCTAAACAAGAGCCTCATCGAATTTATGTGATTGATGCAAGTAACCCTCAAGAAGAAGTCTATAAAAAGGCTCTAGAGAAAGTTCTTTTTTCAATAAAAGCGGAGGCAAGGGGTGCATTCTCCACTCATCCTTATTTCTCCTGATTCTTTGGAGAGAAAAAGATATGCTATAGAACTCGGTTCAGAAATCCTTATTTCTAATGGAAACGCGTCAACTGCGATAAAACTTAAAGGGGGATTTCATCCAGATTTGTATGAACTTGCTCCTGACTCTAAAAGTCGCCTCTATTCGATGGAAGAAATAAGAGAATTTATTAAAGATATTGCACTTCCCCCTTTCGAAGGAAAGAAAAAGGTGTACATATTACATGATATTGAACGGATGTTACCCATTCATTCAAACGCTTTATTAAAGACGCTTGAAGAAAAACCCTCCTATTCAACGATTATTTTAACTGCAGAAAATCCTCGAAAAATTTTGCCGACAATTATTTCGAGATCTGAAGTTAGGATTATTCCACGGATAAAAGAGATGCGAGAGGGGAAAGAAAAGCTTTCTGAATTAATTAAAAAAGCAAGTTTGGCATCTAAAAACAAAGAATATTCTGTTCTTTTTTCTACGATCGAGTCTCTAATAAAAGAGTACAAAATCGAGGAGATAGTCGAAGAATATCTCTACGTTGCGCGTGAAATAGAGCCTTTTGAAAAAAGCTTACAAAAAATCTCTATTTCGGAAGAAGGGATAGATCGTTATATCCGCCCCAAGCAAGCTTTAGAGTATCTTTTTTTATGTTGAAACCTAATAGCTCGTCAAATTGGATTTAAATAGGAAAGCCAACGACCTGTTCATAGCATGCAATCAGATGATCGACCCCATTTAATGCTTTGTGCGGCATCGATTCAGGTGCAATGTTGTATAGTTTGGCAATTTTGTCCTTAGATAGCTCTATTAAATGGGGTGAAACATGCAAGCCAATTTGTTTGGCCCAAAACATAGACGCTAGGTCTAGCCAATTATAGGGGAGAGAATAGCGCTCTTGAAGCTCTGTTTCAATGAGATGAGAAAAAAAGATTCGATCAAACGCGGGGTTTTGACAAATAAAAACAGCCTCTCCTCGTTTAATTTTATGCATCTTAAAAATTTTAATAAGATCTTTTTTGACTATTTCGATTTTCGGGGCATCTTTAATATCTTCCCAGGCTATGCCAGTAAATTTTAAACTAGCAATAGAACTTTTTTTCCAAGCATCCTCCCCAATATTAATAAAAGAGGAATAATGGGCTAATTCTTCCCCGGAAGAGAGGTCAAGAATCCTAAGAGCGATTTCTAAAACAGTGTGTTTTTTCCAGTTTAGTCCATTTGTCTCTGTGTCTAAAAAAACTCCTTTCACCTTCCCACCTCATAATTAAACCTTTTATGTATAAAATATTTTTCCCTCTTTTGTAAAGAGCGGAGATTTGCTATACTACCAACTTTTAATCAGTGGGACTTAGATGGAAGAAAAGATTGCAGAATTGATTTTACAGTATCTCTATAGCGCAAGTTTGGGTGGACAACCTCTTGAAGACCTAGTCCCAGTTATGATGCGAGCCCTTTCTATTTCAAAAAAAACCGCTTTTTTAGGTAAGGAAAAAGCAGAAGTAATTGTTGGTTTACTGCCCAAGCTCGATGAAAAAATTGAAACTATTTCTACAGGATATGACCCTGAAAGAATTTCTGAAGTAGAGAGAAATGTGCTTAGGTTGGCTCTTTATTCTATTTTGTATGAAAAAATAGATCCTACAAAAGTAATTCATGATTCCATTCGACTCGTAAGTAAATTTTCCTCACCTGATTCAGGGGCCTATGTTCATGCAATTATAAGTGAAGTAATGCAACTTGAAGAATCTTCTGTATGAATGAACCAGAGATCAAAAAGGGTGTGTCTTTAAAGCCTTTTTCTACCTATAGAATAGGAGGGGAAGCTAAATTTTTTATAACAGCGCATTCTATTGAAGAACTTCAGTTTGCGTTTTCTTTTGCAAAAAAGGAAGGGATCCCTTTTTTAGTTATTGGAAAAGGATCGAACTGTCTTTTTGATGATAAAGGATATAATGGCCTCGTTGTTTTGAATAAAATCGATTTTTATGAGGAGAAAGAGGGAGAATTTTATGTCGGAGGAGGGTTTAGCTTTTCTCTACTTGGAATTCGATCTGCTAAAGAAAGATGGTCAGGCTTAGAATTCGCATCAGGGATACCCGGAAGCGTAGGTGGCGCTGTCTATATGAACGCTGGCGCTGGAGGAGCGGAGGCTAAAGATTGTTTGGTTTCTGTCGAGTTTTTAGGAGAAGATGGAGACCTTATTGTCTACAAAAAAGAGGAGCTAACCTTTAGATATCGCTATAGTATTTTTCATGAGATGAAAGGGGCTATTGTCTCTGCTCGATTTCAGTTAGTACGCTCCCATGATGCAAAAGAGATTCAAATTCGTCTTTTAAACCATAGAAAAAATACCCAGCCTTATGACCTTCCGTCTTGCGGCTGCGTTTTTCGAAATCCAATACAAGGATCTGCTGGGCAGTGGATAGAGCGCTCTGGTCTTAAAGGATTACAAAGAGGCGGAGCAGAGGTCTCTTCAAAGCATGCTAATTTTATTGTTAATACGGGAGGGGCTACTTCTAGGGATGTTTTAGAGCTCATCACGTACATACGATCCCAAGTAAAGAAAGTTGTGGGGCAAGATCTAGAATCTGAGGTCTGTTATATATCGTATGAGGGAAGAAATGACAGCCAGGTATGATCTGCATGTTCATTCTGAATATTCAGATGGAACCGATTCACCAATAGTACTTCTTAATAAAATAAAAGAAATTGGATTTCAAGGAATTTCGATTACCGATCATGATACGATAGACGCATATTCTGAAGATCTATTTGCTCATGCAAAAAAATTAGAAATACAGCTTATTACGGGGGTTGAGTTTTCCTCTCACTACGATGGAAACGGAGTTCATATATTAGGTTATTTTTTCGATTGGAAAAATCAGGCCCTCATTGACTTTTGTAAAGAGCATTTTGAAAGAAGAAAAAAAAGAAATGAGCTTATTTTAAAGCTGCTTAGTAAACATGGAATGGATATTTCTATGGAAGAGCTTTATTTAGGAGATGGAAAAAGCATAGGAAGACCCCATATAGCTAAGCTTCTTGTAGAAAAGGGGTATGCAGAAACAATGGGAGATGTATTTCATCAATGGATTGGAGACGGAAAGCCTTGTTTTCAAAGAGGGGTTGTTTTTTCAATTCAAAAAACCATCGAGATTATTCGTAAAGCAAAAGGAAAAGCAGTATTGGCTCATCCTATTCTTTTAAAAAGACATACGCTTATTCGACAAATTTTAAAAGAGGGTTCTTTTGACGGCATAGAAGCTTATTATGCTAGGTTTTCTCAAAAGCAAAATGAAGAGATGGTAAAAATAGGGGAAAAAGGAAGGTTCATTATGACTGGTGGATCAGACTATCATGGAGAAAATAAACCTCTTAGCAGGCTTGGAAGCGCATATACAACAGATGAGGTGCTAAGGAGGTTAGAAGAGCGATGAGTGATGATTTTGAAAGACGTCTATACGATCTCATTATGAGAAATGGAATACGGCGTGGACTGAATAGATCTTTACTTATTGATGAAAAGCTTGGATATCCATCTAAAGGCTTTTCTTCTATTCATGTTACAGGAACGAACGGAAAAGGGACTGTTTGTACGAAAATTGCAAATGGATTGCAATCTCAAGGAATCAAAGTCGGCCTTTTTACATCCCCTCATGTTAATACCTTTCGGGAAAGGATTCAAATTAACGGAGAAATGATTTCAGAAGAAGAGCTTATGGAAAAGGCAAAGAAGGTAAAGAAGCTTTGTCCAGAGGCAAATTTTTTTGAAGTTTTGACAGCGGTTGCATTTCAATATTTTTTTGAAAAAAAAGTAGACATAGCTGTTATTGAAGTCGGAATAGGGGGTCTTAGAGATTCTACAAATATTATCACTCCTATCTTAAGTATTATCACAAGCATCTCCTACGATCACACAGATGTACTCGGAAGCACTTTGGATGAAATAGCAAAAGAAAAGTCAGGAATTATAAAACAGGGTATTCCTGTTGTTTTAGGTCATTCGGCCGCAAGAAAACCCGTCTTTCACCAGGCTTTTCAATGTAGATCTCCCATTTATTTAATTCCTCCTATTGAAGATTGGATGGAAGAAAATACAAGTATTGCAAGGCGTGCTTTGAAAGTCGTTTGTAAAAATGTTGATTCAACAACCCTTCCGGGGGTGCAACCCTGTCGATTTCAGATCGTAAGACATGGCAAAGCAACTACTATTTATGATATCGCACACAATCCTGATGGAATGGAAAAACTCTTTAAAATGATAGAAAAGTGGTATCCAGGAGAATCATACTCAGTCATTTTTGGGTTAAAAAAAACCAAAGATTTTGATGCAATCACACAATTGCTTAAATCTAAAACAACCCACATTTTTCCCTATCATATAGAAAATGACAGCCTTGTTTCAAAAGAAAAAATTGCAAAGGAAATGGGCGTTGATATAAATAAAACGCTTTTAGAATTTTTTGAAGAAGTAGAGGAAAAAAAAAGTATTCTCATCGTTACTGGATCTGTAATGATTATGAAGCCCGTAAGAGAAGAGCTTACTGCTCTTTCTCAAAATCTTCTTCTGCTTGGTTGACAAGGTCTAAATCATCAAAGATGTGATGAATTTCTACTAAAGAAGGATATGGAGTGCTATCGGTATAATAGTCTGTTACTTTATGTGCATATCCTAAAACACCTTGGATGATATGCATTCGGTCTTCATGAGTGCTCAGTTTTTGTAGATCTCCTCCGCACTCTTGTACATGAAAACGCAGCTCCATTAATGTGGTATCAGAAAAATTATTAGATAGGCTCTCTATAAATTCATTTGTCTGGTCTCGATAGAGAAAAGTTGCTGTACAATAAAGATTTTCAGCAAGTTCAAAAGAAGCAACAGTTGTTTCTTCCTTTTGATAATTTTTAAGAGAAACAACATTTTGTGTGGAAACATTTTTAGATACAAGAACAGGTTCTTGCCTCTCTGCTTTTTCAATACAGGCTTTAGCAAAACGAAGGAATTTAGCGTTATTTTTCGAAGGGCGGTGTACTTCTAAGAATGCATCAATGCGGTTTCTAAGCAAATTCGCTTCCAAAGCTATCTCTCTAGGGTCTCTGTCAGGACTTGTATTGGCTAGTTCTTCTGCTAATTCTGCAAGCTCGATAATATCTTTTCTTATTTCAAGTAGGTGGCATCTGCCCGCTAATTTTTGTACAAGAGCTTTTTGTTTTTCTAAAGAATCAAGGTTCTCTGGATTTGAAGAAAGGGATTGGCTTATCGATAGGTCAATTTTTTTTAGCTGCTTTGAAAAGGTGCGAAGCTTTTTGTCTTCTGGAAGAGTGTGCGCATCTAAAAAACTTTCAATCTCTTCTAAATCCTTTGAATTTCTTAATAGATCTTTGTTCATGAATTAAAAAATCTCTTTGTATTAAAGCTGCTAGATAAATAATTTTATCAAATTTAAATTAAAAAGTCAATTTTTATTGATTTTAAGCCGTTTGTATCTAAAAAGAAAGCATTTGGTAAAATTTAGAAAAAAGGAGGTATTATGGGCAGGATTCTATCTTTTATTTTTGAATTAAAGAAAAAGATCTTTTCTTTACATTTAAGAAAAAAGAAGACCTCACCTTTAAAGGTTGGATGCAATGCTGCCTCTGACCATTCAACCCATATCGTACAATATGGGGAAACCCTAAAAGAAATTGCAAGAAGTTTTGGAAGTCCTAATGAAAGAAATATCATGGCTTGTAACGACATCCAAGATCCAAATGCTATTTTTGCAGGCCAGGTCCTTCAGATCCCTTTTCACTATTACACTGTAAAAAAAGCAGACACAGTCTACTCTATTGCACTAACCCATCAAATCTCGCAGTGGGATATTTGGGCTAGCCGTAATGGGCTTTTTAAAAAAGATAATTATAAAATCGAAGAGGGGAAAAAGTTGAAGATTTGGATTTAAGGATTCGCTGAGTTCGTTTTTAGCGCTATATCCCAATATTTTATATTGGATTGATCGACATTATTTTCTTTAGCTATTTCTTTCACAAAATCGTAAAACGCATCAGCTTCCTTCGATAATCCATGTAATTTAAGGCTTTGAATGATTCTTGAGATCCTATGAAGGTTATGATTTTTGTAAATCTGGGGTGGTTTTTATTGTTTGAATAGACTCTTTTGGATTTCTATACCAAGGCGAAATTGGCTGCGCTCCGCTTTGGTTCTGAGTCGGAAAAAGCCATTGAATAAAATTATGTTTCCTTTCAATATCTTCGTCAGAAAAATTTTGAGTAATCATATCTAATGTAGATCCCTCGCAATCTCCTCTTGTTTCAGGAATAGGGGACCCAGAATAAAAACTTATTATTTGTGCATCATCTGGATCTTGTGCTTTAACCAAATGGGGCCCTATAGAAGATGATGAAGTTTGAGCCGTTCCTTTTCGAATTTCAGAAAGTAATGAGAGAGCTTTTTCTTTTAAAAGCTTGAATATCTGTTTTTTATCAACAATACTTTCAGGGATAGATAAATGAGGATTTAAAAGCTTTTTAGTCTCTTTGTCGATTTGGCTAAGATTACCTAGGGCAGTGTTCATCATATCGGTATTAGTCGCATTAGAAATGGCCTCGATTATTTTTATATGATTCGGTTTAATCAGCTGGAAAGAATCTTTATGTTGAGTAAGAGTTGGTGCTAATCGCGTCGTGGTTTGAGTAGTAGGTGATGGTAGTTTAGTAGACACCTCTTCGACTTCACCCTCATTTGGCTTTAAATTTAAATAGTGATTTAGCGAAATTAATAATTTTAAGTCTAATTCAGTAGCAATTTCTATTGAGCCGTGTCGGCGTAAAAGATCGATTTTTGCGTAAACAAGAAAAAAAACATCTATTCCATATTGATTGTTTTCTGCTGGATCTTTATTTATCTTATCAATATCAGTAGAAATTATGTCGTTTGCATCGATTATCCAGCCAGTCTTTAATTTATCAAGAGATGGAGAGCCTCGATCAAAAATAGCCCTTAAATCAGAACTTCGATAAAGACGATCGATTTCAGCCTTATATGCTGTTTCATAGGTTTTTAAGGGATTTATCAATATTTCTTTAAGAGAGCTTTCCCCATTTTTTTCAAATTTATTCACCGCACAAAGAATCGTTAATCGATCCTCTAAATGCATAGTTATCCCTTTATTGATAAAATTTTCGTAAGCCTTGAAAAAATTTTTTATAGTTTCAGAATCTCTATCATTCCCCAGGAGAAATTTGAATCCTTTTAAAAAAAGAGGTTGCGTGGCGTCATCTTTATGATTAATTAAATAATTTATTAAAGTTTCACCTTCAAGTGTAGGGGTTTTTTCTTGAGTTTCTATGAAGTTTATAGGCTTCAAGGGAGAAATAGAGGTAACAAAAGAGTGGTTGGTAAGCTGGATTGACCTACTCATTTTTTGGATTTCAGTTAATTCAATCGTCAAATTTTGAATAAGAGCTTTGTATTGATTGCCTGGGGCTAAAGCCTCATCTAAAATAGAAAGTGTTTTAAGGGCGTCTTTTGTAAGATTCTGGTTTCCATAGCTTTTTTGATCTTTACACCAGTTAGGGGGGTCTTTGCAAATCATGTTCCAGGAGCTATTTAAGTATTGAAGTGTTTGCTTGGCAATCGCATTAATAGAGTGAGTTTCTCGGTTAGATTTAAGCCAATTTATTACTATTTGAGGCAAAGCGGCAATATCAGCCTCTCCTCTTGCTGTGGCGCTTCTCTCATCAGGTGGTTGATAATGAGAGTCTTCCTCGATTTGTGGTGAATCTTTAGGTCTGCCCCCAAACATAAGGCTAACTTGGTCCATTTTTCTTCCATAAATAGTTTTATCTTTATAAAGAAATTATATCATTTTTTTTATTAAAATTCAATTAAATACTTTAATTAAAGTTGCTTGAAATGGATATATAACTACGTTTTCGACTTTTCTATAATTATGAGAATGGGGGAGGTTTCAGAGTTTAATGGAGAATAACGAAAAACCTTTGCGACCCTTTTAGGAAGGGCGGCAAAATAAGATAAAAGAAGAGCCGATTCTACGGCTCCTTCAGGATGTCCTGGATAGAGGGTTATAGATAGAAGTCCTCCCGGCAACAGAAAAGAAAGGGCGTTTTGGCAACTTTGTAAGCTTTTTTCTCCTACTGTAGTAATTGATTTATCGCCTCCGGGAAGATAACCTAAGTTATACGCAATAAGATGAGGTCTTGGAAGCGAGATCGGAAAGCTCTCGTGAGAGAGTAAGTGTAGGTGAATTTGAGCGAAAAAAGAGGGGGGGAAATGACTTTTTAAAAGAAATTCTGTGCTTTTTAGGGCCGTTTCTTGGATATCGTAAGCATCTACTCGTCCTAGCCCCTCTGAAAGGACTAATTGAGCTAGAGTCAGCGTGTCATGGCCATTGCCAGCGGTTGCATCAATTGCGTGCATTCCTGGTTTTAAGTAAGAGCCCCATACTAAATGAGCAACTTTTAAATGATTCATAGTATATACACCTTGAGGATAAAAAGGAGTATATGGTACGCTTCCTGGAAAAAAAAGAGAAATTTTCCTTCTTGGGGTATTAGCTCAGTTGGTTAGAGCGCCACCTTGACATGGTGGAGGTCAGCTGTTCGAGTCAGCTATATCCCAAATTTATCCAAATGAATAAGTTAATTGATAAAAAATGTGCTATTCGACAAACCGCAGTAGAGCTGTTTGCGGCCTCCCTTTTAGAAATTGTCCCTAAAATTATCCTTATAGAAACAAGAGCGACCCGTTTAGGGTTTGTGTTAGATTTTATTTCTCCAACAGTTGTTGATGAAGAAATTCTTAAAGTTTGTTTAGAGAGAACGAAAGGGAAACTAAAGTCTAAAGAGGAGCCGCGTCTTTTAGAAATGACCTCTAAAAATGCGTACGAGTATATGCGCCATATAAAACAACCTTTTCGTATGGAAAAAGTTGATAGAGAAGAGCAATTTACCAATGTAGTGCAAATTGGCGACTATGCAAATATTCTTGAAGGCGAAATATGTTTAGATTTCGATCAAGTAGGGGTAGTAGAGATCGAAGGGATAGAAGATGGAGGAGAGGTTCTTTTTTATAAAAAGAAGACTCGAGTTACTCGCATCAAAGGAATGGCTGAAGGTTCAAAAGAAGAATTAAAAGAACACAAAAAGAAAATACGGGAAGCAGCCCTAAAAGATCATAGAAAAGCACAAGAGTATTACCTTTTTGACGAAGCTGGTATGGTTTGGTTTGAATCTGGACTTCTAGAGAGAAAGCAAGTAGAAGAAAAAATTCGAGAGGGTTTGTCATCTCTTGGGTTTAAAGAAGTTGAAAGAATGGATGAAAGGGCTCTTTTTTCTGTCGGCGAAAAAATTTTTGAATTTGATTGGGCTGAATTGGAAAGTCGAGCTGAATTTGGATTAAAAGACGCACTACTACAGAGAGTAGTTACAGTTGCAATTCTTCAAAGAAAAAGAGATGTAAATTCCCTCTTGCAATTGTTCGATGAATTGAGTAAAATTTTTCCCCAATTGGAAGATGTAAGGATAGGGGAAGATTTTATCTCCGCAATAGATCCCTACGGCCTCGATTGGAGAATTGTTGAAGCGGAAAGATGCGAGTCTGGATGGGAAGTGACAGTTTGGATAGATAGGTTAATGGCTCTTATAATTGAAAAAAGGTTGCACTAGGAATAGATTTTGAAGGTAAATAGAGAAATTCAAGCGCTAAAAGTTCGTTTGATTGATGAAGAAGGGGCACAGTTAGGAGTTTTTTTACTACATGAAGCTCTAGCTAAAGCTCAATTAGCGGGATTAGATCTTGTGGAAATTGCGCCCACAGCTGTTCCTCCAGTTTGTAAAATTATTGACTACGGAAAGTTTCGATTTCAACAGACAAAAAGAGATAAGATTAATCGTAAAGCCTCCCATCAGGTAAAACTGAAGGAGATTAAGTTAAAGCCTAATATTGACACTCATGACCTCGAAGTAAAAGTACGAAAGGCCAAAGAGTTTGTTGAAAAAGGGTATAAAGTAAAGTTTACTTGCATGTTCAAAGGAAGAGAGATTGTCTTCGTGGATAATGGACGGCAAGTACTTGATCAAGTATGTAAATTACTCGAAGATGTGGCGATTGTGGAAGCGCCTGCCAAGATGTTCGGTCGGACACTCACTCTAATGATGGCACCGAGCACCAAGGAGAAGAAACAAAAGGAGAAGAAAAGTGCGGAAAGCGAAAACGAATAAGGCTCTCGCAAAAAGATTTAAGATCACAGGTACCGGAAAACTGCTCCGACATAAGCAGGGAAGACGACACCTTATGACAAAGAAAAACTCTAGACAGAAGCGACGTTTGGAAAAAGCTGTTCTAGTGGGTGATTCATTGACCCAGAAATTTAAGAAACTAATATTAGGCATGTAGAGGGGAAAAATGGTAAGAGTAACAAGAGCGCCTGCCAGAAAGCGCAGAATTAAACGATTGCTCAAACACTCAAAAGGGTTTGTAGGGGATCGTGGGAATCATCATCAGCAAGCAAGTTCTGCTGTAATGAAAGCCTGGTCCTACATGTTCCGCGATCGCAAGCAGAAAAAAAGAGAATTTCGTAGCGTTTGGATTACACGGATCAATGCGGCATGCCGTTGCCATGAAATTTCTTACAGCCGGTTAATCGATGGCCTTACAAAGGCAAGTATTGATATCAATCGCAAGATGCTAGCTAACCTAGCTATTGAAGATCCAACAGCATTTGGAGCGATTGTAGCGGAAGCGAAAAAAGCTCTTGCTTAAACCGAAAAAGGAAAGGGCGCATTGAAGGAAAAGATAGAGGATTTACGGAAAAGCTTTTTAAAAGAACTCAAGGGAGCTGATTCGAGTAAAGGCCTTGAAGATTTGAAGGTTCGTTACTTAGGCCGTAAAGGCCCTGTTGTTTCTTTAATGCAAGAATTGAAGGGCGTTCTTCCTGAAGAGCGTCCTCTTTTTGGAAAGTTAATCAATGAAGTCAAAGAGCGAATCGAAGAAGACCTTGATAAAACTCTTCGAAAAGTTCATCTAAAAGAACTCAATCAACAATTAGAATCTGAAAAAATTGATATTTCCCTTCCAGGAAGAAGAAAATTTTTAGGAAAAGTTCATCCTCTTTCCCAAATGATTGAAAAAGTGGTCGAAATTTTGACAGAGATGGGTTTTTCTGTTTACTATTCCCCAGAGCTTGAATCTGATTATTACAATTACGGTGGGCTTAATTATCCAGAAGATCATCCAGCAAGAGATATGCAGGACACCTACTATGTAGATGAAAAAACCCTTCTTCGCTCTCATACGACTAGTTTTCAGCAGCGCGTTATGGAAAAAACACAACCGCCCATTCGAATGATCTCTGTGGGTAAATGTTACCGCAATGAAACAATTTCCACTAGATCTCATGTTACATTTCACCAAGTAGATGCTTTGTATATCGATAAAGGGGTAACCTTTGGAGATCTCCTCTCTAGTCTTGAAGAGTTCTATTCAAAACTCTTTAATCAAAAAGTAGAAATTCGTGTCCGAGCTAGTTACTTTCCTTTCGTTGAACCTGGTATGGAAGTAGATGTTCGCTGCACTTTGTGCTCTGGAAAGGGCTGCCGTCTTTGTAAAGACTCTGGTTGGTTAGAAGTCTGCGGTGCAGGCATGATTCATCCTGAAGTTCTTAAAGCGGGCAACATCGATCCTGATCAATATTCAGGGTTTGCTTGGGGTGGAGGAATTGAGCGTGCATTCCTTCTTCTTCATGGCGTAAACGACATTCGACTTTTTATGGAGAACGATCTTAAGTTTTTAGAGCAATTTCCTTGATTTATTCAAGGATTCGTTTATAATAGTCGCACTCAATCGTGTGCGGAAGAGTGGCAGAGTGGCCGATTGCACCTGTCTTGAAAACAGGAGACCCCGCAAGGGGTCCGTGGGTTCGAATCCTACCTCTTCCGAACAGTAAAAAGACCAGGCAAGTCCTGGTCTTTTTGCTTTCTAAAGGTGCAATTCCATCCCTTTAGTAAATGGGAATCTTTTTTTCTGTTTTAAATTACTTTTGATTGTTTGGCTAAAAGCTTGCTTCAGATTTATTTCAGTGATAGTGATATCGAAGCAGACTATTCTGGTGCAGAGGGCCGATCCAGATAGAAATAAAGATAAAAAGGTAGAAAAATATAGCGGCCTTAATGATCTTGTGTTGGATGTCGGAGCTCAATCAATAAAATCGACTTTTAAAGCAGGATGGAGCGGCTATAGCAGTAAATGCTGCAAGAGACGCTTCTTCCCAGTGTTTCTATTCTAGGGGTAAATATGATGTTTAATGCTTGCACAGTAACTGAATAGAAATTCTTTGGGTGGGGAACTATAGAAGAAGTCCTTGATGTGGGAGCTGATGTAGGAATTAATAAGAGCTCTCCTATAGAGTCGGTCAGACCCTTATTTCCATTCCAATTTTGTGTGCTTTTGTTGGGGCGGGGCTTTTTGGAGCAGGTCTGATTGCAGTTAAAAACGCATGTTTTAAATAGACATCTTGTG
>JBIIKD010000070.1:0-7349 GCA_044233345.1 Chlamydiia bacterium
ATCACGCGGTCATCTGCATAAGAGGAGTAAACTGAGACGAGGCGAGCTACAAGGATCGCTATGTAGAATTGACCAATTATTCCTTCAAGCACAGTTAAAGTTTGTCCAGCAGATTTTACAGCAGTGATGTCACCATAACCGATTGTGAGAAGGGTGACAAAACTGAAGTAAAGAAGTTGGGAGAAATAGTGTGCATAGTTGTAGATCGAGGCTGGTGAGCCAATAAGATGGAATGAGTTAGGAAAAATATATTCGATAAGATAATAAGAGTAAGCAAAGGCAAAAGCGATCATAAAGTAAGCGCAGATGACACCGCGGAGCGTTTCTAAGGTGACTTTAGCCCGAAGTACAACATCGAAAAGTATCGAACAGGTGCAAAGAAAGAGGAAAATAGAGGTAAGTACCGCGTTGCTAATAAAAAAGAGCGGGCATGGATAGGCTAAATCAAGCCAAGCCAAAATAATAGTTGGCAGTGCAAGGCAAGATGCAATGATGCGGACTTTATCATTATGTTTAACGTTGAATACAGCAGATAAAATTACGCTAGATAGAAAAAATTTCCAAATAGCTACGTAATAGATCTCATTACTATGTGGTCTTAGAATAAATAGAAGGATCAGGCAGACTAACAAAACCTGATAGTATGCAGTAATTATGTTGTGAGCTTTTCGTAATATTGGTCTCATTAAATTACTTTTAATTATAAAATCATTTTGATGTCCATTTAAAATATATTGCTATTTGAGAAAGTTCGGGCTTATTTCTCTATATGGACACAAAGCCAACATCAAATGGGGAAAAGGCGCAATCTATTCATCATATAACGGATAGGTCTCCAGCTTCTAAAAATTCTTTAGATACCCAGATTTCATCTATTGCAGCAGAAGTTTTTTGCGAAACAAATGGAGCAATTTTAACTGAATTTATGCCTGTTACAGAAAAAGGGGTGAGTGATGAATTAGGAGAATTAAATACACAGCTTCAAAATCAGGTGATAGTTGTAGATGAAGTTGCTAAGGGCCAGATTTTTACTGTACAGAATAACCCTGAAAGAGCACACATTAGTTTAAAAATTGGCTTTTTTTGTGATATCGATGCGATTGACCATAATGGAGCAATTGCGGCACGAACTATTTTTTCTATTGAGCAAAATCTTCCTTTCATTACAACGCGTTCTATGTTAAAGGGAAGTGGAATTATTGATCGGGACAAAAGAAGTTCTTTAAGATCTAATTTAGAAAGAGCTTTATTAAAAATGCATGATAAGTGGGAGGTTTTTGAGCAGGGGGAATTTCTTGTGTTTCTACCTAAATCATTAGAATCTGAAAAATCAGGGATTTATCTAGAGCTGGAGCCTCTTTTTCTCTCTTTTTCAAATGGAAGTGAAAAATCTGAGGAAATATCAAAAATTGATTGAGTCCTGTATAGAAAAGGGGGTGAATCTAAATGAAGTCCGCCTAGTAAAGCCTAAGCAATCTCTTTTAGAAGCAGCGGTTTCTGGGGATAATCTCTTCTTGGTAAAGCTTCTTTTAAATAAAGGAGCAGATTCATCAAAAGTTTTTGAGTATGCAGCTATGCAATTAGATGAGGACTCTAAAGGTGAAATTTTTATTTGGCTTGTTGAGCAAGGCGCAGATCTTAATATTAAGGGGGTTCTTGGGGATACCCCTTTTTTGATTGTAGTAAAAAGTGGCAACTCTAACCTAATAGAATATTGTTTAAAGAATGGAGCAAAGTGTGACTCTTTAGAACAAAGAAAAAAAGCTATCAATGCAGCACAAAACTCAATTAATTCAGAAGCCGTTTTGCAAGTTCTTTCTAATTATTGGAACAGTCTATAAAAATGTCTAATTCACAAGATATTATAAAAATAATTTTATCTTGAGGGAGATTTGTAAAATTTTCTCCCTTTCTTTTAATTTCCTCTATCTATATGATCTTTTGCAGCTTTGGGTAGTAAGATTTACCTGGAGAGATGTTTAACATGTTCATGTGACTGTAATAGTCGACTCATTGGGTTGTATTTGTTGCGTGATTTTATTAGGAGAGCGTTTAAGATGGCAAAGAAATTGTATGTCGGAAATTTAGCGTATACAATGACCGAAGAAGAACTACGAAATACTTTTGAAGAGTACGGTACTGTTGTGTCTGCACAAGTGGTAAGAGACAGAAGTACAGGAAAAGCGAAAGGTTTTGGTTTCGTAGAAATGGCAAAGGATGAAGAAGCGCAAGCAGCAATTTCAGCCCTTGACGGAGTGGAAGTTTTAGGCAGAGCCCTAAAAGTAAACGAAGCTCGTCCAAAAGAAGAAAAAGGTGGATCTTTCCAACCAAGAAGTGGTGGAAACAGAAGATATTAATTTTTTCGTGCTACGAAGCAAAAAAGCTACAAGAGAATACCTCTTGTAGCTTTTTTTTATCTAAAAAAGTTCCCTCGTAACGGAAATTGCATTGCGATTTTTGTTTTTTAATTCTCTAACTATATAAAGAAAGATTTTTTTGTTAATGTATTATTATAATAATAATAATTAAATAATTATAATAAAATGGAATTTTTCTTATCATATCAGGGGTCTCTCTTTACGACTGGTCATGTTAAACAGAAGTTTAAATACAGGCGTACATTTATGACCCAGTTAATAGAATTGGATGGGTATTTAAAAGATCACAAGATTCCGGCTCATCTGGGATTTGCTCCAGAGAAGATTAGGGCTGTTGGTCCATTTAGATTCCTTCCCCTTATTACCACTTCTTGTGAGAATGTGGTGGATATAGAAATAACTCTTTTAAGTCTTTGTGAGCCTTGCTGTGCAAAGGGATATCCAACGGGAGATATAGATAACATTTTGAAGGCAATACTCGATGGACTTCGAATGGCACAAAATCAAAATGAAATAAGAAATGAATCGCCACAACCTGGAGAAAGCCCTTTTTATTGCTTGATGGAAGACGATCAGATTATTCGCAATATTAAGGTGAAACATGAAAGGCTTCTTTTCCCGACAACTAAAAAACTTACGGAAAAAGAAATTTTTGCTTTAATTAAAGTAAGAATAGCGCCTAAATTCATCGGATGGACGAACTAGATGAACTTTTAGAGAGTGCGGGGGATGCTCAAACACCTCCGCCTTTACCAAGTGGTGGTATTCCGACGCAGTATCTTCCCTTGTGGATAAGGTGGCTTCTTCGAACCCTTATTCTTCCTTTTTTATGGCTTGATCTTTTTGCGCAATTTATTGCGCGTCAGATCATTCGACCTCCTTATAAAAAGGGGGGAGAATGTAAACGGCGGGGAAATTGTTGCCACAATATTTTGGTTAAAAAAAGCCGAGGTGTTTTTAAATTTCTCGATCTTTTTTGGCATCAAGAAGTAAATGGATTTTACTTAAGAGAAAAAAAGACCTACATATACAACGGTATGAAAGTCTATCGGATGGGTTGCAGATATTTAAAAGAGAATGGTCAGTGTAGTGTTTATTTTTTTAGACCTATGCTTTGTAGAACATGGCCTCGTATTGAGTATTTTGGGCGCCCCCAAGTGCTAAAAGGTTGTGGATATTACCCAAAAGCTCGAAAAAAGGGCGTTGATCCCCTAAAAATTCTCAACTAAAATCTAGCAACTTTGTTTTTTTTAAAAGCATTAAAAAAATAAAGCATAGCAATTGCATTGAAAATACCGACCAAACAGAATGAGTTCGCTGGGGACATTTTTAAATGAGTATTTAAAAGAGCTAAAAGAGCACTCGCGAGGAGTATAAAAAAGAAGCTGAAAAAATTTGCGGTGCTGAAATTGCGGCCACGGGTTTCCTTAGGGCTTGATTTTAAGATGTATGTAGAGGAATAGACAATAATGAGTCCCGCAAAAAAACCTGCGATCGATAAAAAGCCAACGGTTGCCCAAATAGAGGGGGTCGCAACTCCGATCAGAAAGATAGCGGCTGAAAGAAAAAGTCCTGATTTTGGTATGTAGAGAAGCTTTACAGATTCTACATTAATTTTTGCAGCAAAGTAGGATCCAAATGCGATTCCAATCGCTGCAGAAAGAAAAAGATAACCACCATCTATATAGCGTAAATTAAGAATTTCTATCGCAAAAGGAACGATATTTAGGTTTGTAAAACCTGCAATAAAGAATATATAGCCATAAGCAAGGGATGCGGGAAAAAGTTTTGGTATTCTTTTCATTTCCATAATCGAGCTTGCTAGCTCCTCATAAATAAAAAAAGAAATTTTTTTATTCAAATTTACTGCAGGAAGAGAGGGGAGTTTAAGGCTTGCTAAAAGGGAAATAATTCCAATGACTACAGAAAAGGTAAGGGAGATCATAAAATGAAAATGAAGCATTTCTAAAGAAAAAGAGGCCATAGCCGATCCTAGAATCATTCCTAAATAGGTAAATAAAGAAACAGAGCTAAGGGCGTACAAGATCCTTTCTTTAAAGAATATTTCTGGAATAATTCCATATTTGGAAGGGGAAAAAATAGCAGAGGTCGTTGCTGTAAGAAAAAGAAGAAAAAGGGAGGTTACTTCAGATTGAAAGAAAAATGCTAAGTAAGTAAGGATAAGAAAGAAAGCTTCCGCCGCGCGGGTTGTTTTAATGATCAGACTTTTGTCATATCGGTCTGCAAGAAGCCCCCCAAGGGTTGAAAAGAGAATAAAGGGAATAACTGTAACGGCTCCTGTCTTTGCCATAATCCAAGAAGTTTGAACGCTTCCATGTAAAGATATGAGATAGTAGGCAATAAGAAAGCGAAAATAGTTTTCATTAAATGAGGCAAGAGCCTGAACAAAATTAAGTCGGGTAAGATCTTTTTTCATAATTAAAAAATAGTTTTTAGTTATTGTAAAAGTCAATTGACTTTAAGAAGCTGTACTAAATATTAGGTATATTCTATAGAGTTAGAATATGGGAAAGATTTTATTAAGGGGCTTTCTAGGCATAGCCCCGATTGCAATTACGCTTCTTCTAATTATCTGGTTATATGAAAAGATTAACGATCTTTTTTCGGCGCCCATTCACTATCTAATTGGAAATAAGTACTATTTTGATGGAATTGGAATTATTATAGCATTTGTTTTTTTGTTTTTAATGGGTCTTGTTTTAAACAATTGGATGATTCAGCATCTTTATAATTGCTTTGAACGAATTTTAAAAAAAATTCCTCTTTTAAAAACTATATATACTTCGATTAGTGATCTTATGAGCTTTTTTGGAGCAGGGCAAAAACAGCAAAAAGGGCGTGTTGTTATGGTCCAATTAGGAGGAATCAAGATGCTCGGACTTGTCACAAGAGAAGTTTTTGATGATCTGCCAAATGGGGTTGGGAGCAAGGATGATGTTGTTGTCTTCTTTCCCTCGAGCTACCAAATTGGGGGGTTTACTGCAGTAGTACCTAAATTTATGATTCAAACGGTTGATTTAAGTATAGAAAGAGGGCTCAGATTTGTAGTAACAGCAGGAAATCCCTCTGCTGATAAACCAACATTTTCTCCAAACAAACGATCTAAGAAAGAAAAACATTCTTAAAAATTACCATTGTGTTGGGGATCGATTTAAGCTCTACTTTTTCAAAAAGAAAATATTTCGGCCTTAACAATCCATATCCTGGGGAGAAAAAATTATCAAAATAAAAGCTTTCTGTTTTTTTTGGATTAAAGTCTTCTGATAAAAAAGAGTTCATCTTAGAGCTCTTTTTAAAATCGCCGTAAATTAGAAGATAGGGGGATTTTTTTAATTTAGCTGCAACGATGTAATAATCTAAGTTTTCTGTTTTTGTGAATGTGATTTCCCCTGATACAGTACTGTGTAAAAAAGCAGGTCGAGCAATGTGCATAGATTCGACTACATTCTCTTTGTATAAAATTGCATCCCGTTCATTTTTACGGAGTTCTGGTTCTTCTAAAGGAGTCCAAAATTCTAAACTTAAAGGTTTGTTTTTTATATTAATTGAATTCTTGTCAAATATAATATCAAAATCCATAATTTCACTAATTTAAATTATTATTATTATTTTATAATTACTACAATCAATATACTAATTTTTGATTTTAATTTCATGTTGACTTTGTAAAAATAAAAAAAGAAATACTCGATTTAAAATTTTCATTTTGGTACCTTCTTCCCCTTTGTTAAGGGGGTATTATGAAAAAGTTTGCGTATCATTTTTTTATTTTAAAGACTTCAATGTGTTCTTTATTGTTAAGTGCTAATCAAGACAGCTTCGGAGAAATGGGCCGTATCCAATTGGCGATAGATGAAAAAATAGAAGCCTATATGGAGGCGCTAAATATTCCAGGTGCTGCTGTAGGAATCATTGTGGGGGGTGAAGAGTTTTCTAAGGGATATGGATTTAGAAATATAGAGCATGCTCTTCCTGTAACACCCCAAACGCTATTTCCTGTTGGATCCTTAAGTAAGCCATTTACAACATTTTTGATGGGGCAGCTTGTTGATGAAGGATTACTTCATTTTGATGATCCTATTTCAGAAAGGATCCCTTATTTTAAATTAGAAGATCCTGTTACTACATACCAAATTACGATTAGAGATTATTTAACGCATATATCAGGATATCCAAAGCATGATGGTGCTTGGTATGGAAAAGGATACGATCGTCCTGAGATGGTAAAAAAAATGCGATTTTTAGCTCCTATTTTTCCTCTTCGAACTCAGTTTTTTTATCAAACAGGACTTGGATATATGGTTGCAGCTCATGCTGCTGAATGTGTTACTCAAAAAACCTGGGAAGAGCTATCTGCTTCTTATATTTTTGAGCCTCTTGGAATGAATAGAACCCATTTTTCTATTCCTAAACTTAATCAAGATCAAGATCATGCTATTGGGTACAGAGAGAGTAATAAAGAAATCCTTTCGATGAAATATATGGATATATTCTGTATTAACCCGGGCGGAGGGATTAATTCATGTGTTGATGATCTTATGATGTTTTTAAAAGTTCTTCTTAAAAAAGGGGGCGGGCATATTTCAAGTGAAACTTTTAAAGAAATTACAACTCCACATGTTATTTCAGATCTTATAAAAGGAAATCGGCTTGGAATTGAGAATGAAATAACGATGGAAGCCTATGGAATCGGTTGGTCGATTGTGACATATAAGGGGGAGCTTCTTGTTTTTCATGGAGGACACATAGGAGGATTTTCTTCTAGTCTTATGTTTTTCCCAAATAGAGATGTTGGAATAGTTGTTCTTTGCAATAAAGATCATTCGCCATTTCCTTATATGGTGGCTTCATCGGTTTGTGATATGATAATGGGAGTTCCTGAAACAGATTGGCTTAAGAAAATTTCTTTATTTAATGAGTATGGTAAAAATGATATTCAACACCATCAAA
>JBIIKD010000177.1:0-2971 GCA_044233345.1 Chlamydiia bacterium
ACAGGGTGGAGAAAAGCATCAAATGGCTTATTGTATTTCTCTTTAAGATATCCCGCAGCTCTTGACTGAAGGCTATCCTCCTCATCTCCGGCCGGCTGAGTAAGAAGAAGCGGGGGCTTATCTACAACAAGCAGATGATTATCAAGATAAAGTATTTCTTTGTCTGTAAGCTTCATATAGGATTACGCTCGCACTTATCGATGCATTTAATGAATCTACTTTTCCTTGCATCGGAATCAATACACCTTGCACATCTTCAAGCCAAGTATTGTGTAGCCCGTTCGCTTCACTTCCAATAACAATGGCTGTTTTTTGAGTTAGATCTATCTCGTATATACTTGTTTTTGCATGGGGTGATGTTGCAATGATTTGAAATCCCCCTCTTTTTAAATACTCTTTCATCTCCAAAGCTTCTCCAACAACTGTTGGAACAGTAAAAAAAGCTCCCAGACTTGCTCGAATTACATTCGGATTAAAAAGATCTACCTGATTGTCTGTGACGATAATTCCATCAACACCAGCGGCATCAGACGTACGCATCATGGCGCCTAAATTACCTGGTTTCTCTATCCCATCTGCTACAAGGATAAGACTTGCTCCTTTAAGGGCTGAAAGGGGAGTATGAAAAAGGGGGGCAATTCCTATAATCCCTTTATTTCGATAAGAAACTCTTTCAAAAAGATCACTTGCAAGTTCAATTACCTCTATTCCAGCTCTACGAAAAGATTCTACATCTTCCCCTTTTGTGTAATAAATAGTTCGAACCCCTTTTGCTAAAGAGAGTTCTCTTTCCCCTTCAATGAGAAAGACCCCCTCTTCTTCTCTTTCTTTTCGCTTATGGATTCGAAGAAGGCGCTTAAAATGTGGATTTTCTTTACTCAGTATCATGAAATATTCTTATGTTGTGGGTAAGTTTTCGCCAAAGGGCGCCTATTAGAAAATTCGTAGTTCTTTCAATCATTTCTTTCCTAGGAAGCGTTCTTATCAAAGGAATCAATCCGATATCTGGTTTTTCTCCTTTTTTAGAAACGCTTGCCCAGATCGTGCCAACTGGTTTTTCAGGAGTACCTCCATCAGGTCCTGCGATACCAGAAACAGCAATCGCCCAAGTAGCATCAGACAAATTAAAAAGCCCCTCTGTCATTTCTTGTACAACTTGAGCACTAACGGCGCCAAACTCTAACAGGGTCTTCTTTTTTACATGAAGTACTTTCTCTTTCATCGCATCTTCATAAACGACAAAAGAGCCTAAAAAATAGTGGGATGCACCAGGATTTTGAGTGACTGTAGCTGCAAGATCTCCCCCCGTGCAGGACTCAGCGAAAATAATCTTTTCTTTTCTTTTCTTTAGTTCTTCATGTAGCGCTAATACAATTTTTCCCTCATGCCAGGGAAAATTACAGGTGGGAACAGTTTTTTCAAGAAGGGATAAAATAGGGAGAGCTCTTTTTCCGAATTCTTCTTCACTTGTTCCCTCTCCCCGGAGAACAACTTGCAATACACTTGAACCTGGATAGATTCCTATCCTAAATTCTGGATTTTCTTTCTCTATTTTTGCAAGCAACTTGGCAAGTTGATCTTCTTTCGTATGACAATAATTAACCCCCAAAGAAAAAATCCTTTTTTGATTTTTTTCTTTAACAAAGAGGCTTTTAACAAGCTGATCTGTCATAGCCCTCATTTCAACAGGAACACCCGGGAGAGCAATTATACACTTCCCCTCTTTTTTAAGGATCAAACCAAGGGCACTTCCAACAGGATTTGGAATTTTCTCTTCTTCTTTCGGAATATAGATTTGTTTATCTAGAGCCCTAGAGTAAGTAAGCTCTAACTGAAAAAAATGAGCGATTTTTTCGACTGTAATATCATCATGCGTTGGACCAAGCCCCCCCGTGGTAAAAACCATATTACAAGTATCGAAAAGTTGTGATAACCCCTTTTCAATTTCATGATCTCCAATGATCAGAATTTTTTTTAAAGGAGCGCCATACTCTCCTAGTTTTTTTGCAAGGTACGCCCCATTCGAGTCTTGAACTCTTCCGGAGATGACCTCATCCCCGATGACCAAAACTCCGATCAAACGAATCCTCCATCCTTTCTTTTATTGCAAGGCCAACTCTAAAGGTGCAATTTGTTTTTTTCCCATTAATAATAAGCGCTGAAGGCCTTGTATATTCCCGTATCCAAAGCTGCAAAGAGCGAAATAGGACCACGTTTTCATAGGCACTCGACTTCATTACTTCTACAATTTTACCCTGATCCAAAACCAATTGCGGAAAAGAAAATTGAAGTCCCCAAGGTATACTCCCTTTGCCAAATCCCATCGATGAAAATCTTCCGTCGTGAGTGACTAAAAATCGATGTTCCCTAACTTGTATTAAAGGAGCCCGCGGCTTGATTAAAAATTTTCCTTGTCCCGCTTGAAAGGCATAGACACTCTTTTCAGTACGCGTTAAACAAAAAGGGGGAAGAGGATCACCTTCTTTTATAAAAAGATTTTCTAGATATTTTTCATAGCACTGATAAAAGGTCTCTTGCTGATCTTTCACCTCTTCTTGCGATAGAACTTTCCCATTAAAAAACAAATAAAGAGGCTTTAAGGCATCAAAAAGGGTTTTAATCTCTTCTAAACTTAATAACACCTGCAAATGAAGCCACTTAGAAACAGGAGAATCTATTTGCGTGGCAAGAATTTCAACGGGGTTTTTTTGCACTTTTTACAACCTTTTTTTCTTTCTCTTTTTTTTCTACTTTGCCCTTTTCTTTTATGAATAAAGTTAAAGAAAGTCCCAAAGCTCCCAAAAAAATGAGTAGATCTGCAAAGTTAAATACTCCGTAAGAGTTTCCCCAAAAAAGAAAGTGGAACATGTCAATCACATGTCCGTAGTAATAACAATCGAAGACATTTCCAAACGCTCCTGTCATAATCAACATCGATGCAACTGCAATCGGTTTTGATTTACAAAGAAGA
>JBIIKD010000178.1:0-2967 GCA_044233345.1 Chlamydiia bacterium
CCCTTTTTTAGCTCTATGAATGATAAGATAGATACTTGTATTGGGTGTTAAGGCAAGAGCCTCTTTAAAGGTATCAATATCCTCTTGAGAGAGGGCTGCTTCTGCCCTTCCTGAAACGGTTAAGATCACCATTTGGCTTTCTCCCCCCTTTCCAGATCTCAAAGTTAAGGTGCGAAGGCTTCCACTATCTTTTGGGGGGAAAAAGGCCTCAAGGTTTCTTTTCTCCCACCAGCTACGACATCTTGTTAATGCCTCATGCATCCACTTAGGAGCGATAAAACACTCATTGATGTTCTCTACCCTTCCCCGACCATTCACCCGCATTAGCCCAAGGTAGCGATTTTTCTCTTTATCCTGGCGAAAGCTAAACTCCATCTTTCCCCGATAGCGCCAAGGATCTTCCACTCCGACAATAGGAGAAATCTCTACCTGAGGAAAAAGCTGTTGCAGCTTTTTTTCTTTTTCTAAAAGCTGCGTCGGATAGGGGATATGTTGCGATGCGCATCCTCCACAAATACCTGCATGAGGACATCTGGGAGCGATTGTTTCAATTATTGATAAAGGGAGTGTTTGCATTGCTACAGAGTAGCACGAGTACCACTTTTCTTCCTAGAGATCCTCTTAGAAGTTTTTTTCTTTGTTTTCTTCTTTTCGCTATTTAAAGAAAGTTTTCGCCACTCTTTTGAAATCTTACTTAATTTTATCGTATTCGTACGAATTCTTTGAGCCGCTGTTTTGTTCCCCTTTTCCATTTTAGGAACATCGACAAGAATCGTTTCTAGAAGATCAACCAAGAGATCTGTTTTCTGATTTAGAGACATAAATTATTTATTCCTCATATGCCTCAACCCATAAAAAAAAACCTATTTTTCTGCAACAGCGTTCTTCAAAAGCAATTTGAAATACTATACAGGCGATCCAGTCCGTTTAAAAAATCAAAAGCCTTACCTTTGTCTAAATAAAATTTGAACAATTAAAGCGAGGGCAGAATTATTTCTCTTTCGATTTATCCCTCTATTTTTATCCCCCTTTTTTGATTAACAATTTATAAAAGGGCAATTTTCAAATCAGCCTTAAATTTTTATGTTTTTTAAAAAATAGAGGATGAAAGCAAACCTAAGTCACAAAGGATGAGGGAGCTTTGTTTTTTCACAGGCTTTTTTTAATCTTTTCTAAAAAATCGATCATCAATCGATTTGAGTCATTCTAAATACAAACTTTTTAAAAACTCTATTTTTATTACACCAAATCCTTAAACGCTCTCTTAATGATGATTTAATATTCACTTAATATTATTCTCTGTGATATCATTGATTCAAACAAAACAAGGTGTTGAATTTACAGAGATGTTTTCAAAAGAATTTGTTTGCCCACATCGATTAAAAATCAGCTAAAACACCATGAAATTAAAAGTTTGCAAAAGCTTTAACTATAATTAAAAAAATTTTCAGGAGACCAGTATTATGACACCAACAACAGTATCAAACTCAGACCAATCAGTAATAAATAGCGTAGAAAGCAATAATTCCTCACCCAACAGATTCTCGCTAATGAACTGGTGCACAAACCTTTCAGCCAAAGTTGTAACGTGCGCAAAAAAGGCGCTTGAATTTATTGCAGCACCATTTCAATGGGTCAAAGTTAAAATTTCCTGTTTTATGAATCCCCGAAATTCGGAAGTTAAGATTGCAAAAGATGCAACTACAGAAGATACGAATACAACTAGAGAAGATACGAATACAACTACAGAAGATGCCAATACACATAATCAAGACTAAACTTAGTGAGAGCTTAATAAATTAGCTTTTAATTTTCGCTTAAGCTCCCTAAAAAATTAGGGAGCTTTTTTATTTACTTCCCCACTCTTCCAATCAGCTAAATTATACACCTCGTGATTGAAGATTTAGTTTTTTTTCGGATAGGGTTCTTGAGGTTTAAAATTCACTAAATGATGAATATTTTTAGTATGAGCCTCCTTCCATCAAGAGCTAAGCCTATTTTAAATTTCAATCCCCATATGCAAAAAAAACTGTAAATCTTAACCCACTATTTGCATAAAATAATTAAACAAAATATTTAATTATTGAATTTTATTAAACAGGCTTTAAATTTTATTTTAACATTAATTTAATATTGATTTCTTTTGATATAATTGCCTCAAGAAAATTAGGGAATAAAAGGACGATGAAAGCATCAGGATTAAGCGCAGAAGCAAAGATGTCATTAGATCCTTTAAAATTCGGGTCATCAAGCCGACCCGTAAACTGGTACACAACTCTTTGGATAAAAGTTGAAAATTGCGCTAAGGCAATTTGGTTATTGATTAGATCTGCATACAAAGCGATTCACGAATCAACTTAATGCAGCACGAAGAAATAGTAGAAAAATTTGAATTTATTGGACAAAATTCAAGTACTCAAAAAGACTCTTTAAGAGTTAATCCGCGTGGCGCAGCTTGGTCTTTTATCACTTTTTGTAACAATATTAGTTAAATGACTAATCAAGAATCGGTGTTTCTGGAAATTTTAGATAATGAGAAAATGATTGTTTGGGCCCCAATTCATTTATTAAATAACGAAATTGAAGATCAACTAATTGGTCGACAGAGCTTGGTAAATAATGGATTTGATATTCGCTATTCAAAGAATATAAGTTCTATGCCAAAACCACCCGTTAATCACTACGTTGGTTATGAAATTTATCGCTTATAGAGATCTGCTTTCCAAAACAATGTGTACCCGATGATACCTTAGGCCTTTAATAAAAATACGGGGGATCGGGTAAGTTTTAAAGGTCAAGACTGTGGCGTAAAAAAAACTAAAGTTACACCTGTTTTAAAATAAAAACTTATTTAAAAAAATCTGTGAATTTGGGATAAAAAAAAGGCCCGCTATTTACATAGCGGGCACAAATTTGGCAACGCCCTACTCTCCCACACTCTTGTGTGCAGTACCATCGGCGAAAGAG
>JBIIKD010000179.1:0-2962 GCA_044233345.1 Chlamydiia bacterium
TTCCACTTCACTTTTGTAATATCATGGAAATGATTGCAGCTATTGCCCTTATTTCCTGTCGAAGATGGTTTTTTGAAGTTTCTTATCTTTTAGGGATAGTAGCTCCTTTTCAAGCGATTTTGACTCCCGCTTTTGCCCTTCCTCCTGAGGGGTATTATTTTTTTGCATTTTTTTTAGGTCATGCAGCTATAATTATGGCCCCTTTATTTTTAGGCTTTGGTATGGGTATTTCTTTAAGTAAGGGAGCTTTTTGGAAAACCCCACTTACATTTCTTCCAATTGTTTTTTTTGTTTATCTTTTTGACTGGGTATTCGATGCAAATTACATGTATCTTTGTCATAAGCCACCACTTTTACATCCTTTAAATAAATATAACTGGCCTTTATACATATTTATTTGGATTGGATTGTTTTTTCTAGTGAGTTTCCTTCTTTCAATTGTATTGAAAAAAGTAGATAGACCTCATGATTAAAAAAATCCAAAAAACGAAATTTCTTAAACCCTTACACCAGGACCAAGAGAGATTTCAGAGGGTTGAAAAAGAGATGCAAAAGACTCTTTAAGTGATTGATCGATTCGTTTAGGATTAATCAAAAGCTTAAACACATAAGAAGTGCGCCAAGTATTTAATCCTTCAGGAATAAAAGACTCTTCTGGGGAGTGAAAAATATCTCCCGCAAAAAAAACTAAACGAGTATGAAGACAGTCCGCTTTAAGTGCGGCTTCACCGCTATCTTTATAAAAAACGGTTCCCATTTTATATGCAGGAAGAAAATTTAGCGCTGTAGAATAAAGCATCATCGAAACTAGCCAAGGTTTTCCTATAGATCCATTGATAAAATGGTTTTCATGGAATTTGTTTTCGGAGGAATAAAGGATCGGTATATTAAATAAAACGCCTTCTTCTGGGTTGCAGTCTTGGTGTTTTCCAATATCTTGGCTCGATTTAGAAATTTCTCGATGAAAATTCGCAATAACTGAGGGTGATCCCGTATCTTTGTGGACTAATTCCCAAGGAAGGGTTGTAATTTCTGCTTCAAGAGCACTTGCTAAGAAATTGAATAGTTTATAAAGCTCATTAATTGGAGGTGGGGGAGAGGAAAAAAGATCCCAACGCTCTTTATTATTCATGGAAGCCGCTGGTTTTTCCCCTTTTTCTATACTTTCTGGACTCCCATAACTGTGTCTACTGAAAGAGGCGTTTTCAAAAAATTGGCGTAATTCTTCCCCTTCAGTTTTTTCAAAAAAATGATCGAATAGATAGAACTCTTTGCTATCTATCGAAGCATGTTGAATTGTGCATTTTTTTAGTCGAGATAGAATAGATGGAAAGGGAACGCTTTCAAAATGAAAAATCATAAGGGAAGTTTTAGGGGTGTTGTAGTAATCAGAGTTAAGTACCGCAGATCCTTTTTTGATCTTTGGGATTTCACTAGAAGGCATTAGTTCCCTAATTTTTCGACAACAAATCCAAGCATCGCGAGATCTTCTACAGAGATAAGCTTTTCTTCATACCCAAAATTTGGATTTGTAATAATCCTTTCAAAAAATGGAGTGCTTTCAAATTTAGATGTGGGGTCTCCTGATAATCCAATAAACCGACTTCCTTTATGCATGTGGTGGGAAAGGCACTCTTCTACAAGAGGTAAGAGAAGATCAGGCTCGCGATGTAAAAGGGTGTGGGAAGAAGAGCATTTTTGTTCAGATTTAAGATGATATTTTTTTATCATCATCGATTTTTGGTTTTCAGAAATTTGTTCTTTTTGGCAAAGCTGATCAAGAAACTCAACAAGTTCTTGGGGTTGACTTAGACTCATTGAGTTACAAAAAAGATCTAAGTCATGATCTGAGTATTTTATTGTGGACAGCTCTTTGAATGTTTCCTCTATTTTTAGAAGAAGATTTTTTCCATTTTCTAAACTAGCTTTTGCAGAGCAGCGGGAAATTGGATCTGCTTCAAGTGAAAAATCGCTACAAAGAACAGTGTCAAAAACACCCAAACGAGATAAAGAATCAGCCCATTTAGAGGGCGTTTTAGGATCGATATTGATATGATTTATAGGATGATAAGAAGCCATACAAGGAGATAGGTGGTTTAGTCCAACCTCCAGTTCTAAAATCACCCCTTTCTGTAGGGAGTGGTCAATAAAAGACTTTATATGGGGGATAAGCACATCAATCGCACGCTCTTCCCATTTTCTGTTGATTTTTGATCCCATGATTTTTTGATATCATAGAATATATATTTTCACAACAATTGGTAAGCGCTTATATTTTTTTTAAAAATAGTATTTTAAACCCATCTGCCTCGATGACATCTGGAGATGAAATAGGTAGCCAATTGGGTTTTAACGAGTCTTAGCGAGTATAATGGTGGTGTAAATTATGGATGAGTGTTTTACGATAATCACCATTGGCACTTTCTAAAGAAAGTGGAGAGGGTTTAGAACCAGATGGGTTTTCAATTTCTTCTTTTTTTCTCTCTAAAAAATTAACAACATAGATACCACAATTGTGATGATCTGTTTGATCTCTATTTAAATGCTCTATAATCGATGGGCGAGGTTTGTTTTCAAAAAAGACCTCTTGGATAATTTCTACAAATTCTAATAGCTGCATATCAGAAGAAGAAATAATCCTTGAATTACCCCTATCAGTTAAAGAAAGCCCCTTAGAATCGTAAAATTCTATTTCGTTACTATCTTTGTTAACGACTAAAGTAACAATATGATCTGCAAAAAATAAAGGCCCTTTCAACACAACAGGAATTCCTATTATAGATGATTTTGATGAAGTAAAACTTTTTTTAATCTCCTCCTTTATCGTTTCTTTAGAAAAATTATGATTAGATGTAACAAAATTTGAATTTATTTCTAAACGGCCGCCATCTTCTAAAACTTCTTTATAGGCTAAAATTAAGGAAGATCCTTGAAATTTTTCTGTCGCAAGGTTTTTAACAGA
>JBIIKD010000087.1:0-6260 GCA_044233345.1 Chlamydiia bacterium
TATACTTCTTCTTTGCAATCGGTTTTGATTTACAAAGAAGAAGTATATAGGCCAAAAGCGCTCCAATCACACCGATTCTAAAACCAAGCAAAATATCATGGTAACCGGAAAACATCCCCCAAGCAGCACCTCTATTTGTCAGCTTTTGCAAAATAAAATCAATTCCAAATGGAGTCTCAAAAACAAGGCGAGGAGAATATAAAGAACACACTGTCCATTGCTTAATAAAAAAATCGATAAAAAAAAGAACAAAGGAGGCTAAAAAAAGAAGACAAAAAAACCTCCCATTCAATTTCATAACAATTTCTCCTGCTCTAATCTTTCTTGTGCATCTCTTGTCATTGTTGCATAAGGAATAGCTTCCAATCGCTTCATAGGAATCGGATCCCCACTCATATCACAAAGACCATAAGTGCCCTCTTCTATTTTCTCTAAAGCGCGATCAATTTGCTTAATGACATCTAATTCTCTTGCCGTAACTTCAATACTAATCGTTCGGCCAAAATCATCTGTCCCTTCATCTGCATGGTGCTGTGACCCTCCACGAGCGTCATCTGCTTTTTTCACATCACAAGCCGTCCCTTCAAACGCCGCTCTATGCTGCTGCCTTAAAGCAAGAAGCTTTTTCTTAAATTCTTCTATTTCCTTTTCCGATAACCCCATACTATACCCCTCATATCTGATTCTCATCTTCTAATGCATGCATCAGCTCATCTCTATCTTTAAATCGTCGATAGACACATGCGAAACGCACATAAGCTACTGTATCCAAAACTTTTAATTTGTCCATTAGAATCTCTCCGATTTCTAACGAATCAATTTCACGAATTCCCCTTTCAAAAATAGTCTGCATAATATCAGACGCAAGCGCACGCACTTGATCATGGCTAATACGAGTATGGCGACAAGCGGCATCAAGACCCCTAATCAATTTTTCAATTTGAAATTCTTGATACTTTCCATCCCGTTTTTTTACTTGAATGGTAAGATCGATGCTTTCGAATGTAGTGAATCGGCGCATACACTTTAAGCACTCACGTCGACGTCTAATAGTGCGTGAATCTGCACCGTTTCTCGAATCGGTTACCTTGGACTCTTCATTTCCACAAAAGGGGCACCTCATTTTTTAGTCCCCCAAATAAGTCGGAGAAGGTGGGATTCGAACCCACGATACGCTATTAACGTATACACGCTTTCCAAGCGTGCTCCATCAGCCACTCGAACACTCCTCCAAAAATTTTTGACCATTTGAACCCCTATACCGAGCTTAACTGCCGCAATATACCCAAACAGCCAAATAGCCAAAAGAAAATTCAGAGTAGGGTAGCGAAAAAACCAATCTTTTACAAGTTTTTTCTAAAATCATGATTTTTTTTGCTTTCATCTCTAACTTCTATTACAAAAGTTTATAGAACTTTTCTATTCTCTTTAGTATAGTCGAGGAAATCATCTATTTTCTTGGGAACTAAATGAAAAAACGCTCTCTTGCCTTCCTCCTTTTTTTAGCTTTATGTGGCTGCTCTACAAATAAAGATCTCCCCACTAAAAAAGAAAAGCCCATTATTTTAGTTAGCGTAGCCCCTTATATAGAACTTATTCAACAAATCGCAGGAGACAGTGTTGATGTCCGCTGCGCGGTGCCTCCTGGGATAGACCCACATAATTGGGAGCCTACTTACAAGGACATGGATTATTTGCAAGGCGCTGTTGCATGGTTTACCATAGGAGAGGAATTTGAACCCCGTTTATCCACAAAACTTTACGAAACGAGCCCAGATCTTGTGATCTATAATTTACAAGGAGAGGTCCCTACTCTTCCTAGCAACTGTGGAAACTCATGCCACAAGCACGAATCAAATCAAATTCATTGGGCGGATTCCCATTTTTGGCTAGATCCAATTTTAGACATCTACCAAGCTCGATTTATTGAAAAAATACTCAGCTCTCTTTCTCCTGATTTAATCCTCATGTATAAAGAAAATTTAAAAAAACTCGAGAATGATCTTCTCCAACTGAATGAATCGACGGAAAAAAAAATTACCGATGCTCACGGCTCAGGAAAATACCTAGTAACTACTCATGGAGCCTACACTTATTATTGTGGACGCTACAACCTCTACCAAATCATTATCGAACCCTCTGGAGGAAAAGAGCCTAGAACACAAGAAATCACTAAGATAACTGAGCAAATTCAAAAAAAATCAGCCGCTATAGTAGGTGTTTTTCTCCAACCACAACATTCTAATAAAGCCGCTCTCATCATTGCGCAAAAACTCAATCTTCCAACCTATACAATCGATCCTTACAAACAAAATTACATGGAAACCATCCGCTTATTAACAGCCGCCGTTGTAGCTCATCCTAGGACAGAAAAAGCAACCTCTTTCAATGAACTAGATGAAAAAGAAGAAGCTGCTCGCGATCTTTTCTATAGCACGCCGGAATCTTCCTATGACGATTAAAGATCTAAATTTTATCCACCTCGAAAACGTTTCCTATCAATACGGAGCCCGATCTGTACTTGAAAATGTAACTCTTTCTTTAAAACGGGGCGGCTTTTATCTATTTGTTGGCCCTAACGGAGGAGGAAAAACCACCCTCTTAAAACTGATCATGGGACTATTAACGCCAACAAGGGGAACGATTACTATTAACGGGAAACCTCCAAAAGAGCATCCAGCTTCGATCGGGTATGTTCCTCAAACCTTTTTTTTTGACCCCCTTTTCCCCCTTTCAGTGGAAGAGTTTGTTCGCATGGGAGAACTTTCAAAACTTACATGGTATGGAACTTGGCCTCCTGGGGTGAAGGAAAAAACCCTCGAAATGTTAGATTTTATGGGGATATTAAAAGAAAAAGATCGATCAATCGGTGCGATCTCAGGGGGGCAAAGACAAAGAGCATCCCTTGCAAGGGCTCTTATGAGCGATCCTGAAATTATCATCCTCGATGAACCAACAACAGGCCTTGACGCAGAGGTATCTAAACTGATTCAAGAAAAAATCCTAGAGCACAGCAAAAAAAAGACCATTCTTTTCGTCACTCATACAATCCCCGACATACTAAGCGAAATAGATCAAGCAATCTGCGTAAAAGGAAAAATTGAAATCTTAAAAAAAGAAGCGATATGCAACCACCACTCCCTTGGTGTTTACCATATTGGAGGAGAGGAAAAAAAATGACCCATTCTTTTTTTAGCGCCCTTTTTCACAATCCTTTTTTACAAATGTCCATACTTGCTGGCTTACTAGCCTCTATTGCCTCTGGAATTGTTGGATCTTATGTAGTTGCAAAACGAGTAGTTTTTTTAAGTGGAAGCATTTCTCACGCAGTACTGGGAGGATTCGGCCTTTTTGTTTTTCTTCAACATGTAACTAAAAATCCTTTATTTCACCCTCTTTTTGGAGCTTTAATTTTTGCGCTTATTTTTGGACTTTTAATCGGCTGGACCCATCTTTATCACAAACAACGAGAAGACTCCGTCATAGCAGCTATTTGGTCTCTTGGGATGTCAATTGGCGTAATTTTTATTTCGACTGTTCCTGGAAACAACGCCGAATTAATGAATTTTTTATTTGGCAATCTGCTATGGGCAAGCAAAACAGATATCTATATGCTCTTTATTTTAGATCTCTTTATCGTAGGCTTTTCTTTTTTACTCCATCGCCGTTTTTTAGCTATTTCTTTTGATGTTGTCCAAAGCACCCTACAAAAACAACCTGTTGACCTTCTTTATTTTACACTTATTTCTTTAGTTTCTATTACTGTTGTGATGATGATTCAAACAATTGGGGCTATTTTAGTGATCTCTCTCCTCTGCCTTCCCGCTGTAATTGCAAATATAATTACTATCAGCCTTTCAAAAATGATTAAACTAGCAGTCCTCTTTTCAAGTTTTTTTACGCTCCTGGGCATTTACCTTTCGTACCACTTTAATTGGCCTCCAGGAGCCACTATCGCTCTTATCATTACCCTATTTTACTTTTTATCTTTACCACTAAGGCCTCGTAATATATAATCGCGGGCCGATCCAACAAAAGGTTATAGCGATGTACGCAATCATCAAAACTGGAAGCAAACAATACCGAGTAAAATCAGGAGATTTCATTGATGTGGAGCTCCTTCCTGAAAATGACTCTAAAACGGTTTCTTTTGAAGAAGTGCTTCTCATTGGCTCTGAAGGCAAAGTGCAAGTAGGAAGTCCAACACTTAAGGGCGCAATCGTAAAAGGGGAGCTCGTAGGCCAAATAAAAGATGAAAAATTGATCATCTTTAAATACAGAAAACGAAAGCACTCGCAAGTAAAGAAAGGACATCGTCAAAAACTTTCTCGAGTCAAAATTACTTCTATTAATGGATAATCACGTTAGGTAAATCATGGCACATAAGAAAGGACAAGGTTCATCGAGAAACGGTAGAGATTCGATTGGGAAACGTCTCGGTGTAAAAAAATTTGGTGGAGAGCCAGTGCGCTCTGGAAATATTCTTGTACGTCAACGTGGGACTAAATATCACCCAGGTCTGAACGTAGGAAGAGGAACTGACGACACTCTATATGCTCTTATTGATGGAGTGGTAGCCTTTCGTAAAAGCGATAAGGTAATCATCTCTGTCCAACCTGCTGGATAAAAAAGTACTATAATGTTTATCGACAGAACTACCCTGACCCTAAAAGCTGGCCGAGGAGGCAATGGGGTTGTTGCCTGGATGCGGGCAAAATATATCCCAAAAGGAGGACCTTGCGGCGGCGACGGCGGAAAGGGTGGTAATATTCTTATTGTTACTTCTAAAGATATTTTTTCTTTAGATCATTTTCGCAATATTACACAAATCAAAGCAGATAATGGCACCGACGGCGGATCAAACCGTTGGCATGGGAAAAGCGGGGCGACTAAAATTCTTCGCGTCCCCTGTGGAACCCTTGTTAAGTGCGTCGAAACAGGAGAAATTCTCCGCGATCTAAAAGAAGACAAAGAAGAATTTCTTATTTGCGAAGGTGGGAATGGCGGATGGGGCAACAATCGGTTCAAATCCCCAACCAATCGAGCGCCAATAAAATGCACGCCAGGAAGAGATGGGGCCTCTATAGAAGTTGAGCTTGAGCTTAAGCTTATCGCAGATGTCGGATTTGTAGGCCTTCCTAATGCTGGGAAATCGACTCTTCTCTCTGCAATTACTCCCAATCAGGTAAAGATCGGAGACTACCCATTTACCACATTAAAACCCAATTTAAGCTACATACAGTTTCCCGACTACTCTCGAATCTACCTAGCTGACATCCCTGGGATTATTAAAGATGCCCACCTAGGTCGTGGACTTGGAATTGAGTTTCTAAAACATATAGAACGAAGCGCAGCGCTTGTTTTTGTAATCGATATTGCAGCTGAAGATGAGCACGATCCCCTTCAAGACTTCCACCTCCTACAAAATGAGATCGCCTCTTACAACACAGACCTTCTTGAAAAACCGTTTATTATAGCCCTTAATAAAGCAGACCTCCCCTCCGCAGAAGAGAAAATCGCAGCCTTTAAAAAGGCTCATAAAAATGTCAAACACAAGATTTTTCCCATATCTGCTAAACATAAAGAAGGTTTAGCAGATATTATCGAAGCAATGCGCGCAATCGCCCAAGAAAAAGGAAAAAATTACCAATAGACTGCTTGTCAATAATCTAATAAAAGATTATCCTATTCTTCATATCATATCGGCTAGATAGCTCAGTTGGTAGAGCAGAGGACTGAAAATCCTTGTGTCGCTGGTTCGATTCCAGTTCTGGCCACATTCTGTAGGAGTACTTTACGTGCTCCTACATTTTCTCTTGCCGGAGAATGCCGTAATATAGCCGTAATGGCTAAGTTTCCTTAAATCACCCAAACTGGGTTGCCAAAAATAGTTTTGAGCAATCACTTTGGAGTGTCGATTCCGTTGGATTTACGGCAAAAACGAATCCTCTCCTTTTAAGTAACTGTAAATCAAGCGTTAAGACGGTCCGTTCTAAGGACTAACTGTCTTGCTGTCGCTTGATAAAGGGAGTCAAAATGGGATTTATCAGAGAAAGGAAACTCAAAAATGGTAGTACAAGATTTCAAGCCGAAATTAGGCTGAAGGGAATATCAAAGTCTGTCACCGCCGTATTCGATAGAAAAACAGACGCAAAAGCATGGATTCAAAAAGTTGAAGCTGACATTCGCTGTGGGAGACAGCAGCTTTATTCGGAAGGGCGGCGACATACCTTTGCTGAAGCCGTAGAACGATATCGGAA
>JBIIKD010000181.1:0-2915 GCA_044233345.1 Chlamydiia bacterium
TAGCTTCCCTTTCTGATGGAGATGCTAAAGAATACCTAACATCGCTCGGCCTTGAAGAAAGCGGCCTTGCTCGCCTTATTCGAACCTCTTTTGATACATTAGGTCTTCTCACCTATTTTACGACAGGGGAAAAAGAAACTCGTGCTTGGACTATTGTTAAAGGATCCAGTGCACCAGAAGCTGCTGGAAAGATCCATACCGATTTACAAAAAGGTTTTATTCGAGCAGAAGTAATATCGGTCGCTGATATGGTCAAATATAATGGGCGAACAGGAGCCAAAGAAGCGGGGCGCGCACGGCTCGAGGGAAAAAATTACATCGTGCAAGACGACGACGTGATCCTTTTCTATCATAATTGATCATTAAAAATTCTTTCAGCACACCTTGAATTAATTTTCCTATAATTAGGAAATCAGTGTAATTCACTCAAAATAAGAGGGGTAAAAGACTGTTTACTTATCATAAAAAGCGATTGCCATTTTGAATACTGCGGGCTATGATAAAGGGTTTTAAGAAGAAATCAAGACATGGCAGAAAAGAGTGAAAAAGCAACCCCGAAGAAAATGCGGGATGCTAGAAAAAAGGGGCAGGTTGCAAAGTCCCAAGATTTTCCAGCAGCGTTTACTTTTATCATTTCTATTTCAGGCGCATTAGCTTTATCAGGGCAAATTTACGCAACTCTTAGCGCCTATCTTATACAGCAATTTCGAACTATTGGACCCAACTTCAATTTACAAGGTGAAGCTGGCAATCTTATGGGAACGGCTCTTCAGGTGATTTTTACCACTTCTATTCCTCTTATGGTTGTTGTTGCAAGTATTGGGGTGCTAGTTAGCTTTTTGATTGTCGGTCCTGTTTTTTCTATGCAAGCGATGAAGCCCGATATTAAAAGACTCAATCCTGTAACCAATTTAAAAAATCTCTTCAAGGTAAAAACATTTGTCGAACTTTTAAAATCTATTCTAAAAATTACAGGTGCTGTTATTCTCATCTATTCAGTTGTTTATGACAGCCTTAATGAGATCATTGCAACATGTGGAATGCCCCTACTCAACAGCACGATTATTTTTGCAACCTTTCTTAAGAAAGTTGTTCTAAGAGTAGGTATTTTCTTTATTACTATTGGTATCTTTGACTTAGTTTTTCAAAAAAAGAACTTTGCTAAAGAAATGAAAATGGAAAAATATGAAGTAAAGCAAGAATATAAAGATACAGAGGGCGATCCCTATATTAAAGGGAAACGAAGACAAGCTGCACAAGAAATCGCTTATCAAGAAGGGCCCCCATCTGCAAAAAGAGCGCGAGCGATTGTAACAAATCCAACTCATCTTGCTATTGCTTTAGAATATGATGAAGTAAATGAGCCTGCACCCAAAATTATTACAATGGGCTTAGATGCTGTGGCTGAAGAGATTATAAAAGTTGCCCTAGATAATAACATTCCGATTATGAGAAACATTGAATTAGCGCACACTTTATATTATAAGGGAAAAATAAGCGCCTATATTCCTGAAGAAACTTATGAAGCTGTTGCGGAAATTTTGAAATGGATTGGGAAATTGGAAAAAGAAGTTGAACAAGAAGAAACACTGGAGATCTTCAAACCATGAAAGGAAAGCTAGACAAATTCACCCGATGGTTTGGAGGCTCAAGAGCTTTATCCCTGATCAGTCAATCAAGTGACGTGGTTTTAGCATTTTTTGTAATTGTGATCATCATGATGATCATCATGCCTGTACCCCCTGTTATTATTGATGCCTTAATCGGTATTAATCTTACAGCTTCCATCTCCCTTTTGATGGTTGCGCTATATATTTCAAAAGCAGTTCATCTATCTGTTTTCCCTTCAATCCTACTTATTACGACCCTTTTTAGACTTGGTATTGAAATTTCTGCAACGAAACAAATTCTCCTTTACGCAAACGCAGGAGAGGTGATTTTTGCTTTTGGAAATTTCGTAGTGGGAGGAAATTTTATTGTAGGGGGCGTTGTTTTCTTAATCATTACAATCGTTCAATTTATTGTGGTGACAAAGGGAGCGGAAAGGGTTGCGGAAGTTGCTGCTCGTTTTACTCTAGATGCGATGCCTGGTAAGCAAATGAGTATCGATGCAGATATGCGTTCTGGGATTATTGATTCATCTCAAGCAAGACTTCTTCGCTTGGCTCTTCAAAAAGAAAGCCAACTCTACGGAGCGATGGATGGTGCGATGAAATTCGTAAAAGGAGACGTAATCGCGGGTATTGTAATTGCGATCATTAACATCATTGGGGGGCTTATTATTGGGGTAACAATGCATGGAATGTCGGCTATGCAAGCTGCACAAACCTATACCTTGCTCTCTATTGGTAGCGGTCTTGTATCCCAAGTACCCTCTCTTTTAATCTCTCTTACAGCTGGTATGATTACCACTCGTGTTTCCAGCGATAAAGAAGATGCAAACCTTGGTAGAGATATTTCTTCACAACTTCTCTCTCATCCTAAAGGACTTTTAATTGGAGCTGGTGTTACATTTTTAATGGCTCTTGTCCCAGCATTTCCCTCTTTACTATTTTTAAGTTTGGCCCTTGGGCTCGGTGGCGTTGGAATGAATTCTTTCTTTAAACAACGAAAACTAAGGCTTGCAGGAATCGCTGCTTCTGGTGGTCAGACTGTTATGGAGACGGGCCCTGGAGGCAGTGCAGTTATTCGTGGTGGTGGCGATGACTATGCACTTACTCTTCCTGTCATCCTAGAAGTTGGATCCCATTTAGCAGAATTGATTAAAAAAGACCGCGAAGGGGGAAAATTCATTGAGGAAAAAATTCCAAAAATGCGTCATGCTCTTTACCAAGATTTAGGGGTTCGATTTCCAGGAGTACACGTTCGGACAGAAGCTCCTTCACTCGAAGAGGAAGATTATACAATTTATTTAA